>JBJMWF010000208.1:0-11231 GCA_045810265.1 Vitreoscilla sp. | reverse complement strand
GGCCCGATACGAGCTCGTCGACATGATGGCCAGCGGCTTGTCGAAGATGCGCGAAAGCATGTCGCCCGGACGCATGCCGCCGCGCGCCAGGCACAGGATCTGGTCGAACTGCCAGCCCGAGTGGTGCACCTTGAGCGCGAGGCGTTCGATCAGCTGGTGGTACTCACCCCAGGAGATGTACAGGTGCTTGCCGTCGTCGGTGAGCATCGTGTTCCTTCGTCTTTCAGCGGTACGGGTGGCGGAGAAGAATCGTGTGGTCGCGGTCGGGACCCGTCGACACCATGTCTATCGGCGCGCCGATCAGTTCCTTGACGCGCTCGAGATAGCGCCGCGCGTTGAGCGGCAGCTGATCCCATTCGGTCAGGCCGAAGGTCTTCTCGGACCAGCCCGGGTAGCTTTCGTAGATCGGTTCGCAGCGCGCGACATCGTCGGCATCGCTGGGCAGGATGTCGACGTTCAGGCCGTCGAGCTTGTAGCCGACGCAGACCTTGATCTCCGACAGGCCGTCCAGCACGTCCAGCTTGGTGATGCACAGGCCGGAGATGCCGTTGATGATGATGGCGCGCTTGAGGGCAGCCGCATCGAGCCAGCCGCAGCGGCGCGCGCGGCCGGTGACGGTGCCGCGCTCCTGGCCGACCACCGACAGGTGATGGCCGACGCCGCCCTCGTCCAGGATGTCGAGCTCGGTCGGGAACGGGCCCGAACCGACGCGCGTGGTGTAGGCCTTGGTGATGCCCAGGATGTAGTGCAGCATGCCCGGGCCCAGGCCCGTGCCGGCGGCGGCGTTGCCCGCCACGCAGTTGCTGGAGGTCACGAACGGGTAGGTGCCGTGGTCGATGTCCAGCAGCGTGCCCTGCGCGCCCTCGAACAGCAGCTTGGCGCCGGCCTGGTGCGCCTTGTGTAGCGCGTAGCCGACGTCGGCCATCATGGGCTTGACCTGCTCGGCGGCCAGCATCGCCTGGTCCATGATGGGCTGGAACTCGAGCGGCTCGGCGCCCAGGCGCACCAGCGTCGCGTTGTGCACGTCCAGCAGTTCGCGCAGCTTGCGCGCGAAGCGGTCGGGGTACTTCAGGTCCTGCATGCGCAGCGCGCGGCGTGCCACCTTGTCCTCGTAGGCGGGGCCGATGCCCTTGCCCGTGGTGCCGATCTTGCCGTCGCCGCAGGCTTCGCGCTGCGCCTCGCGCGCCTTGTCCACCGCCACGTGGAACGGCATGATCAACGGGCAGGCCTCGCTGACGAACAGGCGCGAGCGCACGTCCAGGCCGATCTTCTCGAGCCGCTCGATCTCGGACAGCAGGTGCGACGGATCGACCACCACGCCGTTGCCGATGTAGCAGTTGACGCCGTCGCGCATCACGCCCGACGGAATCAGCTGCAGCGCGGTCTTGACGCCCTTGATGACCAGCGTGTGCCCTGCGTTGTGGCCGCCCTGGAAGCGGACGACGCCTTGCGCGTGGTCGGTCAGCCAGTCGACGACCTTGCCCTTGCCTTCGTCGCCCCATTGGGTGCCGACGACGACGACGTTGCGGCCGCGCGAGATGGTGGAGGTGTTGCCTTGTTGCATGGGGTCGGATTCGAAGGAGAGAAGTTCGTCGGCGGGCCAAGGCCGGTGATGCTGGGACTCAGGCGGCGTTCAGGCTGCGCAGCGTCCACTGGTTGCCGGTGGCGACCAGCTCGCGGTCGCAGGCAAATTCCTGCGTCTCGTGGTCGTGTCCCGGCAAGGCGCAGACCACTGTTTCGTTGTCGGCGCGCAGCGCGCGGATCGCCGCCCGCAGGCCGGCATCCTCGCTCCAGGGCGCGCGGATGGCCGCGCGCAGCGGCGCCGCCGGCATCGCGGCCGACAACTGGCGCAGGTCCAGGCTGAAGCCGACGGCCGGACGATTGCGGCCGAACACGGCGCCGACCTCGTCGTAGCGGCCGCCACGCAACAGCGCGTCGGTCGAGCCGGTGGCGTAGACGGAAAAGCGCACGCCGCTGTAGTAGGCGTAGCCGCTCATGTCGGACAGGTCGAAGCCGATCTCGATGGCGGGATGGGCGGCGCGCAGGTGGCGCTCGAGCCAGCCCAGGTCATCCAGCGCCGCGCCGATGGCCGGATGCGCCGGCAGGCGGCGGCGCGCCTCGTCGAGCACCTCGACGCCACCGTACAGGTCCATCAGCGTCACCAGGGCTTCGCGCGTCGCGGCGGGCAGGCCAGCGGTGAGGGTCTCGACCGCGCTGCGATCCTTGAGCGTGAGGGCCGCGACGATCTCGTCGACCGGCGCCCGGCGTTCCGACGGGGCGGAATCGGCCAGCAGGCTGCGGACGATGCGGGCATCGCCCATGTCGAGCACGAGCGCGCCGACGCCGGCGGCCGCCAGGCCGTCGAGCGCCAGATCCTGGATCTCGAGATCGGCCTCGAGCCCGCCGTGGCCGTAGATCTCGGCGCCGAACTGCAGCGGTTCGCGCGTGGCCAGCGGGCGGTCGGGGCGCGCATGCAGCACCGGGCCGCAATAGCACAGACGCGCCACGCCCTGGCGGTTGAGCAGGTGGGCGTCGATGCGGGCGACCTGGGGCGTGGTGTCGGCCCGCACGCCCAGCATGCGTCCGCTGAGCTGGTCGACCAGCTTGAAGGTCTTGAGGTCGTGCGCGTGTCCGGTGCCGGACAACAGCGATTCCAGGTGCTCCAGCATCGGCGGGATCACCAGCTCGAACCCATAGCCGCGGGCCAGGTCGAGCAGCTTGCGCCGCAATTCCTCGATGCGCCGCGCTTCGGACGGCAGGACATCGGCGATGTGCTCGGGCAGTAGCCAAGCAGACGTCATGAGAATGCTGAGGGGGTTAAAACCGGGATTGTACCGATGTGTCCGGGCGCAGGAACGAATGTTTCGCGCACCAGGCCACGCTGGGCGGGTGCCAGCCACGCACAAATGCGCAAGCCAGCCTTCGCGGCGCCCGGCGCGCCCGCCGGGCCGAGGGCTAGGGCTAGGGCCCGAAGACCAGGAGCACCGCCACGCCGATCGCCAGGCTGGACAAGCCCAGCAGCCGGATCTGGCTGTCGCTCATCTGCATCGCCCGCTCGAACACCCGGCGCCATGCGCCAGGGTTGAGGAAAGGCAACAGGCCTTCGAGGATCAGCACCAGACCGATCGCGCTGGCCAGCAGCAGGCCCACGGCCCTACTTCTTCTTGACGGCCGAGGCCGCGTCGGCCGAGCCGCCGCCCGAGCCGCGCATCGCCTTGAAGAAATCGGAGCCGGTGTCGATGACCATCACGTCCGACTTCTTGTTGAAGCTGGCGCGGTAGGCCTCGAGGTTGCGGTAGAACTGGGCGAACTTCGGATCGCGGCCGAAAGCCTCGCCGTAGATCTGGGTCGCCTGGGCATCGGCCTCGCCCTTGGTCTTCTGGGCGTCCAGCGTGGCCTCGGCGACGATCACCGACACCTGCTTGTCGGCATCCGCGCGGATCTTCTCCTTGACCGCCTCGCCCTCGGCACGCAGCTGGTTGGCCACCTGCTTGCGCTCGGAGATCATGCGGTTGAACACCGAACTGGTGACCTCGGGGACGAAGTCGACCCGCTTGATGCGCACGTCGATGATGTCGATGCCGAACTGCTTGGACTCGGCCTCCAGCCGCTCCTTGACGTTCTGCATGATCTGCGCGCGCTCGTCGGACAGCACCCCTCGCACGGTGTGCTTGGTGATTTCCTCGTTGAACGCGGCCTGCGCGACGGCGGCCAGCCGGCGTTCGAGGTTGAGCTGCTCGCCGTTGTTGTTGCGGATGAACTGGCGCGCGTCGTTGATGCGCCACTTCACCAGCCAGTCGATCACCAGGCTCTTCTTCTCGGCGGTGAAGATCGCGCTGGGCGACGGGTTGTCCAGGGTCTGGATGCGCTTGTCCAGCATCGACACCGTCTGGATCAGCGGCCAGTTGAAATTGAGGCCGGGCTCGGTGATGACGGACTTGATCTCGCCGAAGGTCTTGACGACGGCCACCTGGCGCTGGTCGACGATGAACAGCGACGACGAAACCACCAGCAGGGCGATGATGAAGATGCCGATCGTGAGGAAGATCTTGTTCACGGTTCGGCTCCTCAACGGCTGTCGCGATCACGGCCGCGCGAATTGTCGCGCGAGCGGGCATCGGCTGCGGAGTCGGATGGCGAGACGGTGACCGTCGTGGCCGCGCTGGCGTCGGCCGGCGCGGGCGCGGCGGCGGCTGACGCGGTGGTGGCCGCGGCGGCCTGCGTGAGCTTGTCGAGCGGCAGCTGGATCAGGTTGTTGCCTCCGTGCGTGTCGACCATCACCTTGGTGACGTTGGAGTAGACCTCCTGCATCGCGTCGATGTACATGCGGTCGCGCGTGACGCCCGGAGCCTTCTGGTACTCGGCATAGATCGCCTTGAAGCGGTCGGCGTCGCCCTGGGCCGCATTGACGATGCGCGCCTTGTAGCCCAGCGCGTTCTCGCGCAGGTGCGCGGCGTCGCCCTGCGCCGCCGGGATGACGTGGTTGGCGTAGGCCTGGCCGTCGTTCTTCAGGGCGTCACGGTCGACGCCGGCCTTGACGACGTCGCTGAACGCCGCGGTGACCTGCTCGGGCGGGTTGACGCTCTCGATGTTGACGTTGGCGATCAGGATGCCGGCGTTGAGGGTGTCGAGCTGCGCCTGGATGGACTTGACCAGCGCCGCCGTCAGCGCGCCGCGCTGCTCGTACAGCACGGAGTCGATGCGGCTGGAGCCGACGATCTCGCGCACCGCCGATTCGGCGGCCTGCACCACGGCCTCGGCCGGCTTGCGGTTCTCGAACAGGAAGGCGCGCGCATCCTTCAGGCTGTACTGCACGCTGAAGCGCACGTCGACGATGTTCTCGTCCTGCGTCAGCATGGCCGAATCGCGCAGGCCGGTCGAGGACGAGCCGCTGGTGGCACCGATCTCCACCGTCGTGGTCTGCGTGAAGTTGACCGTCTCGTTGGCCTGGATCGGGTACGGCCAGCGCCAGCCCCAGCCCGCGCCCACCGTGTGGCTGTAGCGGCCGAAGGTGGTGACGACGGCCATCTGGCCTTCCTGCACGATGAAGGAGCCGCTGAACAGCCATACCACCACCACGATCAGGGCGACCAGCCCGACGCCCACGCCGGCGCTGCGCGCGTCCGGCTGGAAGCCGTTGCCAGGGTCGCCGCCCTTCTTGCCCAGGCCGAAGAACGACGAGAGCTTGCGCGTGAAGTCACGCCACATCTCCTCGAGATCGGGCGGGCCTTCCTGGCCGGCGGCCATGAAGGGACCGAGCACTTTGCGCAGCAACGCGCGCCGGCGCGATGGCGGCGCCGAAGACGGGGAGGTGTTCGCGGGCATGTTCATGCTGGAGAGGATGGGGACGAAATCGAATCTTTCGAGTCGTTGTCGTCTTCATTGTCGTCGAGGTCGGGCCGGGCGAACCGGGCGTCGCGTTCGAAGTCTTCCTGCGGGGCGTTCTGGCTGGCCACCAGGGCGTCGGCGATGGCCTGGCGCAGCGCGTCCAGGCCCTCGCCGTTCAGGGCGCTGACGAAGACGCGCGGCGTGCGCACGCCGCGCTCGCCCTCGATCTCGTCGACCAGGCCCTCGGGCCGCTGGGCGACGTCGAGGCGATCGAGCTTGTTGTAGACGAGGATCTGCGGCACCTCGTCGGCGCCGATCTCGTGCAGCACGCGCTGCACTTCCTCGAACTGTTCCTGCAACAGCGGGCTGGCGGCATCGATCACGTGCAGCAGCAGGTCGGCGTCGGCCGCTTCCTGCAGGGTGGCGCGAAAGGCCTCCACCAGCTTGTGCGGCAGGTCGCGGATGAAGCCCACGGTGTCGGACAGCGAGACCGAGGTCTCGACCTGCTGCAGGTACATCGAGCGGGTGGTGGTGTCGAGCGTGGCGAACAGCTGGTTGGCGACGTAGGTGTCGGCCTTGACGAGCGCGTTGAACAGCGTCGACTTGCCGGCATTCGTGTAGCCCACCAGCGAGACGCGGAAGGTGCCGCTGCGCTCGCGCGACTTGCGCTGCGTCTGGCGCTGCTTCTTGACCTTGACCAGGCGCTCCTTCACCTGCTTGATGCGCTCGCCGATCATGCGTTTGTCCAGCTCGATCTGCGATTCGCCCGGGCCGCCGCGCACGCCGGTGCCGCCCTGCTGGCGTTCCAGGTGGCTCCAGCGCCGCACCAGGCGCGTGGACAGGTATTGCAAGCGCGCCAGCTCCACCTGCAGCTTGCCTTCATGGCTCTTGGCGCGCGCGGCGAAGATCTCGAGGATCAGCGCCGTGCGGTCGGCCACGCCCACGCCCAGGTGGCGTTCGAGGTTGCGCTGCTGCGCCGGCGACAGCGCCTGGTCGAACAGCACGCCCTGCGCGCGGTGCGCCAGCACCAGTTCCTTGATCTCGTCGGCCTTGCCGCTGCCCACGAACAGCGCCGGATCGGGCGCCTTGCGCTTGGCGGTGACGCGGGCAACCGGGATGTCGTCGGCGGATTCGGCCAGCAGCGCGAGCTCGTCCAGCGTGGGATCGAACGAGGAGCCGCGACCCAAGTCGACGCCCACGAGGATCACCCGCGGCGGTTCGCCATGCGTGGAGCCGCCGAGCTGCGGGCCGCGCCCGGCGGGGGAGATGTCGTCGGTCAAAGCGGTGCCGGCAGGGCCGCGCCAGACTCAACCTGCACCGTCATTCCGGTGCATCACCCGCGTGGAAATTCACCGCGCGGCCAGGAACCACCGTGGAGATGGCGTGCTTGTAGACCATCTGGGTGACGGTGTTGCGCAGCAGGACCACATACTGGTCGAACGATTCGATATGGCCCTGCAGCTTGATGCCGTTGACCAGATAGATCGACACCGGAACATGCTCCTTGCGCAGCAGGTTCAGGAAGGGGTCTTGTAGGAGTTGCCCTTTGTTGCTCACGATATTCTCCGTGTTGAAAGTACGTGTGTTGGGGAAGAGTTCACGTTATCACACGCGGCAGCCCACCCGCCGTTCTACGGGTTAACTTTATTCTTCTTTGTCCGTGAATGGATTACGGCCCGATCGCAGCTCGATCTTGAGCGGCGTGCCCACCAGCTTGAAATGGTCGCGGAAACGCCCCTCGAGGAAGCGCTTGTAGGCGTCGGTGACGTGGTCCAGCGAGGTGCCGTGCACCACGATGATGGGGGGATTCATTCCGCCCTGGTGCGCGTAGCGCATCTTGGGGCGGTACATGCCGTCGCGGCGCGGCTGCTGGTGCTCGACAGCTTCCATCAGCAGGCGCGTGAGCACCGGGGTGGACATCTTGCGGTTGGCCGACGCATGCGCGTCCTCGATGTTCTTCCACAGCGGGCCCAGGCCCTGGCGTTTCAGCGCGGAGATGTTGATCACCGGCGCGAACTTCAGGAACGCCAGGCGCGACTCGATCGAGCGATCCAGCATCTGGCGCTGGTAGCTGTCGACCGCGTCCCACTTGTTGATCGCGATGACCACGGCGCGGCCGGAATCGAGGATGTAGCCGGCGATGTGGGCGTCCTGGTCGGTCACGCCCTGGGTGGCGTCGAGCAGCAGCACGACGACGTGGGCGTCCGCGATCGCCTGCAGCGTCTTGATGACCGAGAACTTCTCGATCGCCTCGAACACCTGCCCCTTGCGGCGCAGGCCGGCGGTGTCGATCAGCTCGAACTTCTTGCCGTCGCGCTCGAAAGGCACCGTGATGGCGTCGCGCGTGGTGCCGGGCATGTCGAACGCCACCAGGCGCTCCTCGCCCAGCCAGGTGTTGATCAGCGTGGACTTGCCCACGTTCGGGCGGCCGGCCACGGCCAGCCTGATCGGACGATCCATCGCCGAGGCGCCGAATTCGTCGTCTTCCGACTCGGCCTCGTGGCCTTCCAGCGCCGCGTCCAGCAGGCTGCGGATGCCCTGCCCGTGCGCCGCGGAGATCGGGTGCAGCTCGCCCATGCCCAGCTCGTGGAACTCGTTGAGCATGGGCGATTCGGACATGCCCTCGGCCTTGTTGACCGCGATCAGCACGTTCTTCTGCGCCGTGCGCAGGTAGCGGGCGATGTCGTGGTCCTGCACCGACAGGCCCAGGCGGATGTCGACCACGAAGATCACCACATCGGCCTCGGCCACGGCCTGGCGCGTCTGGCGCGCCATCTCCTTGACGATGCCGGTGGTCGAATCGGGCTCGAAGCCGCCGGTGTCGACCACGATGAACTCGATGCCGTTGTGGCGGCCGTCGCCGTAGTGGCGGTCGCGCGTCAGGCCCGCGAAGTCGGCGACGATGGCGTCGCGCGTCTTCGTCAGCCGATTGAACAGCGTCGACTTGCCGACGTTGGGTCGGCCCACGAGTGCAATGACGGGTTTCACGCGCGCGGGCTCCTGGTCAGTCGCGACATCGAGCTCATTCGGGACGGAAGGCGTAGACCGAGCCGTCCTTGGTCGTCACCGCCAGCGTGCTGCCGGCGCGCACCGGGGCGCCGACGATGGGCGAGCCATCGGTGGGCAGGCGCAGCAGCGGCGTGCCGGTCGTGCGGTCCAGGAAGTGCACATAGCCCTCCATGTCGCCGAACACCACCACCTTGCCGATGGCCATCATGCCGCTCAGCTTGCGATTCTGGAACTTGTCGCTGAGCCACACCGACTCGCCGTTGGCGCGGCGGCGCGCGCTCAGGCGATCGCTGGCGTCGCCGGCATAGACGTAGTCCTCGTCGGCACCCACCGGTTGTGCGCCTCCGGTGTTGATAGACCACAGGGCCGTGACGCGCTCGGCGTCGACGCAGCCGATGCCGTTCTGGAACGCGCGCATGCAGTAGACGCTGCCCACGCGCGTGGCCGGGCCGACCAGGTCGGCCAGGCGTTCGACCTCGTTGGTGCCGCGCGGCGCCGCCACCGGCACCTCCCAGCGCACCGTGCCCTTGAGCGGATCGAGCGCGGTCAGGCGCGCGCCCAGCCCGAACAGCAAGGTGTCCTGGTAGGCGGTGAGCACGCCGGCCTGCGACAGCGTCAGGGCGTCGCCCGCGCGCGCGTAGACCCACAGCTTCTTGCCATCGAGCGCGTCGAAGGCCTGCACGGAACGGTCCACGCCCAGCACGAACACGCGCTCGCCCGCGACGAAGGGCGCGGTGACGACGGGGCTGTTCAGACGCTGGCGCCAGATGATCTTGCCCGCGTCCAGCGTCACCAGTTCGCCGTCGCGCGTGACGACCGCGCTGAAGCGGCCGTCGGTGCCGATGCCGGTGGACAGGCGCCCGCCGGCGTCCGCGCGCCAGTTCTCCTTGCCGGTGTCGGCATCGACCGAGACCAGGGCGCCATTGAGCGCGCCGATGACGAAGTTGTTGCCCGCCACCGCCACGCCCTGTGCGGCGAATCCGGCCGAGCCGGACACCAGCCCGAAGCCGCTGAACCCAGCGCCGCCCAGGCTCAGCTTCCAGACCTGGTGGCCGGAGATCTTGGCCGCCAGGGGCTCGAGAGGTGTCGGCTTGGAGACGTCGTCGGCGCAGCCGGACAGCATGGCTCCGGCGGCGACCAGCAGCGTGGCGGCAAGTCCCGGCAACGAACGCGCACGCACGGTCAGCCCCGCCTTCATTGCGCGGCTCCCGAGGCGGAGGCGGCCGGCGCGGCGCCCAGCGCCGTCAGCTTGGCCTGCACCAGGATGCGGTACTGCATGGTCTCGGGCAGGCCGTCGTAGGCCAGCTTGTAGGCCTTCACCGCGGCGTCCTTCTGGCCCTGCGCCAGCTCGATGTCGCCACGGCGGTCGGACGCCAGCGCCGCGAACGATGCCGGCTTCACGAGCGCCAGTTGCTTGAGCGCGTCGTCGTACTTCTTCGCGTCGGCCAGCAGGCCGGCCAGGCGCAGGTGGGCGACGGCCGCGTTCTCGTCGTTGCCGTTGTCGGCCACCCATTGCAGGTTGGCGGTGGCGTTGGCCGTGTCGCCCTTGTCGGCCTGCGTCTTGGCAGTCAGCAACGCGCCCAGCTGCGTGAAGGTGGTCTTGGACGCCTTGGACTTCATGTCGCCCAGGATCTGCGCGGCGCGCTTGGCGTCGCCTGCCGTGGCCGCCGACTGCAGCTCGCCGTACATCGTGCTGGCCACCGCGGCCTTGTCGCGTTCCAGCTTGGTCCACCAGGTCCAGGCCGCGAAGGCCGCCAGCACCAGCGTGACGCTCCACATGATCAGGTTGCCGTACTTGGCCCAGAACGCCTTGAGGGCGTCGATCTGTTCTTGTTCCTGGAGATCGAGTTGTTGTGCCATCGGAATCGGTCTATCTTGAAATCGGGAAACCGCCCGCGGCATGGGCCACGGGCGAAGGAAGACGGCGCCCCGAAAAGTCGGGCGAATCGTCGATTATGCGTTGCGCAGCTCCGCGGCCCAGGCCGCGACGTCGTTCAAGGGGCGCTCGACCTGCTCCGCCTCCCCGCCCCGCAGCGACTTCAGACCCACCACGCCGCGCGCAAGTTCCTCGCCCGCGAACACGAGCGCGAAGCGCGCGCCGCTGGCATTGGCCTTCTTGAACTGCGCCTTCAGGCTGGGCAGGCCTTCGGGCCCCTGCGCATGCAGCAGCACCGAGACGCCCGCCGCCCGCAGCGCCTCGGCGGCGGCCATCGCCGGCACGCGGGCTGCGTCGCCGCCGACGACGGCGTAGGCGTCGGGGGCCTGGTCCGGCGGCGTGATGCCCACGGCCTCCAGCAGCAGCAGCAGGCGCTCGATGCCCAGACCCCAGCCGACGGCCGGCGCCGGCTTGCCACCGAGCTGCTCGATCAGTCCGTCGTAGCGGCCGCCGCCGCAGACGGTGCCCTGCGAGCCGAGCTGTTCGGTGATCCACTCGAACACGGTCAGGTTGTAGTAGTCCAGGCCGCGCACCAGGCGCGGGTTGATGCGGTACTCGAGGCCGACGGCGTCCAGCACCGCGCGCACGGCGTCGAAGTGCGCCATGGTCTCGGGGCCGAGGAACGCCATCAGCTTGGGCGCCGCGTCGATCATCTCCTGCATCGCCGGGTTCTTGCTGTCCAGGATGCGCAGCGGATTGGTCAGCAGGCGACGGCGCGAGTCTTCGTCCAGCTGAGTGGCGTTGGCCTCGAAATAACCGACCAGCGCAGCGCGATGCGCGGCGCGTTCGGCCGGCTGGCCCAGGCTGTTGATCTCCAGGCGGATGTGATCGCCCTCCTTCAGGCCCAGCTCGCGCAGCAGCGCGCGCGTCAGCAGGATCTGTTCGGCGTCCGTGTCGGGGCCGGCGAAGCCGAGCGCCTCGACGTCGAGCTGGTGGAACTGGCGATAGCGGCCCTTCT
>JBJMWF010000207.1:0-8567 GCA_045810265.1 Vitreoscilla sp. | reverse complement strand
TCCTCACCAACGCGGACGTCATCGCCATCGACCAGGACCCGCTCGGCCAGCAGGCGCGCCGCATCTGGAAGCAGGGCGAGCTCGAGATCTGGGCCCGGCCGCTCAAGGGCGGTGACCACGCGGTGGTGCTGTTCAACCGCAGCGCCATGCCGGCCGGGATCAGCGTCGACTGGGACCAGCTCAACCTGCCTGCGGGCCTCAAGGCCGACGTCAAGGATCTGTGGAGCAAGAAGGTCAGCAGGCGCATCCAGGGCCGCTACAGCGGCACGGTAGCGCCGCACGGCGTGCTGATGGTGCGCATCACGCCGGTGCCCTGACGAAGGTGCCTGGTCTGAGGCACGATCGACGATCGCGACCCGCGCGGCCCAAAGAAAAAGGGCCTGGCCGAAGCCAAGCCCTTGAATCGATTGGTGGAGACGAGGAGGATCGAACTCCTGACCTTCGCATTGCGAACGCGACGCTCTCCCAGCTGAGCTACGCCCCCATCAGCCCAAGACTATAGCAGAGGATTTTACGGCCGGAAATGGCTGGGGGCTCACCGCGCGGGGGTCAGGCGGCGGCCGGCATGGGCTTGGCGGGCTGGCCGGGGCGCTCGCAGTAGCGGGCGACGTACTCGGCGTGCGGGGGCAGTTGCGCGACGGTGCGTTCGACGCCGCCGCGGATCTCTTCCAGGAAGCCGTTGAGCTCGGCGTCGCCCATCAGGTTGGCGATCGGGTGGTGCTGTCCGGGCTCGATGCCCTGGCCCAGCATCACCTGGATCCACGAGTTCTCGGCGAAGAGTTCGTGCGGGGAGCGGAAGACGCGGGCGCTCTGGCGGAACAGGTCGATGCGGTGTTGCAGCGACGCGGGCACCGCCATCGTGCGGCAGTGGTTCCAGAACGGGCTGTCGGCGCGGTTCGTGACCTTGTAGTGAAGGATGATGAAGTCGCGGATGTGCTCCATCTCGTCGCGCGTCTGGCGGTTGTATTCGTCGATGTCGACCTGGCGCACGCCTTCGTTGGGAAAGCATTGCAGCAGGCGGATGATGCCGCGCTGGATCAGGTGGATGCTGGTCGATTCCAGCGGCTCGAGGAAGCCGCTGGACAGGCCGATGGCCACGCAGTTGCGCTCCCACACGCTCTCGCGCTGGCAGGCCTTGAAGGGAATCACGCGCGGCTTGGTCAGCACCTCGCCGCGCACGTTCTTCAGCAGCGTGGCGAGCGCCTCGTCGTCGCTGACGTGGCGGCTGCTGTAGACCATGCCGTTGCCCACGCGATGCTGCAGCGGGATCTGCCACTGCCAACCGAACGGGTGGGCGATGGAGCGCACGTAGGGGACGGCCGGTACGACCGATTGCGTCTGCAGCGCGACCGCGCGGTCGCAGGGCAGCCAGTGGCTCCAGTCCTGCAGCTTCACGCCCAGCGTGTCGCCCAGCAGCAGGCCGCGCATGCCGGTGCAGTCGACGAACAGGTCGGCCTCCAGCAGCGAGCCGTCGGCGAGCTTCAGGGCGGCGATGTCGCCGCCGGGATGGCGCAGCACCTCGGCGATCTTGCCCTCGATGCGCTGCACGCCGTGGCCGGTGCTGAGCTTGCGCAGGTACTTCGCGTACAGCGTGGCGTCCATGTGGAACGCGTAGTTCATGCCGGTGCGCGGCAGGTGCGCGAAGCGGCTTTCCTCGGCGGCGCGCAGCTCCAGGCAGTAGGCGCCGTAGTCGCGCGCCAGCTGGCGCTCGCGGCCCTTGAGCCAGAAGTGCTGGAAGCCGGCGGTCCAGTGATCCTGGCCGGTGGTGCCGAAGCTGTGGATGTAGTGGTGCCCCACATCGCGCCAGTTTTCGAACTGGATGCCCAGCTTGAACACCGCCTGCGTCTCGGCCATGAACTCCTGCTCGTTGATGCCGACCAGGTTGTGGAAGGTCAGCAGCGTGGGGATGGTCGCCTCGCCGACGCCCACGGTGCCGATCTCGTCGGACTCGACGAGCCGGATGTCCAGGCCCTTGCCCAGCGTCTTGCCCAGGCAGGCGGCGGTCATCCAGCCGGCGGTGCCGCCGCCGGCGATGACGACGCGGCGGACGGGTTGGCGTGTACGGTCAGGGGTATCTGCGGTCATGTCGGCCTCAGCGTTTGAATCGGTTGAGCAATGCCTGGCGCAGGTTGCGCGCGCCGCTTTCGGTCAGGGGCGCGAGGGCGCTTCGCGCATGCGCCGGGATGTGTGCAGCGGTGCTGTCGTCGGCCCCGAACACGTAGTGGTCGAACACGCCGCGCCAGATCTGGCGCTGTGCGGGCGGCAGGTCGCGCAGGGTCAGCAGCGCGGCCATCAGGGCGCCCATCGGCGAATCCATGTAGTCGGGCGACTGGCGCCACCAGTAGTTCACCAGCACGTTGAATGGCGTGAGCGATTCCACGTGGTGCCACCACATGCTGGGGATGAACACGGCGTCGCCTGGCTCGAGCTCGACGACCTGCGCGTGTTCGAGCGCCTGGGCGAAGCGCGGGAAACGTTCGAGATCGGGCTTGGCGAAGTCCACCAGGCTGACGGCCTGGCCCGCGGGCGTGACGTCCAGCGGGCCGATGTACAGGTTGGCCAGCTGCTCGGGCGGAAACAGCGTGAAGCGGCGCCGGCCGGCGACGACGCAGGCGAGGTTGTCGGGCAGGTCGAAGTGGGCGGCGATGCGGCTGCGGTTGCCCAGCCAGATGCTGGCGAGCGGATCGCGATCGCCGAACGGCAGGTCGTTGGCGGCGCGAAACGCGGGCAGGCAGGTGTCGATGGTGGTCGAGCCGACGTAGAGTGCGGGCGCGTTCGGCTCCTCGGCCATCTTCAGCAGCGCGTCCAGCACGACGTCCAGCGGCGCTTTCTCGCGCGCGAAGTTCATGCCGGTGAGGGTGTCGTTGTAGAAGAAGCGGCCCTGCATCCGGGGCGGTGCGACAAGCATGCCCACGAGTTCGCCGCCCCAGGTGCTCTTGAGGTAGGCCATGGCGTCGGCCGTCGAGCGGCGCGCGGCCTGCACCATGGGCCAGCCCGCCACCAGTCCGCGCTGCACCCACGGGCGCGTGTCGCGCAGGCGCGCGTCGGACATCGCGTCCGAGACGGCACCGGCGAGTTCTCGCACAGGGGTCATGCGTGTTGCGCCAGCCGCTTGTTGTATCGATCGACCAGGTCGCGCATGTGCGCGGTCGAGGCCAGCACCATGTAGATCGCCGCCAGCCAGCCGGCGGCGTGCAGCTCGGCGAGCGCCGGCGCCTCGAGTGCGGCCAGGCGCTCCTCGTGGATGGTGTGGAAGCCGGCCAGCCGGTTCTGCGAGCCGTCGGCGGCGGCGACGTCCAGCACGAACGATTCGAGCAGCTCGTGGCGCAGCAGCGCGGCGACGAAGGCCGGCATGGCCTCGACCCCTTGGTGGATGGTCGCCAGCACCGAGTTCACGTGCTCGAGGTACTCGGTGGTGGCGCCGTGCGGCAGGAAGGCCGGCTCGCCCTCGTTGCGGCTAATGCGCGGACTGTCCATGTCGACGTGGATCACCAATTGGTCGGCGGCGCGGCCGATCATGAACGGGCCGCGTTCGATGGCCAGCGGGATGTAGGGAGCGTCCCAGCCGCGCGCATCCAGGAACAGGTTCTCGCCCGACCGCAGGCCCAGCAGGGCGACGGGCAGCATGCCCGGGCCGTCGTCGGATCGCTGGAACACGATCGGGTAGCAGGCCTGGACGCTGCGGAACTCCGACAGGAAGACCGGCGAGGTCATCTGGTCGTCGCCCCAGGCCGCGCCGCGGGTGGTGATGACGCGCAGGTCGCGGTGGGTGTTGTTGTCGAGCTGGACGGGTTTCAAGCGACTCTCCGGTTCAGCCGCGCGGCAGGCCGTGCGCGCGGATATGGGCGATCAGCGGACGCTGCAGCGGCAGGGCGCCGAGCATGCGTCGCGCCAGGTGGGCGGTCTCGCGCAAATAAGGCTCGGCGGCCTCGCCCGCGCTCGCGTGACGCAGGCGCGCGCCCGGCTCGGGCAGGAAGCCCATGCCGTGCAGCACGTACTGGTAGCTCGCGGCAGGGAACACTTCTTCCACGCGGAAGAAGTCGTGCCGGTACGGCGCCCGATGGCGCCACAACGTGAGCAGCTCGGAGAGGCGCTCGGGCATCGACGCGCGCTCCCGGTGCTCGCGCCAGTAGTCGCTGTCGTCGCGCCGGCTCAGCACGTAGTGCAGCTTGAGGAATTCGACGACGCGCTCCCAGCGGTAGGTGAACGCGTCGTTGAAGCGGCGCTCGACGATGGCCATCTCCTCGCGCGTGGCGGGCATCTCGTTGCTGATCATCGCGGCCGACATCTCCACCAGCGCCAGCGCCGAGGCCTCGAGCGGCTCGACGAAGCCGGCCGACAGCCCGACCGCGACGCAGTTGCGATGCCAGAAGCGTTCGCGGTAGCCGGGATCGAACGCGATGCGGCGCGGCGTGCCCAGGTCGGGCGGCCCGTCGGTGCGACGGATGTGCGCCAGCAACTGCTGTTCGGCCGCGTCATGGGACAGGTGGGCGCTGGAATAGACGAGCCCCACGCCGCGCCGTGCCGGCAGGCCGATGTCCCACGTCCAGCCTGACGTCTGCGCGGTGGCGATCGTCTCGCACGCGAGCGGCGCGTCGGGCGTCGCATAGGGCACCTGCAGGGCCAGCGCGGTGTCGTTGAACAGCAGGTGCCTGCACGAGCGCGCGGCGATGCCCAAGTGCTGGCCGATCAGCACCGAGGCCATGCCGGAGCAGTCGATGAACAGGTCGCCGGCGATGTCGCCGTGCGCGCGCGTGCGCAGCGCGGCGATGTCACCGCTCTCGTGCGACAGCACCTGCTCGACGTCGTCGGAGACATGACGCACGTGCAACTTCGCGACCGCGTGCTCGCGCAGCTGCAGGCCGAACTTGCCGGCATCGAAGTGGTAGCCGTAGTTGGCGACTGCCGCGTATTCCGGCGTCGTCGCCTGCTTGGGCGCATGGCCCGCCGCGCACAGGTGCGGTTGCGCGCTGACCACCTCCGCGAACGGCCGGTCGCCGTGCTGCTGCAGCCAGCCGGCTACCAGATCGACGTCGCCGAAGCCCAGCGGCAGAGAGAACGGATGGCGGTAGCGGTCGCCTTCGCAGGCGCTCGCGCCGCGCATCCAGCCCTGGAACAGCGAGCCCTGCTTGAAGGAGGCGTCGCACTCGCGAATGAGCGTGGTCTCGCTCAGGCCGATACGGCGCAGCGTATCGCGCATCGACGGCCAGGTGCCTTCGCCCACGCCGATGGGCGGCGTGTTGGGCGACTCGATCAGCGTGATGGCCAGGCCGCCCGGCTCGCCCGCATGGTGCTCGCGGGCGAGCAGGGCGGCGGTCAGCCAGCCGGCCGAGCCGCCTCCCAGGATCACGACGTGTCGCACGTCATCGTTGCTGCGCATCTTCATCTGCGGCCATCATGCCGGGCTGGAAAAAGCGACGCCACCCGGCGATTCCCAGGGGGAACCGGCGGACGGCGCCGTGGGGGGCACGGCGCGGGCCGTGCGGGTTCTGGCTCAGAACTTGTAGCGCGCACCGATCATGTAGCGACGGCCCGTCTGCGTGATCGACTCCAGCTCCTGCTTGGTCCGGCCATGCTGGCGCAGCACCCCATCGTTGAGGTTGATCGCGTCGAGCTGGAACGACAGGTGCTGATCCACGTTGTAGCCCAGCGTCATGTCCAGCTGGCCGTAGGGCTCGGTGTAGACCGGGTTCGGGCCGGCCCCGTCGAAGGTGCTTGCCAGGAACTTGCCGCGCCAGTTGTAGGCCAGGCGCACGTTGACGGACTGGTTCTCGTAGAACGCGACCAGGTTGGCCGAGTTGCTCAGGCCCACCAGCGCGAACTGGTCGTTGATGTTGGAGTTGTCGTACTTCAGGCCCGACATCACCAGCGTGTAGTTGGCCGTCACGCCGAAGCCGCTGTTGCCGAACGCGTTCTGCACGTTGAACTCGAAACCGCGCAGGCTGGCCGAGTGCTGGTTGACCGGCGTGTTGATCTTGAAGTTCAGCTGCGGGTCGCCGGGCTGCCCCGTGATCGTGCCCGTCGGGTGGCCATTCGCATCGTTGACCGGGTTGCGTGTCACGCCCGGCTGGCCGTCGAAGTGCGTGAAGATGTAGTCGCGGATGCACTGCAGGTCGACGGTGGTGCAGCCGCCCGTCACCGCCGCGTTCCAGTAGGTGCCGGCCACCGGCGTCGTGATGCCCGCCGGGTTGTAGGGCTGCTGGCTCTGGCCGATGAAGTTCTGGACGTTCTTGTGGAAGAAGCCGATCGAGGCGTAGCTCGACTTGCCGTAGTACCACTCCACCGAGCCGTCGACGTTGTGCGAGAGCAGCGGCTTGAGCGCCGGGTTGCCTTGCGAGCCGGTGCCGCCGTCGACGCGGAACAACTGGTCGAGAGAGCGGCCGCCCTGGATCTGGTCCCAGCCCGGACGTGCGATGGTGTCCCCGTAGCTCAGGCGCAGCTTCACGTCGTGGCGCAGGGTCGCGTCGTAGTCGATGCTGGGCAGGAAGAACTTGTAGCTGCCTTTCTGGGTGGTTGCCGCAAAGCCATCGTAGGTCAGGTCGAATTCGTTGACCGAACCCCACTTCGAGCCCGCCGGGGTCGGCACGACGGCCGCGGCCGTGACTTCCGTCTTCTCGAAGCGCAGGCCCGCCGACAGGTTCATCGGGATGCCGACGGTCTCCCAGTCGCGGTTGTACTGGCCATACAGGCTCAGCGTGTTTTCCTTGGTCTTGCGGTCGGTCCCGCCGGGGCCGTCGAAGTCGGACGAGGCGACGTAGTGCTTCGGGTCGCCCACCTTGGCCGCGATGCTGCGCACCTGCTCGAAGTTGTCGGTGAACCAGGTATTGAACAGTGCTGGATCGCTGCTGCCGCTCATGCGGTTGAAGTACTTGTTGAGCGTGTCGGGGTGCCAGATGGCATCCGGATAGTCGGCCGCGTTGGTCGCGCCGCCCCAGCTGTCCTGCTGGACGTTCGCATAGGCGGTGCGGTTCTTGACGTGGGTCAGGTTCAGGCCGAAGTCCACCGAGGACTGGTCGGTGGCCTCCCAGGCGCCCTTGAGCTGCAGCTGGTCGACTTCGGCCTTCATGTAGCTGTTGCGGAACGACGAGCCGGTGACCTGCTGCAGCGACGCATCGCGCGTGGTGTTGGCCAGGCTCATCACGGGGAAGTCGTGCGAGAAGTCGACCGTCGTGTTGCCACGGTTGAAGGCGGCCGTGCCGATCACGTTGTTGGTGCCGTAGGGGTTGTCCGAGCCGGAGATCGAGCTGGACGAGTGCGCGTCCATCTCGATCTTCATCGTGTCGCTGGGCTTCCACGCCATGTTCACCCCCAGCGAGCGCAGCGTCGTCTCGACGCCGAACTTGGCCACGCCCATGGCGACGTCGGCCGCGCCGGGGCTGGGCTTGCCGTCCTTGTCCAGGTGGCCGGGGTCGTTGAGGAACTCGGAGTAGATCAGCGGCGTCGCGGCGGGGCCGTTGGTCCAGCTGCTGGTCGACGGCCCGAAGTTGAACCACGACGAGATGTCGTTGCGCTTGGTGTCCAGGCGATTCTGCGAATAGGTGTAGTCCAGCGTGCCGGTGAAGTTGCGGGCCGGCTGCCATTGCAGCGTCAGCTGGCCGTTCAGGCGCTCGCGGTGGATGCCGCTGACGGCATAGTCAATGTTCTGCGGCACCGAGTAGATGCCCGAACCGGAAGGACGGTTGGTGATGCCCGGGCCCGACTGCGGAATGCCGCCCCAGCAGTTCGTGTTGTCCTGGCTGGCCAGGCAATTGCGCCAGCCGTTGGTGACGCCGGCGGAGTTGTAGCCGCCGTTGCGCACCTCGTAGTTGCCGGTGATCGCCACGCCGAAGGTGCGGTCGGCGAAGGTGTCGCTGTAGATGCCCGAGATCTCCGGCGTCAGCTGGTCGCCGCGGTCGCTGATGGGCAGCCGCTTGTTGGCCTGGTCCCACAGGCCCTGCACGCCGAAGGAGGCGATGCGGCCGCCGTAGTTCTCCAGCGGGCGCGCCGTCTTGATGTTGATGGTGGCGCCGATGCCGCCGGCCGGCTGCGCGGCGCGGCTGGTCTTCCAGACCTCCAGGCCGGAGATCGATTCGGCGGCCAGGTTGGCGAAGTCGAACGCGCGCGAGCCGGACGGGCCGGTGTCGGCCACCGTCGTCGCGGGCATCTGCCGGCCGTTCAACAGGATCATGTTGTAGTCGGGGCCGAAACCGCGCACCGTGACCTTGGACCCTTCGCCTGCGACGCGGTCGATCGACACGCCGCTGATGCGCTGCATGGCCTCGGCCAGGTTGGTGTCGGGGAACTTGCCCACGTCTTCCGCGGTGATGCCGTCAACGATGCCGTGCGCATCGCGCTTGAGCGCGAGCGAGGTCTCGAGGCTGGCGCGGATGCCGGTGACCGTGACGCTCTGGACGTCGGAACGATCGCCGGCGCTCGCCGCGGAGGCCGGCGCGGCGGCCGACGCCGCACCCTGCGCCTGTGCCGCCGTGACCCCGGCCAGCAGCAGTGCGCAGGCCGAGGCGAGGCGGGTTCGCCGGAACGACGGCGCGTGGTGGATCTTCATTGACTTGTCTCCGATTGTTTTGGTG
>JBJMWF010000206.1:0-18339 GCA_045810265.1 Vitreoscilla sp. | reverse complement strand
TCGGGCCCGGGCCGCCTGGGCCAGGCGCTGGGCATCACGCTGGCGCACTACGGACTGCCGCTGGATCGCCCGCCGTTCTTCGTGGCCGCGCCCGACGAGGCGACGCAGGCCGTGGTCGGGCCGCGCATCGGCATCTCCAAGGCCGTCGACCAACCCTGGCGCTTCGGACTCGTGGGCTCGCGCTTTCTCAGCAAGCCGTTCGCGAAGAAATAGCGCCCCGGCCACCTGCCTGGCCGCGCCGGCCTTCTTCGAAGATGTCTTGCAGTCCATGAGCGACGGCCGTGCCGGAAGGTGCCTGGCATTTCCCCGGATCGCAATGGCGATGCCGGAGCTGGCGACGCCTCTTGCGATCCGGGGAAGTGCCTGGCGCCGGCCCCCTCCGGGTCGATGTCAGGCACCTTGTCGTTCGCGAAACCATGATCCCGTTCTTGAGCATCGCAGCGCGAACGAAAAGATGCCAGACACCTCCGGCAGCGGCGTGTGGCTGCTCGAGGCGAACAGGCCTCTAGCCGTCGATCTGGACGTGCGCGACCTCGGGCAGCGCGTCGATGGCGGCCCAGTCGATCGCGCGCAGCACGCGCGACATGTTCTTGCCGCACCACGAACTCAGGTCCGAGCGAGGCTGCCAGGCCCACGCGTCGGTCTCGGGCGTGTCGGCGCCGGTGCGGTGGTGCGGGAAGAACGAGCGGCAGCTGCAGCGCGAGAGGTCGATGGCGTCGTCGGCGACGCGCAGCGCGAACAGGTGCAGGCGCTTGGCGGGCAGGTAGTCGAACACGCCCAGGTCGACCAGGCGCTGCGCCGGCAGCCGCAAGCCGGCTTCCTCCCAGGCCTCGCGCACGGCGGCGTCGCGCGGCGCCTCGTCGGTGTCGGGCAGGCCCTTGGGCAGGTCCCAGCGCGCGGTGCCGGTGGTGTGGCAGACGAAGATGTCGCCGCGTCGGTTGGCCAGCACCACGCCGCAGGAGATCACGTGCGTCGCCACCTCAGGCCGCCAGCAGCACGATCACCGCGCCGGCGCCGCCCTGCGGGCCGGCGGCCTGCGCGAACGCGATGACCTCCTGCCGTTGCGCCAGCCACTTGTGCACCTTGGACTTGAGCACCGGCTCGCGTCCCGGCGACCCGTGGCCCTTGCCATGGATCACGCGCAGGCAGCGCAGCCCGCGCTGTTCGGCACTGCGGATGAACGCGCCCACCGCCTCGCGCGCCTCGTCGCGGCGCAGGCCGTGCAGGTCGAGCTGGTCCTGAATCGACCACTTGCCCTTGCGCAACTGGCCCAGCACGTCCAGCGACACGCCCGGCCGCCGGAAGCCCAGGCCGTCGTCGGTCAGCAGCAGCGATTCGACGTCCACTTCGTCGGACATCGCCTCGGCCAGTGCGCGCGCCTCGTCGAGTTCCTTCTGGCGCGGATACGCAACCGGAGGAGGCGGCCGCAGGTCGGCGCGCGGGGCCACCTTGAGCGCCTTGACGACGCCGACGGCCAATTCGAACTGCCGGCGTTCGCGGTCCAGGCGCGCCTTCTCCTCGGCCGCACGCCACGCTGCCTCCGCCGCCTCGCGCTGGGCGCGTGCGAGCGCGTCACGCATGGCGCCCAGATCCTGCAAGCTGCGCATTTTCAAGACGATGTCCCCCCGACCATTCTTGTCGCCGTGTACGGACATCATTTTCGTCCAGACCGCGATGTCCGCGATTCCTGATGGACACTGCGCATGCGAATTCGTTCTCGACAACAGCAACCCAACGAGGGAGTGCCCATGTCCACCAAGCCCAGGATTTCCGGCCTGTCCGGCAACGAGATCTACTGCATGCACCTCAAGGGCTACGAGCCGGTGGGCATCGTGGTGGGCAACTCGGTGCGCTCGATGGGCTTCATCGGCGGATTGACCTCGGGGGTGCGCGGCGTCATCGGCGGCGAGATCCCCGAGATCACGCAGATCATCCACGAGGGCCGGCAGAACGCCTACGACCGCATGGTGGCCGAGGTCAAGGAGGGCGCCGCGCATGGCGCCGTCGGCGTCGCCTCGGAGCTGCGCAACCTGGCCGGCAACACCGAGTACCTGTTCGTCGGCTCCAGCGTGCGCCATGGCGCGGACAACCAGTTCTTCACCAGCGCCGGCGACGCCCAGGAGCTGTACTGCCACATGGACGCCGGCTACGCGCCGCGGCGCTACGTGTTCGGCAACATCGCGTATTCGATGGGCGCGATCGGCGGCATCATCGGTGGCCTCAAGACCATGGTGCGCGGCGAGATCAAGGAGTTCAGCGACATCTTCAACGCCACGCGCCACCATGCGCTCGAACGCGCGGTCAAGGAGGCGCGCCGCGCCGGTGCCAATGCCGTGGTGGGCATCCGCACCAGCGTCGAGCGCTTCAACGGCGCGCACGAGATGTTCATGTCGGGCACCGCCGCCATCAATCCCGCGCTGCCCGCGCAGGCGAGCCAGGATCCGGTCACCAGCGACCTGACCGGCGAGGAGCTGTGGAGCCTGACCGCGATGGGCTTCGCGCCGCTCAAGCTGCTGATGTCGACCTCGGTGTACTCGCTGGGCGCGATCGGCGGGCTCAAGTCGCTGTTCAAGGGCTTCGTCAAGGGCGAGATCAGCGACCTGACCACGCTGGTCTACGACGCCCGCGAGCACGTGTTCCACCGCATCGAGCAGGAGGCCGCGGAGCTGGGCGCCGATCGCGTGGTCGGCATCAAGACCTACATCGTCGAGATCGGTTCCGGGCTGATCGAGTTCGTCGCCGTCGGCACCGCCGTGCGCCGCATGAGCGGCCTGGCGGTGGCCACGCCGGCGCTGCCGCCGCAGGCCATCGTGCGCGACAAGGACACCTGGGTCAGCGGCGAGGGCGGGTTCGACCTGCAGGGGACGCGGGCAGGGGCCTGAAGCTCACATCAACCCACGCTCCGCGAAACTGGTGACGCACCCCGCCCCCACGACCAGGTGGTCGAGCACCCGCACGTCGATCACGCGCAGCGCCGATACCAGCGACTGCGTCAGCACCTCGTCCGCGCGCGACGGCTCGGCCACGCCCGACGGGTGGTTGTGCACCAGGATCGCCGCGCCCGCATTGAGCAGCAGCGCCTGGCGCAGCACCTCGCGCGGGTAGACGCTGGTCTGCGCCAGCGTGCCGCGAAACAGCTCCTGCATCTCGATCAGCCGGTGCTGCGAATCAAGAAAGAGTACGCCGAAGACCTCGTGCGTGAGCGCGCCCAGGCGCAGCGCCACGAAGTCCTTGACCTTCTGCGGCGAATCGAACACCGGCGCCGCCTTCAACTGCTGCGCCAGCGCGCGGCGGGCGATCTCCAGCACCGCTGCCAGCTCGGCCCGCTTCGCCGGCCCCACGCCGCCGGCGCGCGCCAGCTCGGCCGGGCTGGCGTGCATCAGCCCGGCCAGGCCGTCGAACTGGCCCAGCAGGCGCTCGGCCAGTTGCAGCACGCCGGTGCCGCGCACGCCGGTGCGCAGCAGAAGGGCCAGCAACTCGACGTCGGCCAGCGAGCGGGCGCCGTGCGCCAGCAGCTTTTCGCGCGGACGGGCGGCGCTCGGCAATTCCTTGATCGACATGGCAGCGGGCCCGGCGGGTAAACTTGGGGGTAAATACCTGCCTTTCGAAGGCAGGTCGACGCTTCCAGTGTCGCGTCTTCCCAGCAGGCCGTGCCTGCCCAACCGCCTCATATTCGTGAACATCGTCCAGCCCGACTCGTTTCTGACGTTGCACTACCGCCTCAGCGGCCCCGATGGCGCCGAAGTCGTCAGCACGTTCGACGACAAGCCCGCCACGCTGTCGCTGGGCGCGGGCCAGCTCGCCCCCGCCATCGAGGCCTGCCTGATCGGCATGGAAGAGGGCGCCCGCATGACCTGGCACCTCGAGGCCGGGGCCGCCTACGGCGAGCGCAACCCGGAGATGCTGCAACGGGTCAAGCGCAGCCTGCTGGCCGAGCACGGCGATGCCGACGAGGAGTACCGCGTCGGCGACGTCGTCGAGTTCCCCACGCCCGACGGCACCGGCAAGTTCGCCGGCGTGATCCGCGAGGAGGGCGCCGACTGGCTGCTGTTCGACTTCAACCACCCGCTGGCCGGCCAGCCGGTGACGTTCGAAGCGCAGTTGATCGGAGTGCTGTGATGAGCGAAATCAGGACCGACGTGATGGCTGTCGTGGACGCGACCTCGCAGGCCGAGGCGCAGAAGTTCGTCGACGAGGTGCTGCTCGCACAGCCGCGCGGTTTTTGCGCCGGCGTCGACCGCGCCATCGAGATCGTCGAGCGCGCGCTCGAGAAGTTCGGCCGCCCAATCTACGTGCGCCATGAGATCGTGCACAACACCTTCGTCGTCAACGACCTGAAGAACAAGGGCGCGATCTTCATCGAGGACCTGGCCGAGGTGCCGCCCGGCGCCACGCTCGTCTTCTCGGCCCACGGCGTCAGCAAGGCGGTGCGCGAGGAGGCCGCGCAGCGTGGCTTCTCGGTGTTCGATGCCACCTGCCCGCTGGTGACCAAGGTGCACGTCGAGGTCTCCAAGCTCGCGCGCGAGGGCTACGAGTTCATCATGATCGGCCACAAGGGCCACCCCGAGGTCGAGGGCACGATGGGCCAGCTGCGCGAGGGCATCTACCTCGTCGAGGACGTGGCCGACGTCGCCGGCGTGCATCCGAACGATCCCACCAAGCTGGCGGTGGTCACGCAGACCACGCTGTCGGTGGACGACGCCGCCGAGATCCTCGAGGCCGTCAAGGCCCGCTTCCCGCAGGTGCGCGAGCCCAAGCAGCAGGACATCTGCTATGCCACGCAGAACCGCCAGGACGCCGTCAAGTTCATGGCGCCCAAGGTCGACATCGTGATCGTGGTCGGCAGCCCCACCAGCTCCAACAGCAACCGCCTGCGCGAGCTGGCCGAGCGGCTGGGCACGCCGGCCTACATGGTCGACGGCGCGCAGGACCTGGTGCCCGAGTGGTTCGAGGGCCGCGCCCGCGTGGGGCTGACGGCCGGCGCCTCGGCGCCCGACGTGCTGGTGCAGGCGGTGATCGACCGCCTCAAGCAGCTCGGCGCGCTGAGCGTGCGCAACATCGACGGCGTCAAGGAGACGGTCGAGTTCCCCCTGCCGATGGGCCTGGGCGATCGCAGCATGGCTGAACTGCGCGCGGCGCGATCTTGACGCTTGTTGCCTGAGCGCTTCGCGCTCCTCGTGAATTCCTTCGTCGCGCGCGCCCCTCCGGCCCGCGCGAGAGCCTGAAATACGCACCAAACGAATCCAAGGAACAGACGATGCTCGACATCAACCAGCTGCGCCGCGACCTGCCCGCCGTCATCGCCGGCCTCGACAAGCGCAAGAACCCCCAGCCGTATCTGGACGTCGCTGCGTTCACCGCGCTCGAGACCGAGCGCAAGACGCTGCAGACCAAGACCGAAGACCTGCAGGCCCGCCGCAACAGCCTGAGCAAGCAGATCGGCATGTTGAAGGGCAAGGGCGAGGACACCGCGCCGGTGATGGCGGAGGTGGCCGGCATCGGCGACGAGCTCAAGGCCAGCGCCGAACGTCTGGAGGCGCTGCAGGGCGAGCTCAACACCATCCTGATGGGGCTGCCCAACCTGCCCGACGAGGCGGTGCCGCTGGGCGCCGACGAGACGGCCAACGTCGAGGTGCGCCGCTGGGGCACGCCGGCCAGGTTCGACTTCGCGGTCAAGGATCACGTCGACGTCGGCGCGCCGCTGGGCCTCGACCCCGAGACCGGCGCCAAGCTTTCGGGCTCGCGCTTCACGGTGCTGCGCGGCGGCATCGCCCGCCTGCACCGCGCGCTCGCGCAGTTCATGCTGGACACGCACACGGTCGACCACGGCTACACCGAGATGTACACGCCGTACATCGTCAACCGCGAAGTGCTCGAAGGCACCGGCCAGTTGCCCAAGTTCAAGGAAGACATGTTCTGGGTGCTGCGCGGCGGGGACGACCAGCAGCCCGAGCAGTACCTGATCTCGACCTCGGAGATCTCGCTGACCAACACCGTGCGCGGCGAGATCCTCAAGGCGGAGGACCTGCCCGTCAAGCTCACGGCGCACAGCCCGTGCTTCCGTTCGGAGGCCGGTTCGGCCGGACGCGACACGCGCGGCTTCATCCGCCAGCACCAGTTCGACAAGGTCGAGATGGTGCAGATCGCGCACCCCGAGCAGAGCATGCAGGCGTTGGAAGACATGGTGCGCCACGCCGAGACCATCCTGCAGAAGCTGGGCCTGCCCTACCGGGTGGTGCTGCTGTGCGCGGGCGACATGGGCTTCGGCTCGGCCAAGACCTACGACCTTGAGGTCTGGCTGCCGGCGCAGGACACCTACCGCGAGATCAGCTCGTGCTCGAACATGGGTGCGTTCCAGGCGCGCCGCATGCAGGCGCGCTTCCGCAACGCACAGGGCAAGCCGGAACTGGTGCACACGCTCAACGGCTCGGGCCTGGCCGTGGGCCGCACGCTGGTCGCGGTGCTGGAGAACTACCAGCAGGCCGACGGCTCGGTGACGGTGCCGGAAGTGCTGCGTCCCTACATGGGCGGCCTGGCCGTCCTCAAGGCCTGACATGGACTATCCGTCGTACGACCCGAATTCGCCCAACACGCCGCTGACCGAAGAGGAGCTCGCCAGCCTGGACGACCTGCTCACCAACCTGCCGTCCGATGCGTCGATGACGCTGGATGGCATGGATGGCTTCCTGACCGCGCTGCTGGTCGGCCCGACGCCGCTCGCGGCGATGAAGACAGCTGACTGGCTGCCGCTGATCTGGGGTGGCGACCAGGAGCCGGCGCCGGCGCCGTTCGCGAGTAATCAAAAGCGCAAGCGAACCACCGTGCTGGTGCTGCGACACCTGCGCAGCATCGAAGCGGCGCTGTCCGGTCCGCCGGACGCCTGGGAGCCCGTGTTCAGCGTCGCCGAGGTGCCTGGGACGCAGGGCGAGGAACTCGCCGACGCAACCGACTGGTGCATGGGCTTTCTCGCGGCCACCGACCTCGCGCCCGACGCCTGGGCGCCGCTGCAGGCCGACCCGGAGCTCGGCCCGGGCCTGGCGACGATCGCCTGGCTGGGCGGCGACGTCGAAGTCGCGGCCGACGCCGAGGATCATCCCAGCGGCGAGGAGCTCGACGATCCGCAGGTGCGCGACCAGCTGAGCCGCGCCGCCACCGAGGTGGTGCTCAAGCTGTGGGCGCGCAAGGCGGCTTGAGCCGCGATGGCCGACGCGCTCCCTGACGATCCGCTCGCCGGACTCGAGGCCCCTGCGGGTGACGCGCTGGCCGCGCTCGCGCTGGGTGCGCTGGCGCGCTCGCGCGCCTGGGTCGCCGACGCGCTGGCCTCGCCGGCGCTGCGCACGCCCGGCAGCGTCGCGCCGTCGCAGGAGCTGGTGCGCCACACGCTGGCACGGCTGCAGTCCGCCGGCCTGGCCAACGAGGACGAACGTCGGCCCGGCGTCTGGACGCTGCCGATGAACGTGTACCCCGTGGTGTATGCGGGCCTGCTTTCGCGCGTGCCGCACGGCGCCTTGCAGGAGGCGCTCGCGCACGCCGACGCGTATTCGACCGCCGGCCTCGGCCGACAAGGCCACGGCCGCTTCCCGACGCTCAATGCCGCCATCGCGCGGGTGCGCCTGGATGCGCTGTGCGGCGCGGCGCCGCTCGAACTGGCGCGACTGCTCGATCGCCTGCCGCCCGGCCTGCACGACATCCCGGCGCTGCTCGATACCGCGCTGGCCGATTGCATCGACCAGACGCTGTTCGATCGCCTGCACCCTGCGATGCAGGGCGACCTGCTCGCCGGCGCGCTCGACCGGCTGGGCAACTCGCTCAATACCGGCATCGGCCTGGATCCCGCGTTCGTGCGCGAGCGCGCGGCGCGCCTGGTCGACGACGAAACGACGCCGCAGACCCAGGGCCTGCGCTGGTCCTTCGCCTTCGACCGCCTGCTGGCCGATGGCGCCGATCGCCGGAGCAGCGACTGGGTCCAGTCCTTCGGCCGCATGCTCGGCCCCACGCTCGACGCGGCAGACGAGGGCCATCTGATCGACGCGCTGCGCGCGACGCATGGCCTGGCGGCGACGCAGCCGCCGGCCAAGCTGCCGCTGGCCTCGGCGGCCAGCCGCCGCGCGATGGCCCAGGCCATCGGGGCCGCCGCCCTGGCCACGCAAGGACGCTGGGCCGATGCCGAGCCCGAGTTCGATGCCGCGCTGGCCACGCTGAAGAAGCTCAGCGGCAAGCGGCGCGCGCTGGTGCCGCTGTCGGTGGCGCTGCCCAACGTGCTGGCCTTGCTGGCGCAGCAGACGCCGACGCACCTGGACAAGGCCTTGCGCTTCTGCCTGGCCGAAGGCGGCAAGCGCGATCCGGTGCTCGAGCATCCACTGGGGGCGATCGCATTGGCCATCCAGATGCGGCTCGGCGCTGCGCCGCGCGACATGAAGCCCTTCCTGCCCTTCGGCAGCCAATGGGGCTATCGCGCCGCCTCGCGCGTGGTCTCGCCGCTGGATCACAACCGATGGCTGATGCGCGCTTGGCTGAAGGAGGGCTCGCTGGCCGAGGGCCTGCCGCCGGCCGAGGCCGATGCGGCACAGAACCTCAAGAGCGCGTATGAAGCGGCCGGCTTCGACGGCCTGGCCGAGCAGCTGGGCGCGGCCTTGCGCGTGCTGGGCGGCGAGCCCGCGCCGTCCTGGTTCTTCGTGCCGGCCGGGCTCGAGCGCTGGCAGGTCGCGCTGGCCGCCTTGCGCGCACTCGGCGAGCCGGCGTCGACACCCGCGTCGCCCGCGAACGCGCCCGACAGCCGCGTCGTCTGGCTGATCGAGACCGGCGACAACGGCGCCATCCGCGGCCTCGTGCCGCACGAGCAGAAGCGTGGCCCGCGCGGCTGGGGCCAGCTCAAGGAAGTGCCGCTGAGCCGGCTGCAGCGCGGCGCGCAGACGCTGACGCCGGCCGATGCGGGCGTGGTGCGCGCCATCCGCCAGGAGACTTTCGGCCGCGGCCTGCGGCTCGACCTGGCGCAGGCTGTCGGGGCCTTGTTCGGCCATCCGCACGTGGCGTTCTCGGATGCGCCTGAGCAGTTCATCGAGCTCGTCGAGGCCGGCCCCGAGCTCGAGGTGGTCGACGAAGGCGAACGCCTGCGCGTGCGCATGCAGCCTTCGCTGCAGGTGGCCAACGACGCGGCCGTCGCGCGCTGGGCCGGCAGCGAGGCCGAGCAGAAGGAACTCGATGCCTTGCGGCTGGTGTCGATCTGGCGCGACGGCCCGCAACGCGCGCGGCTGATCCGCCTGACCGCCTCGCAAAAGCGCGTGGCGCAGCTCTTGGGCCCGACCGGCCTGGACATCCCGCGCCAGGGTGCCGCCCAATTGCAGGAGGTGCTGACGGGCCTGGGCAGCCACTTCCGCATCCACGCCGACGACGCGGAAACCGCGCAGGCCGCACGCGAGATCGCCCCTGAGTCGCGCCTGCGCGCCGAACTGCAGCCGGTGGGCGACGGGCTGCAGCTGCGGCTGGTGGCCGCGCCGTTCGGCGCCGACTACGCCACCGTCGGGCCGCGCCTGATCCCGGGCCGCGGACGCGCACGCGTGGTCGCGACCCTGAAGGGCGAGAGCGTCGGCGTGCAGCGTGATCTCAAGCTGGAACGCCAGCACCTGGAGGCGGTGCTCGACACCTGCCCGATGCTCGACGAGCTGCCGCCCGACGCGCCGTGCGAATGGCTGCTGGACGCCGCCGACGACTCGCTCGCACTGATCGAGCGCCTGCAGCCGCACACCTCCATCCTCGCGCTCGACTGGCCGCAAGGCCGGCCGGTGCGCGTGGCCTCCGGCGCGCTCGACCAGCTCACGCTCAAGGTGCGCACGCACGAGAACTGGCTCGCGCTCGAGGGCAAGCTGACGGTCGACGAGGAGCTGGTGGTCAGCCTGCAGCAGCTGATCGGCTTCGCGACCGAAGGCAAGAGCCGCTTCATGCCGCTGGGCGACGGCCGCTTCCTGGCCCTGACGCAGGAGCTGCGCGAGCGCGTGGCCGACATCGCCGCCGTCACGGAGAAGCAGACCGCGCGCGCCAACAATCCGGACGAGGTGCGCGCGCCCGCCATCGCCGCACCGTGGCTGCAAGCCGCGATGGAGGGCGCGCGGGTCGAGCACGACGCGGCCTATGCGGCGCGCCTGATGGCGCTGGACGACGCGCGCCGCGTCGTGCCGGCCTTGCCCTCGACGCTGCAGGCCGAGCTGCGGCCGTACCAGGAAGAGGGCTTCGAGTGGGCCATGCGACTCGCGGCCGCGGGCCTGGGCGCCTGCCTGGCCGACGACATGGGCCTGGGCAAGACGCTGCAGGCGCTGGCCGTGATGCTGGCGCGCGCCGCGAACGGCCCGGCGTTGGTGGTGATGCCGACCTCGCTGATCGGCAACTGGCGCTCGGAAGCATCGCGCTTCGCGCCGTCGCTTCGCGTCCATGTGTATGCCGAGCGGGGCAGCACGAGCGAGCGCGCGGGCATCATCGCCGAGATGGGCAAGCACGACGTGCTGCTCGTCTCGTACCCGATGCTGCAGATCGACGGCCAGGCCTTCGCCGACAAGCTCTGGGCCACGCTGGTGCTGGACGAGGCGCAGGCCATCAAGAACGCCGCCGCCAAGCGCACCCAGGCGGTCTTCGCGCTGCAGGCGACGTTCCGGCTGGCGATGTCGGGCACCCCGATCGAGAACCGGCTGGGCGAGCTGTGGTCGGTGATGCGCGCGTGCAATCCGGGCCTGCTGGGCACGTTGGCGCGCTTCAACGAGCGCTTCGCCAACCTCATCGAGCGGCAAGGCGACCGTGCGGCTCAGCGCACGCTCAAGCGCCTGATCGCGCCGTTCATCCTGCGCCGCACCAAGGCCCAGGTGCTGGCCGACCTGCCGCCGCGCACCGAGCTCGTGCTGCAGGTGCAGGGCGACGATGCCGAGAAGGCGCACTACGAGGCGCTGCGGCGCGAGGCACTGGTCGCCGCCGAGAAGAGCCTGTCGGGCGACGGCGCCGGCCAGGCGCACCTGAACGTGCTGGCCGGCCTCACGCGCCTGCGCCGCGCCGCCTGCGATCCGCGCCTGGTCACGCCCACGCTCAAGCGACGCGGCGCCAAGGTGACCGCGTTCGCCGAACTCGCCACCGAGCTCGTCGCCAACGGCCACAAGGCGCTGGTCTTCAGCCAGTTCGTCGACTTCCTCGCCTTGCTCCGCGAGCCCCTGGACGAGGCCGGCATCGCCTACCAATACCTGGACGGCAGCACGCCGTCGGCCGAGCGCACGCGCCGCGTCGAGGCGTTCCAGGAAGGCGAGGGCCACCTGTTCCTGATCAGCCTTAAGGCCGGCGGCTTCGGCCTGAACCTGACCGTGGCCGACTACGTCGTCATCGCCGACCCGTGGTGGAACCCGGCCGCCGAAGACCAGGCCAGCGGCCGCGCGCACCGCATCGGCCAGCAGCGGCCGGTGACCGTCTACCGCCTGGTCAACAGCGGCACGCTGGAGGAAAAGATCCTGACGCTGCACCAGACCAAGCGCGAGCTGGCCGACAGCGTGCTCGAAGGCGACGGCAACGCCACGGCCGCGGTGCCCATGGCGCGCGAGCTGCTGCAGCTGATGCGTGGCGACGAGTTGCCCGAGTAGCGGGGCAGGACAGGCTACGATGGGCAGCAGCCACCACCACGAGCGTCCGTCTTGACCGAAGTCACCGGCATCGACCACATCTACATCACCGTCTCCGATCTGGCCCGGTCGGAACCGTTCTACGACCGCGTGCTGCGCGACGCGCTCGGCTTCCGAAAGAACGCCTTCGTGCTCGGCGGCGATCCGCATGTGCAGTACTTCAACCGGCTGTTCGGCTTCGTGCTGCGCCCCGCGCGGGTGCTGCAGCCGCACGAACCGTATGCACCGGGGCTGCATCACTTCTGCTTGCGCGTCGATGCCGTCGAGGACGTGCACGCGGTGGCGCGCAACTTGCAAGCCAGCGGGATCGCTGCCACCGACGCCCGCCTGTACCCGCAGTACGCGCCTGATTACTGCGCCACGTTCTTCGAGGATCCGGACGGCGTGCGGCTGGAAGTGACGAACTGGCGCCAGGAGCGGCGCCAGCGTGCGGCACACTGGGACGACGTGCCTGGCTGAGGCCGTCGTCATCAACTCGCTTCCGTGCCCGTCCCCGTCTTCGCTTGCCCCATGTCGAACAACCCGTTCAAGCCGCCCGAGACCGATTCGACCAAGAATCCACGCGTGCCCGACGTTCCCGGCTCGCCGCTGAAAGCCGTGTTGAGCGGCCTGGCAGTCGACCTCGGCGGCTCCGCGGTGCTGGGCATCGTGCTGGACCAGGTCTACGGCTTGACGCTGGGCGGCCAGGGCCTGACCGACGGCCAGATCGACCAGGCGATGCAGCACATCCCGACCGCATCGCCCTTCGGCGTGCTGGGCATCGTGCTGGGCGCGTTGATGTCGGTGGCCGGCGGCTACGTCTGTGCGCGCGTCGTGCTCCGCGACGAGTACCGCGTCGGCGGCGCGATGGCCGCGGTGTCCGCGCTGCTGGGGCTGGCGCTCAGCTCCGTCGACGACCCGGCCGGCCTGACGGTGTTGCTGATCCTGTGCACCGCTGCCTGCAACATGTTGGGCGTGAAATACGGCAGCGAGCAGAACCGCCGGCTCGAGGCCTTGGCTGCGCCGCCTTCGGACACCCCGGCATCATGAACGGACGCCGCGTCGCCATCGGAGTCGGCATCGGGGCGGCGCTCGCCGTCGCCGCCGGCTGGTGGGCGATCACGACGTTCATGCCGGAAGCCTCGATCGACATCGACCAGGCGCAGCTGCAGGAGCGCCTGGATGCGCGCTTCCCGCAAAAGAGCTGCACCATGATCGTCGCCTGCGTGACGCTCAGCAAGCCGGTGGTCCGCCTCGACGAGGGCTCGCCCCGCATCGGCCTGTCCGCCGACGTGCTGGTCTCGCTCGGCCACCGCCAGATGCCCGGACAGGTCGCGTTCTCCGGCGTGCTGCGCTACGTCCGCTACGAAGGCGACTTCTTCCTCGACGACGTGCGCATCGACAACTTCTCGCTCACCGGCTTCCCGCCCGAGCTCGTGCAGGTGGTCAAGGTGCGCGGCCCCGACGCCCTGCGCCGCACGCTGCAGGGCCATCCGATCTATACGCTCAAGGGCCAGGGCCCCCGCACCGCGCTCGCCAAGCTGGCCGTGCGCGACGTTCGCGTGGTCGACGGCAAGGTACGCGTCACCTTCCTGCGTTTCGGCCTCTGAGCAGCCGGCTGCCGCGCCAGAAATTTGCCGACGCCTCAAAACCGTGCTAGAGTGTCGGACTCCGCTCAATTGACCACAGCGGACGCCAAGAATCCTGGAGAGGTGGCAGAGTGGTCGAATGTACCTGACTCGAAATCAGGCGTACCGCAAGGTACCGTGGGTTCGAATCCCACCCTCTCCGCCAGTAAGTGAGCAAAGACGCGCCCTAGAGGCGCGTTTTTCATTGGTTTCTACCAATCGTTCTACCAATCGATGGGGTGATTGGAAATGGCTCTTTTCCCCTGGGTGCTGCATTGCGGAGCCGGTTCCGGTCTTCGCCAGGTCGTCTCGGCTGCCGCCGCGATATCCGCGGACGTGCAAACGCCGGCGCGAGGCTCCGAGGCGGCGATCAATGGCGGAGTTCTTTCTAGACCCCTTGCCAAGGTACGCTGGCGGTTCCCACAAGAAGCCGCCGGGTTAGGGCTATCGATTCTCAGCAGTACTGATGCACCACGAGATGGCTTGCAGCAGATCTGCTGCAACGTAATCAGCCGACCCTTGCTCTCCCTTCTCGTTCCAGGAAGGAGTGAATCGGCTCGGCACGAAGACCGTCACGCAACCCGCTGCCTTGGACGGAACGATGTCACGGTCAGGCTGATCTCCCACCACGACCACGCGGCTCTCAGGGAACCTCGTCAACAGACGCGAAAACTGCTCTTTGGTCTTCGTAAGCTCCCAGACGCCTTCGAAGGCTGCCTGCAGGCCGTGCAAGTCAACCAGCGTCTTTTGCCGATCAATACGACCCTCAGTCATCACGTAGAGAGTGAATCCTGCGTTCTGCGCTGCGGAGAGCGCCTCTTTGACCGTCGGGAGCAAGGACGGTGGAACGTTCAGGGCGTCGACGAACGTAGCGACGATCGATTGAACCTCGTCTTCGGACAGGCGCGCAGTCTTTGACGGTCGCCCTGCGATTGCCTTGCGCGCAGCTAGATCTGCCGGCTCACCCTCGAGACCAGCTTCGAGAGCTCGGACGAGGAGTTGCGGCGGGTAGCGCAAGTGCAGATGGTGCGCCAGCGCCAGTTCCTGGTCGAACTCTCTGACGAATTTGAGTCGATCTTCGGCAGAGCAACGCCGCCTGAGCTTCGATTCGACGAGCGATAGCATCGTCAGTTGGGCCGCGCGGAAGACGGCGTCGGTATCCCAAAGCGTGTTGTCGGCGTCGATCAAGGCGACGGTAGGCGTCGGATGCATGGCTGCGTTCGAGTGCGAGAGGGTCAACGTTAGATGGCGATCGGCTCATGGCATGAGCCATCTCACACGGCAGCTAAACTGTCCAGCTAGCGTCGTAGATTCGCATGGTACTAGGGAGACGAGATGAAGCCACTATCACCAGCACGCGCGCTCCTGAGCGCGCTTTTCAATGCCGAAACGAAGGCCTATCCGAGCCATGAGGGAAGGCGACTCGAGCCGAGGGAGATCGCGGCCAGCATCCGAAAGACTCTAGACGCGACAACGCCGGCACTGTTACTTGACGATGACCTGCTCGCGAAGGCCAAGGAGAGCCTCGACGAGGCGAAAGGCCAGACCGAGTATCAGGATCAGAAGGTTTCGCGGCTATTGACGATCGTGGCCTTTTTGACGGCCGCGGCCGGCGCAGTCTTCTCGAAGGTCGTCGACTCTTACCCTATCGACCACAGCGCTCTCTGGGTGCACGGGAACATTCTGGTATATGGTGCCTACTTCCTCTTCTTCAGTTTCGTCTTGCTGGTCGGGGCCGGCGCGCTGGTCAGTTTCCATGCGACCCGCACTCGTTTCGTCTGGGACTCGACCCAGGGCAATCTGGTGGTGGAACGAGATAAGGTGCCAAAGTCTCACTTGTTCTTCCAGGAGAGCGTCAGGACAACACCCGAGAACTGGGCCAAATCTTTCGCCGCCCAGAGGAGCGCTCAACTGGTCGAGGCGTACAAGGGCTACATCGTCGAAGCCTACTTGGTTAACGCAAAGATCGCCGACAAACTGCGGCTGTTGGAACCAGCGCAAGCGCTCCTCAGTCATGCGATCAGAGTCCTGCTGATTTGGGTCTTCTTGGTGGTTCTGCTGTTTGTGTTCGTGGATCGCTCCTTGAAGCATGATCAGACGGATGCCGCGGCGGCCACGTCGACAATGCAGATCGACGCTCGACCTACCGTTGCAACACCGCAGACAGGGACGTTGGCCGACGCGCGCGCAGGCAACTCTGGCCAGACTGTCGTTGTTAACTGTGCCCCTGCACAGAGGCCGACAACACTAAATCTGCCCGGGACTAAAGTCCCTCCTGCTCGCGCGTGCACGGGATCGGCCTCGGCTACAAGTGAACCGCTGAGCGATACAGAGCGACGGTAGTTCGATCACGCGCCGAAGTAGTCTTCTACGGCTCGCAGTAGGCTGGAGACGCCTTTTCCCTCGGCATATGCGATCGGCCGACCGCTGCGATGAGCTCGGATGAAATCAGTTGCTGCGTGCTTGGCAGCTGCCCAAGCGATAACGAACAGATCGCTGTTGGTCGCGAGGGTCCGGAGTTGGGACGAACCTCCGTGATCGGCGTTGCACTGCACGTCAATATCGCTATCGATGGCTTGCAAGGCAACCTTGGCTTGGTGACTCGCATTCTCTACGAGCGAATAAATTGCGATCGTCTTCCCCCTCATCCGCGCGGCAAGTCCATCGTCGTGCGCGCTTTGCAATGCGGGCGCCGCGCCGAGCGCCCAACCGAACTCTTCGGAGAGGCTATTGATCGCGACCTGCTGCAGGCTGCTCAGCCGCGAACGGATTGGGGTGAGGCGAGCCAGAACGGAGTGCACCAGTCGCTCCCTCGCAGCCGTGTCGGGCGCAGGCGAGCGCATGAATGCCTCTATCAATTCGAGCGCCCAGTAGCCCATTCGTGCTCCAAAGCCCTCACCCGCAATCTCGTCGACGTCGGCGGCAAGCTCCCGGTATTGAGCCGCATTGATCCCAACCGTCAGCAGCGCATCGACGAGGATCAAGCTCGAATCGAAAATTGACGCTCCTCGAGCGCTTCCCAGCGCAAGCAGGGTCAGCATGCTCGAGTAGATCGGCGTCATAACTGGATTGGGGAACAACGGGTCTCGCCGAAATGCAGCAACCAGGTAGGGGAGCGCCTGGGCGGTGCGCTCTGCCGCAAGGAAGTCGGTCTGTGCCGTGTTCAACCCGTCGAGGAACGACGCCACCAGCGCTGGATCGCCCGCATCTTCGGCGATCAACCATTCCTCAGCACCCAGACGCGCGAGTGCGAGTGCGTTCGTGAATGTTGGATCGGAAGTCCGAGCGAGCCACATCGGCCAGGAGGTCGGCACGCTCGCGCTGCCAGCCTCTTCTTCCAGCCCACGTAAAGCCGTGCGGAAGGGTTCCGCTTGCGCGAGTTCTGCGCGCTGCTTGTCGTTGAGGCGTGCCAGTGCCGCAAGGGCTGCTGCCATGACGTCGACGCTCTCTGTCGTTTCGGTAGCAATCAGGCGATCGCGGGCATCGTCGACCGCTTCCGGATCGGGGAGCCTCTCGGCGCTCGCGAAGGTAGTGGTAAGGCGAGGTGTAAGCCAACCGAGTCGCTCTGACTGCGAGGCGACCGCATCCCTAAGATCCACACGTCCAGGTGATGTAAGCGACTCGAGTGCCGCTAGCCGCCAGCCACCGGCTCGAAGCAACGCTGGCAGAGGCGCTTTCAGTAGAGGCACGGCAAACGGTCGTACCTGTTCTGCGTAGAGTCTTTCGATTGCTGCCTGATCGCCGGCATCGAAGGACGGCGCCAAGCGAGCTTGATAGAGGGCTTCGAGCAGCAAAGCTGTGGTCGCAGGTGTTCGCCTCGCCAGCGTTAGATTGGCAAATCCAGAGAGATTGACTATTTCCGCCCACTCGTTGAAGGTGGCGAGCAACTGAACCTGCAGAAACCGCAGGTTGAGGGCGTCAAGCCGTAGTTCGTTGCGAAGTTGGTCGAGAACCGCAGTTGCCGCATCTCTGCGGCCGACATTGAGACAGTCCTGGAAGCGAGCAAGAAGCCAACTCGTCGGCTCTGGCGCGGAGCGGGTCAGGGATGGCGCTCGAACGAGGGTGTCGCGCGCGCGCACGAGGGCCCTTAGCGCCATCTCTTGGGCGCCAGCGTCGTCTGGCAACCTGATCGTAGCGCTGACAAGTGGGCCCGCGCCGGCGATCGCTGCGCCGAGGTCGTCCCTAACTAGATCGGCAGAGGGCAAACCATCGAACGAGGTCAGCGTCGGCCCTGCGAAGGCGCGCAGTACTGGGCTAAGACGACGCCAGTCGGCAGGCATCGCGATCGCAATGACGAGCAGTTGACCGTCCGCCTTCATCTCTGGAATGAGCGCGCCTGGGAAACCGGCGCTATCAACTGTCTCGAGCAGTTGATCGCACAACGTTTCAGTCACGGCGGGAAAGGCAAAGCCCTTTGAACGTGTACGCAGTTGCGATGCAATGTTGCGCGCAATCTCTGGGTCGGCGTTGATCATGCGAGCCGACCTTCCCACTGCAACTCGAGTTGTTCGGCTTGCTCGGCAATCGCGGCTGGATCGGTCCTTAGGGTTAAATGTTCACCGTTGACCGAGATCCCGCTCAGAGTCAGGTTCATTGAACCGCTGAGGAAGTAGTCATCGCCGAGGAGGCCCTTTGCATGAAAGTCCTTCTCGACCACCCACCTCAACTGATCGCCGAAGCGTTCCTTGAGAGTTCGAAGGCGTGCGACAAAGTACTCGTTGTGTCCATGTTCTCGGATTACCAATCTGACGTGCGTTCCTCTAGCCAGTAGGGCGCTGAGCACCTGCGATAACCTGATGGGTGCGGCGGGCCAGTCGGGTTCGATGGCGGCAAAGCGTCGAGCTGAATTGTCGAGAACCTCGACATCTGAGATCCAGGCGAAGAACAGCCAGAGCTTGCGACTCGGACTGAGCAACTCGGCCGCAAATAGCGTTTGGAAGAGATCGCGAACGCTACGCGCTTGTGCCGGTCCATGAAGATCGCGGGATGGGTATGCCATTAGGCGTGCTCGCGTAACAGTAGATCGACAAGTATGCGGTCCTCTCGACGCTCGATCCGTTCAACAACGGGAAAGAACTGTAGGA
>JBJMWF010000205.1:0-6821 GCA_045810265.1 Vitreoscilla sp. | reverse complement strand
TGTTCCAGCACGCGCCCGAACCGGGTGACCTCGAGCGCTGGCTGGCGCTGTTCGACGAGGAGGTCGCGTCGCGCCAGCCGGCCTCGCGCCATCGCGCCTTCGGCGTCGACGTGCCGCGGCGCGTCGTGCTGCCGCCCGAGTTCGCCGCCGCCGGCTTCGAGCTCAACGAGGCGACCGTGCTGACCCTGACGCGCGACCAACTGCTCGCACCGCGCAAGCCCCTGCCTGGCGGCATGGAGTTCCGCGTGCTGGATCTTGCGAGCGACAGCGCGGCCGTCGTCGACAAGCAGGTGGCGGTCGATCAGGCGCGCGACGAGCTGGCCGGCTACCGCATATTCGCCGAGCGCCAGATGCAACGCTACGCGGCGATGCAGCGGGCCGGACTGGGACAGTGGTTCGGCCTGGTCGCCCAAGTCGCCGGCCGTCCGGTGCTGGCGGCCTCCTGCGGCCTGTTCCGGGACCCCGCCAGCAGCGCCGGCCTGGGCCGCTTCCAGTACGTGTCGACCCATCCGGCCTGGCGCCGGCGCGGCCTGTGCACGGCGCTCGTGCACGCCGCCTGCCGCCACGGCTTCGAGGCGATGGACCTGCGCACGCTGGCGATGGTGGCCGACCCGGCCGACGTCGCGATCGACGTCTACGAATCGCTGGGATTCCGACGCGGCGTCAGCACCTGGCAGCTGCAGCGCCCGCCGCGCTGATCACGCCGGCCGCTTGGGGATGTTCAGGCCCCGCACCACCGCCGGCCGCTCGAGGAAGGACGCCAGCACGCGCTGGACGTTGGCGAAGTCGTCGAAGCCCACGATCTCGCGCGCACCGTAGAAGCCGACCAGGTTGTTGATCCACGGAAAGCTGGCGATGTCGGCGATCGAATACTCGTCGCCCATGATCCAGCGGCGGCCCGCCAGGTGCTTGTCCAGCACGCCCAGCAGGCGACGCGATTCGGCCACGTAGCGGTCGCGCGGGCGCTTGTCCTCGTAGTCCTTGCCGGCGAACTTGTGGAAGAAGCCGAGCTGGCCGAACATCGGCCCGATGCCGCCCATCTGGAACATCAGCCATTGCAGCGTCTGGTAGCGCGCGGCGTCGTCCGCCGGCATCAGCTGGCCGGTCTTGCCGGCGATGTAGACCAGGATCGCGCCCGACTCGAACAGCGCCAGCGGCTTGCCGCCCGGGCCCTCGGGGTCGATGATGGCGGGGATCTTGTTGTTCGGGTTGAGCGACAGGAACTCGGGCGACATCTGGTCGTTGGTATCGAAGCGCACCAGGTGCGGCTCGTAGGGCAGGCCGGTCTCCTCCAGCGCGATCGACACCTTCACCCCGTTGGGCGTCGGCAGCGAGTACAGCTGCAGTCGCTCGGGGTGCGCCGCGGGCCATTTCTTCGTGATGGCGAAGTCGGAGAGAGAGGTCATCGTGAAAGTCTCCAGTCGAGTCGAGGCGCGATTCTGTGCCGCGACCGATGTCCTTGCCGGCGCAGGACTACTCGCCCAGCGAATCGCCCGCGTCCGGCCTGGCCTTGCGCTTGAAGCGGGGCAGGTTCCAGCGATAGCGCAGTGACAGCATGCGCAGCGCGAAGCAGACGGCGACCGCGCACCAGGTCAATGCTGGCGAGGCCAGGCCCAGCAGGGCGCCGCAGGTGGCGACCGCCGCGCCGACCAGCGCCGCCGAGGCGTAGATCTCGCGCTGCAGGATCACCGGCACCCGATTGAGCAGCACGTCGCGTGCGACGCCGCCGCCCACGGCGGTGACCATGCCCAGCAGCACCGCCACCTCGCCGTTGGCGCCGTACAGCAGTGCCTTCTGCGCGCCGGTGACCGCGAACAGGCCCAGGCCCAGCGTGTCGAACAGCACCACCGGATGCGCCAGGCGCTCGACCAGCCCATACGCGGCCATCGTCAGCACGGCGGCCGCGACGGCCGTGGCCAGGTAGCGCCAGTCGGCGAGGCCGGCCGGCGGGATCGCCCCGATGCACAGGTCGCGCAGCACGCCGCCGCCGCAGGCCACGGTGAACGCGACCACCAGCACGCCGAACCAGTCCAGGCCGCGCTCGCGCGCCGCGGCCGCGCCGCTGAGCGCGAAGGCGAAGGTGCCGGCCAGGTCGAGAAAGGTGAACAGCGCGTGGCCGTCCAGCAGCGCCAGCGTCAGCGGAGGGCTGCTCACTGGTTGCGCACGTCGCTGCCGGGCGGATCCGCCGGGGGCAGCTTCTCGCGCTGCGGTGGCTCGATGGGGTCGCTGGCCGGGAACGTTTCCTTCAGCGCCTCGTCGAGAAGTTCGTCCTCGGACGGGGCTGGCGATGCGGGCGGTTGATGCGTGATCTTGGGCATGGCAGCCTCGGTTTCGGTGGGGTCAGAGCGCCGATCCCGGTGGCATCGGGCGTGCCGGCAGCGGGATGAACTCCGTCTCGCCCGGCACCTGCGGGAAGCGCTGCTCGGACCAGGCGGCCTGCGCCTGCAGGATCAGGTCGCGATCGCTCGACACGAAGTTCCACCACAGGAAGCGCGGCGCGTCGAGCGGCGGGCCGCCCAGGAACACGACGTGCGCGGGTTCGCTGCCGGCGGTCAGGCGCGCGGGCTCGCCGGCGTCAAAGACGATCAGGTGCTCCTGGGCCGTGCCGGTCCCGGCGTCGTTGGCGCGCACCTCGCCTTCGAGCACGTAGGCCGCGCGCTCGGCGTGGTCCACGTCCAGCTCGATCGAGGCGCCCGGCTCCAGACGCACGTCGACCAGGAACATCGGCGACGTCAGCGCCACCGGCGATTGCACGCCGAAGGCCTCGCCCAGCACGACGCTCAGGCGCACGCCCGGGCGCGTCACGCGCGGGATCGCGTCCGCGCCGTGGTGCGCGAACGCCGGCGGACATTGCTCCAGCTCGAGCGGCAGCGCGACCCAGAACTGCAGGCCCCACAGGCGCGGGCCATCGGCGCGCAATTCGTCGGGCGAACGCTCCGAGTGCACGATGCCGCGGCCGGCCGTCATCCAGTTGACCTCGCCGGGACGGATCGGCACCACGCTGCCCAGGCTGTCGCGGTGCAGGATGGTGCCCTCGAACAGGTAGCTGACCGTGGCCAGCCCGATGTGGGGGTGCGGACGCACGTCCAGCCCCTTGCCGGCGCCCAGTTGCACCGGGCCGAACTGGTCGAGGAAGACGAACGGCCCGACGGCGCGGCGCGCGGCGCTGGGCAGCGCGCGGTGCACGAGGAAGCCGTCGCCCAGGTCGGACGGGTGCGGCGTGATCACTTGCATGGCGGTCTTCCTGAAACGGCGGTTGGCGCCCGGGCACCGATGGTAGCGGGCCGCCGCGCGGCCTGCTCGCGACAGGGAACCCGACAGGACTGCGGTTTGCCAGGGAAGGTTGCAGACGCGAGGTCCATCGGCATGTGGCAGACCCTGAAGACGTTGCGCTGGCCGCCGCGGCGGCTGGTGCTGTGGCATTCGGTCGCCGCCATTCCGATGGCGACGGTCGTGCTGCTGGGCGCCTACCTGTCCTACCACTACCATCAGCTGGCCATCCAGAACCGCGAGCGGGTCGACCGTGCCTACGAGGTGCTGGACGTCGTCGACGGCCTCTACATCTCGATGCAGAACGCCGACCTGGCCGCGCGCGACTACGTCATCACCGGCGACGAGTCGTACCTCGTCGCGTTCAAGGCTGCGTTGAAATCGGAAAGCGAAGATGCCGACAAGCTGCGGCAACTGCTGGTCGCCAGCAGGACGCAGGAGGGCAACCTCGCCCGCATCGACGTGGCGGTGGCGGCCAAGCTGTCGGAGCTGGGCCAGACCATCGCGCTGCGCCGGGAACGCGGCTTCGACGCCGCCCAGCGGGCGATCCGCAATGGCGACGCCGGCCAGGCGATGGCCTCGCTGCGCCAGCAGGTCGTGGTGCTTGCCGACAGCGAGCGCCGCTTCCTGATGCGGCGCCAGGCCGCCACCCGCGAGCACGAGCGCGACACGCTGCTGGTGGGCATCTTCATCGCCGCGCTCTCGATCACCGTGCGCATCCTGATCGCGCTGGGCATCCGACACATTCATTCCAAGCGGCAGGCGGCGATCGTCGAAGGCGGGGAAGCGGGCGACGAGGCCGGACGAGCGGCAGTTGGCTAGTGGCGGCCCGCGATACGTTGCTTCGAGGCTGGACTCTCACGGCTGAGTCGAGTTGGTCCCGGCAAGAATGATTCGCTGGCGATGGCGCGCCTGGCGTTCCACCAGCTTCGCGGCGCGATCGATGGCGACGGCAGCAGAGAGCGATTGCCATGCGAAGAATCCGAAGATGGTGGCGCTCACCAGGAAGACCGTCAGCATTTGTGGCACGCTCTTGAACCAGTATTTCCCGAACCACAACGGCGCGAATGCAATGAAGGCCGACACTGCATAGGAAACGAAATACACCGCGATTCGCCAGCGCCGTGCGAAGCGAGGTGCATATTTTGGCTTGAAGGCAACCTCTTTGTCGGTCAAGCGCGGGTCATGCGTGAGGTACTTGCGGCCTCGAACGTAGTCCCTGAGTGTCTGATCGGGGTCTTCCAGCGAGATGAGGTATTCGATCTCGTTCGGCGCAAGCGTATTGTCTCCCGCGATCGCTCGGTAGCCCTTGGTCTTCAGAAGAGGATGCATGTTCGGCTTGGCTTCGATGGCATCCAGGAACTCCTTTGCGAACTTGTATTCCTCGCGCCTGCGGCCGTGCTGCATCGTCGACAGCTCGAGGAACAGCTTGCGTGCACCGAACAGTGTCAACGCGAATGCGACAAATTTGTAGAGGGTCTCAGCGTCCATGGGATGGTCCCTAGCGAAAGGCCGGATTTCTAACATATGGTTTAGCGGGCGGCCTGGAGATTGCGCTCGCTCGAGGCGGCCTTGCGCGTCGCTTCGTCCAGCTCCGCGTGCTCAGTGGCCGCCGGCCGCGCCGCCCGCCACGCCGAACGGCGGCCTGGTCAGCCAGACGAAGCCGATCAGCACGCCGAACAGGATCGCGATGCCCCAGAACACCTCGCTGGTGGCCAGCATCGCGCTCTGGGCATGGATCACGCCCTGCACCTGCGCATAGGCCGCGCCGGGCGATGCGCCACCCTGGGCGAGCGTGTCGAGGTACGAGCTCGATGCGGTGCCGTTGGCCGTCAGGTTCTCCGCCAGCCGCACCTCGTGGATCTGGGTGCGGTGCGTCCACAGCGTCGTCACGATGGCCGTGCCCATGCTGCCAGACAAGGTGCGGAAGAAGTTCGACAGCCCCGAGGCCGCGGCCATGCGCGACGGCTGCACGCCCGACAGCAGGATCTGGTTGATCGGAATGAAGAAGAACGCGACCGCGATGCCTTGCACCAGCCGCGGCAGCGCGATGTGGCCGACGGAGGTGTCCAGGTTGAAGCGGGAGAACCACCACGCGGTCAGGCCGAACAGCAAGAAGGCCAGCGTCGCGCCGGCGCGCAGGTCGAAGCGCTGGATGTTCTTGCCCACGATGGGCGAGACGATCAGCGCGAGGACGCCCACCGGCGCCGTCGCGATGCCGGCCCAGGTCGGCGTGTAGTTCATCACCGTCTGCAGCCACAGCGGGATCAGCACCGTCATCGCGAAGAAGGCCATGTAGCCGAGCGCCATCGCGATCACGCCGAAGCGGAAGTTGCGCGTCTTGAAGAGCGACAGGTCGACGATGGGGTGGTCGTCGGTCAGCTCCCAGATCACGAGGAAGGTCAGGCCGGCGACGGCCAGCACGGCGAGCGCGCAGATCACGTTGGAGCTGAACCAGTCCTGGTCGTTGCCGTTGTCCAGCATCAACTGCAGGCTGCCGACGCCGATCACCATGGCGACCAGGCCGGTGACGTCGATCGGCTGGCGCGCCGTCGGCGTCTCGCGCTTGCGCAGCAGCGTCCAGGCGGTGAAGGCCGCGAACAGGCCGATCGGCGCATTGATGTAGAAGATCCACGGCCACGTGGCGTTGTCGGTGATCCAGCCGCCCAGCAGCGGCCCGAAGATCGGCGCGACGACCACTGTCATCGCCCACAAGGCCATCGCGGTGCCGCGCTTGGCCGGCGGATAGTTCTGCAGCAACAGCGTCTGCGACAGCGGCACCATCGGGCCGGAGACCAGGCCTTGCAGGAAGCGGAACGCCACCAGCATCGGCAGGCTGGTGGCCATCCCGCACAGCGCGGAGGCGAGCGTGAACAGCAGCACCGAGACGACGAAGGTCCTGACTTCGCCGAAGCGGCGCGCGATCCAGCCGGTCAGCGGCACCACGATGGCCGCGGCCAGGCCGTACGACGAGATGACCCAGGTGCCCATGTTCGGACTCACCGCCAGGTTGCCGGCGATGGTGGGCACGGCCACGTTGGCGATCGAGGTGTCGAGCACCTCCATGAAGGTCGACAGCGCGACCGCGATGGTGAAGATGGGCAGCAGGTGCGCGGGCAGCGGCGCGTTGGCCGGCGCCGCGGGGCTTGGCGCGTCTGCGGCGGGCAGGGCGGCCGTGGCGGTCACTGGACGCTCCCGGCTTCCTGTGCGATCAGCGCGTCGGCGCGCGCCTCGGCGGTGCGCAGCTGCGCGTCGAACACCGGGGTCGTGAAGTTGGCGCCGGGCAGCGCCATCGCGGGCTTCTGCTGGTCGCTGCGGTCGTGCGTGTCGACGGTCACGTCGGTCGACAGGCCCACGCGCAGCGGATGGGCCGCCAGTTCCTTGGGGTCGAGCGCGATGCGCACCGGCACGCGCTGCACCACCTTGATCCAGTTGCCGGTGGCGTTCTGCGGCGGCAGCAGCGAGAACTGGGCACCGGTGGCGGGGCTGATGCTCTCGACGGTGCCTTCCCATTCGTGGTCGGGATAGGTGTCGACCGACACCTTCACGGA
>JBJMWF010000204.1:0-6483 GCA_045810265.1 Vitreoscilla sp. | reverse complement strand
TCCTCGGCCACCAGCGGACGCACCATCGCGGCGGTCACCTTGCGGCCGTCATCGAGCACGCCCTTCGGGCTGCGGATCCATTGCCAGACCTGCGACCGGCTGATCTCCGCCGTGGCCGCATCCTCCATCAGGTTGTGGATCGGCACGCAGCCGTTGCCCGCCAGCCAGGCGCCCAGGTAGTGGATGCCGACGTTGATGTTGTAGCGCAGGCCGGCTTCGGTGATCGGCGTCTCGGGCTGGAAATCGAGCAGCTGGGCCGACGTCACTTCGACGTCCAGGCGCTGCTTCTCCCACTGGTTGGGCTTGTCGCCCAGCACGGCCAGGAACTCCTTCATCGCCGGTTCGACCAGGCCCGGATGCGCCACCCAGCCGCCGTCGTAGCCGTCGGTGGCGTCGCGCTTCTTGTCGTTGATGATGCCTTGCATCGCGATGGCGTTCTTCTCCGGATCGTTCTTGATCGGGATCAGCGCGCTCATGCCGCCGATGGCGGGCGCGCCGCGCTTGTGGCAGGTCTTGAGCAGCAGCAGCGCGTAGGCGCGCATGAACGGCGCGGTCATCGTCACCTTGGAGCGCTCGGCCAGGCAGAATTCGGTGTCGACCTTGAACTTCTTGATGCAGCTGAAGATGTAGTCCCAGCGGCCGGCGTTCAGGCCGGCGCTGTGCTCGCGCAGCTCGTACAGGATCTCGTCCATCTCGAAGGCGGCGAGGATGGTCTCGATCAGCACGGTGGCCTTGATCGTGCCTTGCGGCAGGCCCAGCTTGTCCTGGGCGCGCACGAAGATGTCGTTCCACAGGCGCGCCTCGAGATGGCTTTCCATCTTGGGCAGGTAGAAGAACGGGCCGGCGCCGCGCGCGATCTGTTCCTTGGCGTTGTGGAACAGGAACAGGCCGAAGTCGAAGATGCCGCCGGACACGCGCTGGCCGTCGACCAGGACGTGCTTCTCATCGAGGTGCCAGCCGCGCGGACGCACCTGCAGCGTGGCGATGCGGTCGTTGAGCTTGTAGCTCTTGCCGTTGGCCTCCAGCGTCAGCGTGCGGCGGATCGCGGCGGCCAGGTTGATCTGGCCCTGGATCTGGTTCTCCCACTTCGGGGCATTGCTGTCCTCGAAGTCGGTCATGTAGCTGTCGGCGCCCGAGTTGAAGGCGTTGATGACCATCTTGGCGTCGACCGGCCCGGTGATCTCGACGCGGCGGCATGCCAGCGCCTGGGGCAGCGGCGCGACCTTCCAGTCGCCCTCGCGGATGTGGCGCGTCGAGGCCAGGAAGTCGGGGCGCTCGCCGGCATCCAGCCGTGCGGTGCGCGCGACGCGCGCGGCCAGCAGTTCCTGGCGACGGCCCTCGAAGGTGCGATGCAGGTCGGCGACGAAGGCCAGGGCCTGCGGCGTGAGGACGGCTTCGAAGCCGGGCTGGATCGCGCCGGAAATGGTCATGCCTTGCGGCAGCTTGAGGCTCATGGATGAACTCCTGAAGGTTGGATGGAATACGGAATCGGGCGCGGTGGCCGTCGTGCGGCCGGGGTCGTCGACGGGCGGGTAACCCGGGCGGCGCGCGCTCAAAAAAATTCGAGGACGTCGCGCAACGAGTGCCCGACGCGGGTGGGTTGGGTGCCGAGCCGCTCCATCGGGGCGTCGGCGCGGTTGATCCACAGCGTCGTGTAGCCGAACCAGGTCGCGCCGATGGCGTCCCAGCAGTTGGACGACACGAACAGGATCTCCGAGGCAGGCAGGCCCAGCGCGGTGGGGCCCAGCGCATAGGCCGCAGGATCGGTCTTGTAGCGGTGCGTGGCGTGCACGCTGAGGACAGGATCGAGCAATTCGATCAGGCCCGCACTGCGCAGGGTGACGTCCAGCATGTCGGGGTCGCCGTTGGACAGCACGCCGGTCGGGATGCCGCGATCGGCCAGCGCCAGCAGCACGGCGCGGTTCTCAGGGAACGCCGACAGGTGCCGGTACTCGTTCATCAGGCTGTCCGCACCCGCGGCATCCAGCGGCAGGCGCAGCGATGCCGCCGTCACTTCCAGCGCGTCGCGCGTCAGCTGCCAGAACGGGCGGTACTGGCCGCTCATCGACACCAGGCGCGAATACTCGATCTGCCTGTCGCGCCAGTCGCGCGCGAGACGCTCGCCCGCGCCCGGGAACATCTGCTCCGCGCGCAGGCCGACGCTGTAGACGTCCAGCAGCGTCCCATAGACGTCGAACAGCACCGCCCTGGGCGGGGTCGTGCGGGTGACTGCAAGGGCTTGGGCGTCCATTCGGGGAATCTATTCGATCCCCCAATGACGATTCACACCATAATTTGCGATTGATTGATGACTTTTTAGTAAAACTGAACGCCGCCGGATGGACAAGCTCAAGCAGATGGAAACCTTCGTCGCCGTCGCCCAGCGCGGCAGCCTGACCGCAGCGGCGCAGGCCGAGGGCGTGGCGCCGGCGGTCATCAGCCGGCGGCTCGACGGCCTGGAGACGCGCCTGGGCGTCAAGCTGCTCGCCCGCACCACGCGGCGGGTGTCGCTCACGCACGAGGGCAGCGCGTTCCTGGAGGACTGCCAGCGCCTGCTGCATGACTTCGCCAGCGCCGAGGCCAGCGTCTCGGCCGGCGGCGTCAAGGCGAGCGGCCACCTGCGCATCACCGCGCCGGCCGGCTTCGGCCGCCGCCACGTCGCGCCGCTGGTGCCGCTGTTCCTGGCCGAGCATCCCGACGTCAGCCTGTCGCTGAACCTGTCCGACCGCGTGGTGGACATCGTCAACGAGGGCGTCGACTGCGCCGTGCGCGTTGGCGACCTGCAGGATTCCAGCCTGGTGGGCGTGCGCCTGGCCGACAACCGCCGCCTGTGCGTGGCCTCGCCGGCCTACCTCAAGCGCGCCGGCAGGCCGGCGATCCCGGCGGATCTCGCGCGCCATGCCTGCCTGACGCTCAGTTCCGAAGCCAGCCAGCCGCGCGGCTGGGCGTTCACCGTCGGGGGCGAGACGACGCACGTGCGCCTGAACGGCCGGCTCGACTGCACCGACGGCCAGGTGCTGCACGACTGGTGTCTGGCGGGGCTGGGCATCGCCTGGCGCAGCGCATGGGAGGTCAGCGCCGACCTGCAATCAGGGCGGCTGGTCAGCGTGCTGGACGACTTCGCGGCGCCGGCCAACGGCATCTTTGCGGTGTTTCCGCACGCGCGCCACCTCGCGCTGCGCGTGCGCCTGTGGATCGACTTCCTCAAGCACAGCTACGGCGACCCGCGCTACTGGAACCACTAGCTCGCCCTGGCGGCCGCCCTGCGGCGCCGGCTCGCACACCGGCAGCACCGACTCGGGCGCCGCAGCGATGCCCCGACCCGTGCTCAGCATCGGAAACGCGAAGCGCCCGCGCATGGCGGCCTCCGCGCTCAGGACGACGTCGCGGGCTTGCTCTTGCCCGACAGGCACTGTTTCATGAAGGCGCGCCGGTCGGCGCCGTGCACGTCCTTCGTGCGCGCGTCGGCGTTGCAGGTCTTCATCTTCGAGCGTTGCGGCGTGCCCGGTTGCGTGCTGCCTGCCGCCGCGACCGCGGTGGCCTCGGATGCGGCCGCGGCCGGGGCGTGCGCGTTGCGGGCGAAGGTGGCACCGCTGGCAACGGCGAGCGACAGGGCGATGATCAATGGCTTCATGGATTTCCTCGAATGACGGTGAAGGGACGTTGAACGCGTCGACCGGCCCTCATGGCTCGGTCAGTGCGCGTCAAGCCATGCTCGGGCCCGCCGGGGAAACCGTCCGGCGCAGATCGCCGGCATAAGCGCCGCCCGGCGCCGATCCGCGTGGAAATCAGGCAATCCGCGCGTGAGGAGCGCCCGCGCCGGCGCAGAAACGACAAACCCGGCGCATGGCCGGGTTTGTCGGACCGTGTCCGCCAGGCGAGCTGGCGGGCCCGGTGGGCGCGTGGGATCGCGATCAGGCGGCCAGGCAGGCCTTCTGCGCATTCTTGAAGTCGTCGCCCTTCTTGCCCTTGTTCTGCCTGGAGCAGGCGGCCATCTTCTGCTGCTGCGTCATCGGCGCCGAGGCAGCCGCCGGCGCGGAGGCCGACAGGCAGGCCTTCTGGGCCGACTTGTAGTCGTCGCCCTTCTTGCCCTTGTTGGCGGCCGAGCAGTCGGCCATCTTCTGCTGCTGCGCCGTCAGCGGCTTGCTGGCGGCGGCGTCGGCCGCGAAGACGCCGGCGGCGGCCAGGGTCAGGGCGAGGGCGGTGATCAGTTGCTTCATGAGATGTCCTTGTCGCGACGAACGACGGTTGGGCGGGTGGGCCGGATGCACCGCCCAGGACCTCCCTGAACGCGGCACCGCCTGATTGAAGCAAAGCCGCCCGGCGATCACAAGCAGAAGTTGCCCCGTCAACGACAACGGCCCCCACGCGTTGTGCCGGCGAGCCGGTCACGGTGGACGGCGCCCGTCACGACAGCGTCACGAACCAGTCCCTCAGAGCACGCGCCGCGGGTGCGCCAGCGTCTCGTGCGCGGCGTGCAGCCGCCGCACCAGCACCTGGATGAAGGCCTTGTCGAAGCGCATGCGCGATTCGGCGCTGAGCTGGCGCAATGTTTCGGGGGTGAACGAGATCGTCGTGCACGGCTCGGAGACGATGATGTCCGCGCTGTGCCGGCGCAGGTCCGGGCTCGGCGCCAGGTAGGCCATCTCGCCCACCGAGGTGCCGGCGCCCAGTCGCGCCACGCGCTGGCCGTCGCGGAAAACCTCCACCTCGCCCTGGGCGATGATGTGGAAGGTGTCGCCTTCCTGGCCGCGGCGATAGACCCGATGGCCGTAGTGCAGGCGTTGCCACTTCGCGCGGTGCACCACCTCCCACAGCTCGACATCGTCGAAGTCGGAGAAGAAGTCCAGCGAGCGCAGCAGGTTGAAACGCTCGGAATCCAGCACCTTCTGCAGCCGGCCGCGCGGCACCTGGTGATTGACGATCAGGCCCGACAGCGCCTGCGCGAACGACTCCCAGTCCTGCGGCCGGTCTTCCTGCTTCTTGGCCAGCGCGCCCAGGATCACGCCCTCCAGCGCCGGCGTCACGCCCTCGCGCAGGGTGGTCAGCGGCGGCGGCTCGTTGTGGAAGATCTGGTTCATCAGCGCGACCTGCGTCTGCGCGTCGAACGGCGGACGGCCGGAGATCAGGTGGTACAGCACGGCGGCCAGCGCGTAGATGTCGGTACGGCAATCCAGCGTGTTGCCTTCGATCTGCTCGGGCGACATGTAGGCCAGCGAGCCGACGCGGTGGATCTGCGTGCGGTCGGAATTGGTGTTCAGGACGCTGCCGAAGTCGCTCAGCTTGACGTCGACCACCTCGTTGTCCTGCAGCACGGCCAGGATGTTGGCCGGCTTGACGTCGCGGTGGATCAGGCCCTGGCGGTAGACGTAGCCCAGCGCCATCGCGCACTTGAAGCCGATCTCCACGACCTGCTCCAGCGGCAGCAGCTTGTCAGGGCGGCAGAACTCGCGCAGCGTAACGCCGGGCACGCATTCCATCACCAGGTAGGGCACCTGGGCGTCGCTGAAGGCCTCGTACAGCTGGACGACGTTGGGGTGGTTCAGGCGGCCGACCAGCGCGGCCTCGGCGGCGAAGAAGCGCGACCAGAAGTGCGCGTCCACGGCCGCGGTCTCCGACGACAGCCGCAGGCGCTTGATCGCGACATCGCGCTTGTTGAAGTCGTCATGGGCGCGAAACACCTCGCTGGTGGCCCCGTCGCCCAGGCGTTCCAGGATCACGTACTTGCCGATCGTCGACGGCAGCTCGCCGTGCGGCACATCGCGCTCGGAGGATTCTGCGTTGAAGACGGTGTCGCTCATCGGGAAGATTTTGTTGTCGGGGACGCCGGCGCCGGACCGAGCGCAATGTGTCAGGGTCGATATTGCTGCCTGGCCCGGCGTTCCGATCGGGCGAGAAATGGTTTCTTTGTCTGGCTGTTCGGTCGCCGTTGCCCGACTGTCGGACGGCTCGGGCGCCTTGCGAACCGTAGAATCCCTGCATGATCCAAGCCAAATCCGAGCTGGCGCAGGCATTGGCGGCCGCAGTCGCCCAGGTCGCGCCGGATGTCGCGCTCACCCCCGCGTTCGAATCCCCCAAGCAGGCCGCGCATGGCGACCTGGCCATCACCGTGGCGATGCAGCTGGCCAAGCCGCTGCGCCTGGCGCCGCGCGCCGTCGCCGAGCAACTGGTCGCCGCGCTGAATGCGCAACCGGCCGTGCAGCGCTGGGTGACCGCGCTCGAGATCGCCGGCCCCGGCTTCATCAACCTGCGCCTGGCGCCGGCCGCCAAGCAGGCCGTCGTGGCCGAGGCGCTGGCCGGCGGCGACAAGTTCGGCATCCAGCCGGCCAATGGCAAGAAAGTGATCGTCGAATTCGTCTCGGCCAACCCGACCGGCCCGCTGCACGTCGGCCATGCGAGCCAGGCCGCGCTCGGCTCGACCGTCTGCAACCTGCTCGCCAGCCAGGGCTGGGCCGTGCAGCGCGAGTTCTACTACAACGATGC
>JBJMWF010000203.1:0-4997 GCA_045810265.1 Vitreoscilla sp. | reverse complement strand
GTGCGCTATCCAGACTTCCTGCGCGATTGCGCGCTCGCGGTCGCCCATGGCCTGGAGCATGCGCGCGAGTTCGGCGCCGACCCTCGCCGCGTGTTCCTGTACGGCCACAGCGCCGGCGCCTACAACGCGGCGATGGTGGCGCTCGATCCGCGTTGGCTGCGCGCCACCGGTCATTCCCCCGACGAACTGGCCGGCTGGGTCGGGCTCGCCGGCCCGTACGACTTCCTGCCGATCGAGGACGCCGGCGTGAAGCTCGTGTTCGACTGGCCGGCCACCTCGCCCGACACCCAGCCGGTCAACCACGTCGGCGACCTGGTGCGGCCGTTGCCCGCTTTCCTGGGCGTGGCCGCGAACGACACGGTCGTCCATCCGGAGCGCAACAGCGTGCCGCTGGCCGACAAGATGCAGGCGCGCGGCACGGTCGTCACGTTCAGTACCTACGAGCACGTGAACCATGCGCTGCTGGCGGGTGCGTTGTCCTGGCCGTTGACGGCCTTGGCACCGGTGCTGGACGACAGCGTCGCGTTCATGCGCGCCACGGCGCCGTCGGCCGGCGCTCGCTAGTTTCTCCGCAGCTCGTGCCACGCGGCCCAGACCGCGCCGATCGCCGCCAGCAGGCACAGCGGCGTCCACTGCTCCGGCGTCGGCGCCGCGATGGTCACGCTGCCTTCGGGCGACAAGGCCACCGCCACCACCAGCAGCACGAAGCCGGCCATCACGCCCGCGACCGCCCAGCGGCGCAGCCGGGCCTGCGCCTCGTGGCGGCGGTGCACGGCGGCCAGCGCGCGCGCGATCGCGATCGGCGCGACGGGCGCGGCGCGGCGCGGCACCGGCAGCGCGCGCGTGGCCTGGTCGACGGCGGTCATGGTGCGGGCCACGAAGCCGTCGTCGAGCAAGGGCTCCGGCGCGCCGGCACGCAGCAGGCCGTCGAGCGCGTCGTCGGAGAGGTCGGATTCGTTCATGTGGTGGACTCCGGATTCCAGGCGCCCAGCAGCTCGCGCAGCCGGGTCCTGGCACGATCGAGATGGGACTTCAGCGTGCCCAGCGGCAAGCCGAGCACCTGCGCGGCCTCGGCGTGCGACAGGTCCAGATGGAAGCAGTGGACGATGGCCAGCCGCTGGATCTCGCTCAAGGCCTGCAAGGCGCGTTCGACGTCCTGCGCCAGCCCTTCGGCGGGGCGCGGGTCATGGCGCGGCTCGTGGTCCTCGCTGGCCTCGGCCTCGTTCCATTCGACCGGACATTGCGGCCGCCGCACGTGCTGGAGAAAGCGCGTCAGCGCGATGCGGTGCAGCCAGGTGGCCAGGCGCGCGTCGCCGCGAAAGTCGTTCAGGTGCAGCCAGGCCTGCACGAAGGTCTCCTGCGCGAGATCGTCGGCCAACGCTGCGTCGCCGCGCGTGAGCCGGCGCAACTGCAGCCGCACCCGCGACTGGTGCGAACGCACGAGGCGCGCGAAGGCATGGCGGTCGCCCTGGCGCGCGCGGGCGAGCCAGCCGGCGATCTCCGCTTCGACGTGCGCGGACTCGTCGAACAGCATGGGGCGCGGCGCCACGTCAATGCGTCATTGGAGGTCGATGGACGACGGCTCCGAGGTCTCGCGCGCTTGCGGTTCGATCTTCAGCGCGATCAGCTGCGCCACGCCGATGGCCAGCGGGATCAGCCCCGCCGCCCACAGCCCGTGATCGAGCTGGAACATCGCGCCCAGGAACGCGCTCGTGCCCAGGCCCACGCCCACCAGGGTCAGCGCCCGCATCAGCGCGGAGCCCTCGCGCCGCGAGGAGCCCAGCAACTCGCGCGGTACCGGCAGTCCCTTTTCCAGCAGGTCGACGATGGTCTTGTGCTTGCGCTCCTGGTATTTCCAGAGGAAGTTGAGCGCGATGAGCACGATGCCCAGCGGCAACAGCATTCCGGTGATGGGGATCAGGAGTTCGGGCGTGAGCAGGTGGTTCCAGACATCCATGGCGTTCTTTCCGTTGGGCGATATCCCTTGGATGCGCGCCGTGCGCCGATCGGATGCAGCGGCGCGAAAATATTTCTCAGCAGTTCTGGTACTTCCAGTTCCGCGTCTTGCCCTGGGCGATCCATTCGGCGGCCTGGGCAACGCGGGACGCGCGTGTCGCCTCGCGCCTGGCTTGAACAATCCAGCCGACGTATTCGCGTTGCTGGCTGGGCGTGAACGCGTCGAAGATCTTGCGGGCTCCGGATTGCGCACGCAGCGCCGCGGCGAGATCGTCGGGCAGCGCCGGCGGCTCCCGCTTCGGCTTGGGCGCCGGCGGTGCGCTGGCCTTCTCGTCGATTGCGGCGGCCCAGGCGGCGCGGGCCTGGCCGATCAGCTTGCGCAGCGCCGCCGCCCTGGGCAGGTCGGCCAGCGATTCGATGCGTCCGAACTGGCCCATCGCCTTGTCGCGCGGCCCGGCGGCCTCCTCGGCCACGGGCCGGCCGCCCTTCCAGAAGCCGAGCGAGCAGTGCGCCTTGAACGCCGCCATGTTGGCGAACGGACGACCCTCCAGCAGGAAGAACGGATGGCCCCACTTGATCGCCTCGGTCACCTCCGGCAGCGCGGCGTGCATCGCCTCGCGCACGTGCTCGAGCGGCGCGCGCGCGAAAGGCGGCGCCTGGGCGATGTAGTCGTCGATGTGCGGATCGCGTGCGGCGACGGGAGGCGTCTTGGTGCTCGGCATGGGCGCCGACTTTAGGCCCGCACGGGGCCGTACCGCAAGAGTGGTTCGACGGAGCCGGCCGGCGCCCGCGCCTCACTTCTTCGACGTCATCAGACCTTCCCACCACTCGCGCGCGCTCGACTTGACCACCTGCAAGGCCTGTGGATCGCCCTGCAGCAAGGCCGACGCATAGTGGCGCAGCTGCTTGGCCGTGATGTGCGGCGGCGCGGGTGGGACGGTGGGGTCGGTGACCATCTCCAGCACCATCGGCCGGTCGGACTTGAGCGCTTCGTCCCAGGCGCCGGCGATGTCCACCGGCTTGTCGACGCGGATGCCGCCCAGGCCCAGCAGGCGGCCGTACTGCGCGTACGGGAAGGTCGGCAGGTCCTGCGAACCTTCGAACTTCGGGTCGCCGTCCGTGCTGCGCTGCTCCCAGGTCACCATGTTCAGATCGCCGTTGTTGAGCACCATCACGACCAGCCGCGGATCCTTCCACTTGCGCCATTCGCGCGCGATGGTGATCAGGCCGTTGATGCCCAGCATCTGCATGGCGCCGTCGCCCAGCAGCGCGATCACCGGGCGATCCGGGTAGGCCATCTTGGCCGTCAAGGCGTACGGGATCGCGGGCCCCATCGTGGCCAGGCCGCCGGACAGCGTGCCCATCATCCCGCGCCGCGCCTTCACGTCGCGGGCATACCAGGAGGCCACCGTGCCGGAGTCGGCGGTCAGGATCACGTCGTCCGGCAGCCGCGGCGACAGTTCCCAGAACACGCGCTGGGGGTTGATCGGCGTGGCGTCGGTCATGGCGCGCGCCTCGAGCACGCGCCACCACTCGCGCACGTTCGATTCGATCGTGTCGCGCCAGCGGCGATCGTCGCGCGTCTTGAGAAGCGGCAGCAGTCCCTGCAGCGTGAGCCGGGCGTCGCCGACCAGATTGATCTCCATCGGATAGCGCAACCCGAGCTGGCGTGGCTCGATGTCAATCTGCACGCCGCGCGCCTTGCCCGGCGCCGGCAGGAACTCCGAATACGGAAAGGACGAGCCCACCATCAGCAGCGTGTCGCAGTCCTCCATCATCTTCCAGCTCGGTGCGGTGCCCAGCAGGCCGATGGCGCCGGTGACATTGGGCAGGTCGTCGGGCACGGCCATCTTGCCCAGCAGCGCCTTGGCGATGCCGGCGCCCAGCCGGTCGGCGACGGCGACCAGTTCGGTTCCCGCATGCAGCGCGCCCGCGCCCGCGAGAATGGCCACCTTCTTGCCGGCATTGAGCACCGCGGCGGCGGCCACCAGGTCGAGGTCGCGCGGCGCGCGCGCGGTGCTCGTGAAGCCGATGCCCGTGTGCATCATCCCGTGCTCGCGCGGCGGCTCGACGGCCGGCAGTTCCTGCAAGTCATTCGGCAGGATCAGGCAGGTGACGGCGCGGCGATCGCGTGCGATGCGCATCGCGCGGTCGATCAGGTGCAGCATCTGCTCGGGCACCGTGGCCATCTGCACATACTCGTGCGCCACGTCCTTGAACAGGCTCTGCAGGTCGACCTCCTGCTGGAAGTCGCCGCCCAGCGCGCTGCGCGCCTGCTGGCCGACGATCGCGAGCACCGGCTGATGATCGGCCTTCGCGTCGTACAGGCCGTTGAGCAGGTGGATCGCGCCCGGACCCGAGGTCGAGATGCACACGCCCACCTCGCCGGTGAACTTCGGATGTGACGCGGCCATGAAGGCGGCGAGCTCCTCGTGCTGGGCCTGCACGAACTCGACCTTGTCCTGCGCGCGCCGCAGCGCGCCCATCACGCCGTTGATGCCGTCGCCCGAGTAGCCGTAGACGCGATGCACGCCCCATTCGACGAGCCGCTCGATCAATTGGTCGCTGACGGTCTTGGCCATGCCGGACTCCCACGCAGGTGCAGTTGATGAGGCACGCGACGCAGCAATCGACGCGCCCCCGACCGAGGTACGTCTCTTGCCGCCGGTCCAGCCCAGACAGCTCATGCAGCGCGAGGATCCAATGCCGGAGCAGACCCAGAACTACCCATCGCCGCCTTTCGCGGAACAAGACCAGCCGTGGCCGGCGCTCGCCTGCCGGATGCAACCACCGCCCGACCACGGCGAGACGAGCTACGTCGGCGCCGGCCGCCTGGACGGCCGCAAGGCGCTGATCACCGGCGGCGACTCCGGCATCGGCCGCGCGGTGGCCATCGCGTTTGCGCGCGAGGGCGCCGACGTCGCGATCAACTACCTGCCGCAGGAAGAGGAAGACGCCCAGGCCGTCGTCGCGCTGATCGAGAAGGCCGGTCGCAAGGCGGTCGCGCTGCCGGGCGACCTGCGTGACGCCGGCTTCTGCCG
>JBJMWF010000202.1:0-3033 GCA_045810265.1 Vitreoscilla sp. | reverse complement strand
TTCGTGCAGGCCAACGAGGCCGCCCGCTGCGTCGAGGAAGGCGTGCTGCGCTCGGTGGCCGACGCCAACATCGGCTCCATCTTCGGCTGGGGCTTCGCGCCCTTCCACGGCGGCGCGCTGCAGTTCATCAACGCGATGGGCGCCCGGCGCTTCGTCTCGCGCGCGCGCGAGCTGGCGCAGGCGCATGGCGCGCGTTTCGCGCCGGCGCACGTGGTGGTGAACCTGGCGGAGCGGGACGGGGTGTTCGAGGACTGACAGATCGACGCGTCCGGGCGACCGACCTATGGCACTTCCCCGGCAGCAGACAGCGCTTCACGAGTCTCTTGCGCGACTCCTGGGCGCTGCCGGAAGATCCCAATACGGGACGTCGCCAAAGATGCTTCTCAGGTGCGCGATGAACAGCTGCGCCTTCGCGTCGTGCGAGCGTCCACGCATGCGCACGGCGTGGATCGCACGTTCGCTGCCCTTGGGGTAAGGCGAAGCGATATCCGGAAACAAGGCGACCAACCGGCCGCTGGCGATGTCCTCGGTCACCAGCCAGCTGGCGATGTGGACGATCCCGCCGCCCGCGAGCGCAACGTCGCGCATGCAGTCCTTGTCGTCGACGCGCACGTTGCCCTTGACCTTGTAGGGCCGATTGCGATTCCAGCCCTCGAAGCACCACGTCGCCCCTGGCGCAACGCCGGTCGCCACGTCGATGCAGTTGTGTTCGAGCAAGGCATCGGGATTCGCGGGCCGGCCACGGCGCGCCAGGTAGGCCGGGCTCGCGCAGGCGACCAGGCGCATCGGCGCGAGGCGCGTCGAGAGCAGGTCGCTGTCGGGCAATGCGCCGATCCGGATCGCGACATCGACGCGGTGCTCCGACAGGTCCAGGTACTCGTCGCCGACGTGCAGATCCACCTCGATGAGCGGAAATCGGACCAGGAAACTCACCACCGCCGGGGCGACGAAAAGCCTTCCGAAGGTCGCCGGCGCAGTGACGCTCAGCAGCCCGCGTGGGTCCGCGTTCAGCGATGCCAGCGACTCCCTGGCTTCGGCGAGCTCGGCCAGGATGTTGCGCGCGCGGGGCAGGAACTGTTCGCCGGCGTCCGTCAGCACGACTCGCCGCGAGCTGCGGTTGAAAAGGCGTGTGCCGAGGTCCTCTTCGAGCTTCTCGATCTTGCGGGTGATGGACGACACCGCGACGCCTTGCTCCTTGGCCACCCGGGAGAAGCTGCCACCGGCAGCAACGGCGAGGAAGTCGGTCAGCGCATCGATCATGGGCAGGTGCCTTCCGGGCGCCTGAATGGGCGCGATGTTGGTTGCGAGTTTCGCAAAGTATGTTTGCGAGACTGGAGATTGTTCTGTTTTTGGCAAACAAACACAATCCTCCTCACCAACGACCCGCCTCGCTCGCAGGCACCACCAAGAAGGCTCCCTGATGTTCCGCACCTCCGTACTCTCCCTGGCCTGCCGGACGACGCTGTTGACTGCCGCGATCGCGCTCGCAGGCCTGTCTGCCACCGTCGCGCCCACTCCCGCAGCGGCGGCTGCGCCCATGATCAAGACCCAGGCTCCCGGGTTCTATCGCGTGATGCTGGGCGATTTCGAAGTGACCGCCATCAGCGATGGCACCGTGGCCCTGGACACCGCCAAGCTCCTGGCCGAACCGGCAGCCAAGACAGAAGCCGCCCTGGCCAAGTCCTTCCAGGTCAATCCGCTCGAGACTTCCGTCAACGCGTTCCTGATCAACACCGGCACCCGGCTCGTGCTGATCGACACCGGCGCCGGGGCGCTGTTCGGCCCGACGCTGGGCAAGCTGTTGACCAACCTGCGCGCGGCCGGCTACCAGCCCGAGCAGATCGACGACGTCATCCTGACGCACCTGCATCCCGACCACGTCGGCGGTCTCATGGTCAACGGCGTGCCGGCATTCCCCAACGCGGCCATCCATGCGGACAAGCTCGATTCCGACTTCTGGTTGTCGCAGGCCAACCTGGACAAGGCCCCTGCCGACTCCAAAGGCTTCTTCCAGGGCGCGATGGCGTCGCTGAATCCGTATGTGGCCGCCGGCAGGTTCAAGGCTTTCGACACGGACGGCGAGATCGTGCCCGGCGTGCGCGCGGTCGCCAGCCACGGGCACACCGCAGGCCACACTTCGTATCTGGTGCAGAGCAAGGGCCAGCAGTTGATGGTCGTCGGCGACCTGATCCACGTCGGGGCCGTGCAGCTCGACAACCCTTCCGTGACGATCGCTTTCGACTCTGATGCGCCCGGCGCTGCGGCCTCGCGCAGGAAGGTGTTCGCCGTGGTCGCCGCGGACGGCGCCCTGGTCGGCGCGGCTCACCTGCCCTTCCCCGGCCTGGGCCACCTGCGCGCGGCGGGCAAATCGTGGCAGTGGACTCCGGTGAACTACACGACGCAACTGAAGTGAAATCGTGGCCCGGGTCTGGCCGAGATCTTCCCAGGACTGAGAACAGGCGGCCCGGCGCCGATTCACCCGGCGAGCAGAGACTGCAAGATGGCTTGAGACCTGCGCTGGCCATATCCATGGCCGTAGGCAGTCGAGGTGACCACGACGACGAGGCCAAAGGATGGCACGACGTAGATCTTGTTGCCGCCGTTGCCAGAAGCGAATGTCACAGGCACTTCGGTGTCATCCACCCGCAGGCGCTTCGCGTACCAGAAGTAGCCATAACCGTCGGCATAGGGATCGGCATCGGAGATCGCCACATGCGTTCGAACGCTTTGCTCGATCCACGACGCGCTCAGCACCTCGCGGCCCTGGAATACGCCGTTGAGGCGCACCATTTCGCCGACACGGACCAGATCGCGCGCGGTCAAGGACAAGTTTCCCTGGCCCTTCGCGTGGCCTGACGCATCGCGCGCCCATTGCCACCTGCGAATGCCGAGTGGCCCGAACAGTACTTCGGCAGCGAACGATTCCAGATCCCGGCCCGTCGCCTGCTCGACGAGTCGCCCCGCAAGGTGGGCAGTCAGCGAGTTGTAGCGGTACGCGGTGCCTGGCGTTCGCTCGCTGGGCACCGCCAGCAT
>JBJMWF010000201.1:0-16030 GCA_045810265.1 Vitreoscilla sp. | reverse complement strand
CGTGCTGCAGGGCTTTCACGCCGGCATCGGCCAGGACGTCTACGACGTGCTGACGCTGCAAGGCTCGCTCAACGCCCGCCAGGTGATCGGCGGCACCGCGCCGGTGGAAGCCAGGCGCCAGATCGCCCGGCACCGCGCGCGGCTGGCCTGAGATCGCCGCACCGGAAGGTGTCTGGCATTTCCCTGGATCGCGCAGTGCTGCCATCGCGAGCAGTTCGGCCGACCGCGATCCGGGGAAGTGCCTGACGCCGGCCCGCACGGGGATCGGCGCCAGGCACCCCTCTTCCGCGATGAGTGCCTTGGCGGTGGCCAGCATGGTGGCGCGGATGAGGGATGCCAGGCACCTGCGGTTGGCGCTTCCTGCCCTCACTGGGGCAAGGTCAACGTCACCCGCAACCCACCGCCACTGCGATTGACGAGCGCGATGCGCCCGCCGTGCGCCTCGACGATCTCGCGCGCCAGCGCCAGCCCCAGGCCGGTGCCGGCGCGCTTGGTCGAATAGAACGGCAGCAAGGCCTGTTCGAGCACCGTCTCGCTCATGCCCGGCCCGCGGTCGCAGACGACCAGCAGCAGCTCACTCCGAGATTCAGCGCAGGAGAGCGTCACGTCCTCCGCGCGGCTGCCCGATTCATGCGCGTTCTTCAGCAGGTTGATCAGCGCCTGCTCCATCTGCACCGGGTCGAAGCGCGCCTGGCCTTCGGGCGCCGGCCCGTCGAGGCAGAACGTGCAGTGCCCTTGCAGGCCGGCAAGAAAGGTCGACCAGTCGACGGCCTGCGGGCGCGGCGCCGGCAGCTTGGCGAACTGCGCATAGCCGTCGAGGAAGCCGTGCAGGTGGCGCGCGCGTTCACCGATCGAGTCGAGCACGCCGATCGCGCGGGCGGCATCGCCGCGCCGCACCAGCTCGGCCCCGCTGTGCGCCAGCGACGAGATCGGCGCCAGCGAGTTGTTCAGCTCGTGGCTGATGACGCGGATCAGCCGCTTCCAGCTCGCCACTTCCTGGCGTGACAGCTCGCGCGTCATGCGCCGCAGCAGGTGCAGCCGGTGCGGCCGGCCCTGCAGGCGAAAGCCGCGTTGCGAGACGTGGAAGGTCTCGTCGCTGCCGTCGAGCGCGACGCTGAACAGCGTGTCCTCGCCCGCAGCCAGGGCTTCGCGCAGCGCCGCCGGTGCGCCGGCCAGCAGCGCTTCGAACTCGAGGCCCTGCAGGCTGCGGCCCTCGCCCAGCAGCTGTCGGGCGGCGATGTTGGCGTAGGCGACGTGGCCGCCGGCGTCGGTCAGCACGAGGGCGACCGGCGTGTTCTGCACGACGGTGTCCAGCAGCAGCTCGCGCTGCACCAGATGCTGGCGCTGCTCGCGCAAGGCCTGGCCCAGCTCGTTGTGCAGGCGCACGAGCTCGCCCAGCTCGCCGTGGCCGGACGGCGTCAGCGAGAGGCTGAAGTCGCCGTCGCGATAGCTCAGCACGCCGCCTTCCAGCGCGCGCAGCAGTCGCGCGAGCGGCGCCAGCACGGCACCCGCGCTCCAGGCGCAGAACGGCAGCGCCACGAGGGCGGTCAGCACGATCGCCCATGCGCTCCCCGGCGCCGGCGCCGACCAGGCGGCCCCCAGTCCCAGCGAGACCCGCAGCCAGGCCAGCGCCTGCGGCATGGGCCACTGCGTCAACGCCGAATGCGCCACGACGCCGGACAAGGCCGCCAGCGTCATCATCAGCACCAGGCGCGCGCGCAGCGTCATCGCGTCAAGGCGCGGGAGGAATCGCGTAGCGCTCCATGCGCCGGTACAGCGCCTGGCGCGACATCCCCAACGCCTGCGCAGCGCGGCTGACGACGCCATGCGCCGCCGCCAGCGCCGACTCGATGGCCGCGCGGCTGGGTTCCTCCAGACTGCGCTGGGCGTGCGCGGGCGGCGCCGCCTCCGGCAGCCCCAGCAAGGCCATCGAGATGGTCTGGCCGCCCGCCAACAGGGCGGCGCGTTCGATCACGTTCTTCAGCTCGCGCACGTTGCCTGGCCACGCGTGCGCGCGCAGCGCGTCACGCGCGGGCTCGGACAAGGGCGCGCGGCTGGCCAGGAAGTGCTCGGCCAGCGGCAGGATGTCCTCGCCACGCTCGGCCAGTGGCGGCAGGTGCACCTCGATCACGTTGAGCCGGTAGTACAGATCCTCGCGGAACGTGCCCTCGCGCACCATCGCCTTCAGGTCGGCGTTGGTCGCGCTCAGCACGCGCACCTTGACGTGGCGCGTCTGGTTGGAGCCCAGGCGCTGGAAGGTGCCGGTGTCGAGCACGCGCAGCAACTTCATCTGGCCGCCAGGCGGCAGGTTGCCGATCTCGTCGAGGAACAGCGTGCCGCCGTCGGCCGCATCGAACCGGCCCTCACGCGCCTTGTTGGCGCCGGTGAACGCACCGCTCTCGGCGCCGAACAGTTCGGCCTCGATCAGGTCGGCTGGCAAGGCGCCGCAATTGAGTGCGACGAACGGACCCCGCGCCACCTCGGAGTTCGCATGCACGATCGCGGCGATGCGCTCCTTGCCGCTGCCGTTGGGGCCGGTGATGAGCACGGGGACGTCCGAGCGCGCCACCTGGCAGGCCAGCTCCAGCGGACGCAGCGTGGCGTCGGATTCGGCCACCAGGTCGCCCAGCTTGTAGCGCGCGGCCAGCGCCTGCTTGCGCGCGCGGCGCTCGGTGCGCGCGCGGCGCACCTCGGCACCCGCCTCGGCCAGCTCCAGCAGGTTCTCCACCGTCTGCAGCAGCTTGGCGTCGTCCCAGGGCTTGGCAAGGTAGTCGGCCGCACCGGCCTTGACCAGTTCGACCGCGCTCTCGAGCCGGGTCCAGGCGGTCAGCAGCACGACGGGCACGTCGACGTGGCGCGCCCGGATGGCTCGGAACAGCGCGACGCCCTCCTCGCCCGAGGTGGTGTCGGCGCTGAAGTTCATGTCCTGGATCACGACGTCCACGCGCTCCCGATCGAGCAGCGCCAGGCCCTGCTCGGGACTCAGCGCGACCAGCGGCCGGATGTCGCGCAAGGACAGCGCGAGCGCCAGCGCCTCGCCGACACCCGGGTTGTCGTCGATGATCAGGACCGTTCGCACGGCGCCCCTAATTGACGGCGGGCGGCGGCGCCAGCGATTCCAGCATCAGCTGGCAATGGCGGGCGAGCAGTTCGATGGAGGTCTTGCGCAGCCGTTCGACGTCGGCATTGGCCAGCTTGGCCATGCCCGCATCCGCATCGACGCCGCCCTTGGCCGCCTGCTCGTGGATGAACTTGCTGCCGGCGGCGATCTGCACCGCGTTCTCGGTGCGCCAGGCGTCGTAGAACTTCTGGAAGCGCGGCATGTAGTCGGCGATGCGCTCGGCGCAGGCCGTGGCCTGGCGCGGCAGCGTCACCGACTGGCCGTACAGCGTGGCAGCCGTCTCGGGGCTGTCCGACGAGGCCGCCGGCTCCTCGGCCGCCGACGCGGCGGCGCCGAAGGGGACGAGCACGGCAAGCAAGAGAGCATGGATTCTGGACGTCATGCCGCCATTGTGCCGGCCCCGCGGCGGCAAACTGTGACCGATTCCTTCCGGACTTTCCCACGGTCGAGTTCACGTCGTTGCTCCGGGCTTCACGCCAGCCCGCGCATCGCGTGCGCGGGCGGCAGCGCGGCCGCCCGGCGCGCGGGCGCGAGCACCGCGATCTGCCCCAGCGACCACAGTGCGAGCGCGCCCAGCGGCAGGTACAGCGCTGGCAGCCGCGGCAGCTCGTACTGTGTCATCAGCCACTGGTTGATGGCGAACGCACCCAGCATGCCCAGGGCGATGCCGGCACTCGTCAGCAGCAGGTTCTCGGCCTGGAAATAGCGCAGGATCTGGCCGCGCGTCGCGCCGAGTGCGCGCCGCGTGCCGATCATGCGGGTGCGCTGCTGCACCCAGAAGCTGGCCAGGCCGACGATGCCGAAGGCGGTGACCACCAGCAGCGCGAGGCAGACGCCCGCCAGCAGCCACACCATCGAGACGTCGGAGCGATAGAAGTCCCTGCGCAGGTCCTCGAACCGGCCCTGCTCCTGCGCCACGCGCCGCCCGTCCTTGCGGTCGAGCGCCTTCTGCGCCGCCTTGAGCACTGCGTCGCGCTGCTGCGGGTCGGTGCGCAGCATGTACATGCCGGCGTTGAAGGTCTGGCGGATCGGCAGGATGACGGAACGCAGGTCATGCATGTCGGCGTTGCGCGGCTGCGGCCGGATCAGGCGATCGACCACGCCCACCACCCGCGTGGGATGGTCGTTGAACAGATAGATCACCTGCCCGACCGCGTCGCGGCCCGGAAAGACCTCGTCGGCCACGTCGCGGGCGATGATCGCGCTGGGGATGCGGGGATCGCTGCTGCGCTCGAACTCGCGGCCATCCATCACCTCCTCGGGCTTGAAGTCGCGCCCCGCCGCCAGATGCAGGCCCAGCGTGTCCAGCGCGCCGACGTCGGCCTTGTAGATCGACACGTCGAACGTCGGCGCCTTCTGGCCTGCTGCGAGGTTCAGGCCGGTGTTGTCCGACTCGTTGCCATACGGTATTTCGTTGACGATGGCCGCGCTGCGCACGCCGGGGATGGCGCGCAGCGCCGCCAGGTCGATCTGCGTGTTGGCCGGGCTTTCCGGATCGCGTCCGATGCTGGAGATCGAGAGGTACACCAGCTCGCTGTCAGCCAGCCCGCTGGGGAACTGCAGCCGTTCGATCCGGTTGACGATCAGGAACACCGCGTTGCAGACGATGGCGCAGGTCAGCGCGATCTCCAGCACGATCAGGAGCGCGGCCGTCCTGTGGCGGCTCAGCGTGGACAGGATGGGTCGCAGTTGCATCATGGCGGGCTTTCGTTGGTTCGCGTCTCAGGACGCCTTGAGCTGGGACGCCGGCGACACCTCGCAGGCGCGCCACGCGGGCAGCAGGCCGGCCAGCAAGGTGGCACCGACGGCCAGCACGAAGGTGGTGACCAGCGTCGTCGCGTCCATGTGCACCCACTGGGCGCCGCTGGCGGTGCCGCTGTGCACGACCCAGACACCGCCCCACGCGAAGGCCAGGCCCAGCAGGCCGCCGGCCAGCCCGATGGTGCCGGCCTCGACCAGGAACTGGGCGAAGATCTCGCGCTTGGACGCGCCCAGTGCGCGCCTCACGCCGATCTCGGGCGAGCGGCGCAGGCACTTGGCCAGCAGCAGGCCGACCGTGTTGACCAGGCACACCGCGAGGAAGCCGAAGGCCAGCCAGACCTGCAGGCGCACGTCCGAAGGCACCACGTGCTGCACCGACAGCCACTCCATCACCGGATGCAGCCGCGGGTTGGGCTCGCGCTCGAAGCGGCCGGCCGCATGCTGCTGCGCCGAGTACTGGGTGAGGTATTCCAGGTAGGCCTGCTTCTCGGCCGGCGTGCGCAGCTCGGCCCAGTACTGGATCCAGCTGCAGCGCGCGTCGAGCGCCCGGATATCGGGCGTCGGCCCGTCGCCCCAGCATCGCACGCTGCCGTTCTCGCCGAGCTTGCGGTCGATGGCGACGGACAGCGGCATGAACAGCCCCTCGGTCTTGCGGTAGCGGCCCACGTTCAGGTCGAAGAAGTACGGCACCGGCTGCCAGGCATCGAGCACGCCGATGATGCGGTAGTCGACATTGTCGAAGCGCAGGGTGCGTCCGACGCTGTTGGCGCCACCGAAGACGCGCTCGTTGAGCTCCTTGCTCAGCACCACCACGTCGGCCTTGCCGGCGTCCTCGGCCGCCGACCAGCCCTGGCCGTAGCGGAACGGCACGTCGAACATGGGAAAGAAGTCCGCCGTGGTGTAGCGGATGCTGGTGTTGAACGGCTTGAGCGCGCCCGGCGAGCCGGCGGCGGGCTCGACGCTCACCGAGCCGCCCACCATCGCGGCCTGGCGGAAGGCGCGCTTGTCGCGCAGCATCGCCTCGGCGTCCAGGCGTGTGACCTGGTCGTCGGGCTCGGCGCCCGGGACGAAGGTCGCCTTCTCGCCGACGTCCAGCTGCACGCGCATCAGGTTGGCGCTGCGCCCGGGCAGCGGATCGCCCGACAGCGCGCGGAAGGTCGTCAACGTCGTCATGCTGGCGCCGATGCCCATCGCGATGGTCAGCACCATCAGTGCCGTCAGGCCGCGCGCCGAGCGGAAGCTGCGCAGCGCGAGGTCGAAGTAGTAGAGGAACATGCTTGATCTCCCTGTCATTGGAGGAGCGCGTTGACGTTGGCCAGGTCGGCCTGCGTCAAGGCGCCGGCCACCTGCTGCAGCTGCAGCCGGCCGAGGATGAACTGGTGGCGCGCCTGCGCGTAGGCGGCCTCGGCCTGCGCGAGCGTCTGGATCGCGTTGAGGACGTCGGTCTGCGTGCGGTTGCCCACCTCGCGGCCAACCCGTGTCGCGGCCAGCGAGGCCTGCGCCGTGGCGACGGCGTCGCGCGTGGACTGCACCTGGCCGATGCCGGTGACGACGCTGCCGTAGGCTGCCTTGGTCGCGCGTTCGATCGCGCGCCGTTGCGTCTCGAGGCTGTCGCGGGCGCCCTCGCGCGAGTGCACCGCCTGGTTCACCCGGGCCTGCGTCGCGCCGCCGGCAAACAGCGGCACGTTGAGCGTGAGGACGGCGGTGTTCGTCAGGCGGCCGCTGGTGTCGCCGTATGGCGTGCCCGTCGGCCGCCCGAGGTTCAGGCCCGCGCTCAGCGACGGCAGGTGACCGGCGCGGGCGGCGGCGATCGAGCTCTCCGCGGATTCGACGCTCCGGCTGGCCGCCCACAACGCCGGATTGCCCTGCAGCGCGGTCGCCACCCAGGCCTGCGGATCGGCCGGCGCCGGCGGCACCAGCGGAAGGTCGTCGCGCAGCGTCTTCAAGCTCGCCGGCGTGCTGCCGGTGATCTCGGCCACCGCGGCCTGCGCGTCGACCAGCGCCTGGCGCGCCGCGATCGTGTTGCCATGGGCCAGCGCCTGGTAGGCACGCGACTGGTCGACGTCGACCTGCGCGTCCAGGCCCGCCTGGTAACGCTGTTGCGAGTGCTCGACCTGCTGGGCGAACGCGTCCTCGTTGGCCTGCACGCTGGCCAGGATGTCGGCGGCCAGCAACGCGTCGAAATAAGCGGTGGCCACGCGCAGGCACAGCGTCTGTCGGGCGGCCTCGAAGCTCGCGTCCTGCGCGTCGGCGTTCAGGTGCGCCGCCTTCAGCTGCGACCACAGGCCAGCGTCGAAAACGACCTGGCTCAGGCCCAGCGTCACGTCGGTGGTGTGCGCGCTGGCGGCGGGCAGCGCGGCGCCGGTGTCGCGCTCGCGGCCGATCGCGGCGGCGGCCGACGCCTGCGGCAACAGCGCGGCGCGCGCCAGGTCGGCGAGGTCGTGCACGCCCAGGCGCGCCGCGTCGGCGGCGGCCAGCACCGGGTCGTTGGCGAGTGCCTCGCGCCAGACGTCCAGCAGGTCGTCGGCCCGCGCCGGCGCGCACGCCACCAGCGCGCAGGCGCAGGCGACGAGCAGGCGACGGCGCAGGTCACGCATGGACCGGCGCCTCGCCGTGCGCGCCATGGCGGCCGGTCAGCCGCACCTCGTCGGAGGTGTCGACCACGTGGCCGTCGATCACGTGCACGTTGCGCTGCGCACGCGCGGCCAGCTGCGGATCGTGCGTGACCATCACGATGGTGGCGCCGTCGCGGTTGAGCTCCTCGAGCAGGTCCATCACGCCGCGCGCCATCTGGCTGTCCAGGTTGCCGGTGGGCTCGTCGGCGAGCAGCAGGCGGGGCTCGCCCGCCAGCGCGCGTGCGATCGCCACGCGTTGCTGCTGGCCGCCCGACAGCTCGGCCGGATAGTGCTTCTCGCGCGCGGCCAGGCCCACGCGCTCGAGCGCGGCGCGCACGCGGCGGCGCCGCTCCTCGGCCTTCAGGCCGCGGTAGCGCAGCGGCACGTCGACGTTGTCGAACACGTTCAGGTCGGCGATCAGGTTGAAGCCCTGGAAGATGAAGCCGATCTTCTGGTTGCGGATGCGCGAGCGCGCGTCGTCGCCCAGCGAGCTGACGTCGACACCATCGAGCTCGTAGCGCCCGCCGGTCGGCGCCTCCAGCAGGCCGGCGATGGTCAGGAACGTCGTCTTGCCGGAACCGGATGGACCCGTGACGGCGACGAACTCGCCCTGGGCCACCGAGAGATCGAACTCGCGCAGCGCGTAGGTCTCGACCACTTCGGTGCGGTAGGCCTTGGACAGGCCGGTCATCTTCAGCATGGCATTCCTTGTTGGAGGACGGATCAATGGGACAGCGCCACCGTGGGCGCCGCATGGAAGTTGTCGGCGCCGGAGACGACGACGCGGTCACCGGCCTTCAGCCCGGACAGGATCTCGACGCGGTCGACGCTGCGCGCGCCCAGGCGCACGGGCGTCTTCATGGCGACGTCGTCGCGCACCACGTAGGCGTACTGGCCGCCCGATTCGTCGATGAAGCTGCCGGCGCGCACGCTCAGGACATCGGGGCGCTGATCCAGCAACACGCGCACGCCCAGGCGCTGGTTCTGCCGCAACTGCTCCGGCATGGCGCCATCGAACCGTAGCCGCGCGGCAACCTGGTTGGCGACCACCTCCGGAGAGATGCCGCTGACGCGGGCCTTCCAGGTCTGGCCGTTGCCCGAGATCTCGCCCGGCATGCCCACCGCGAGGTCGCGCGCGAAGCTCTCGGCCACCTGCATCTGCACTTCGAGCTGGGTCAGGTCGATCACGCTGAGCAGTTGCGCGTCCTTGGCGACGCTGGCGCGCTCGGCGACGAACAGCTGGCCCACCTGGCCGTCGACCGGCGAGCGCACCGCCAGCTCGCCGACCTGGCGCTGCAGGTCCTGCACCAGCAGCACCTGGCGCGCGTGCGCCTGCTCCTTGGCCTGCACGTCGAACTTCAGGCTGTCGTCCTTCGAATGCAGCCCCGCCTCGGCATGGCTCAGCGCGATGCGCGCCTTCTCCAGGGCGTCGCGCGCGTGGTCGACCTGCATGCCGGCGGCGGCACCGGCGTCGAAGGCCTTGCGCTGGCGCGCCAGGTCGGTCTCGGCGGCCTTGACGTCGATCGCCGCGTTCTCGCGCGCGGCCTGCAGCGCGGCGCGCGCCTCGCCCGCCTCGACCTTCGCGCGCAGCGTGTCGGTCTGCAAGGTGTCGGCGGTCGACAGCTCCTGTGCCAGCTTGGCGCTCAGGTCCGGGCTGGCGATCGTCCCGAGCACCTGGCCTTTCTTGACCGTGTCGCCCGCATGCACCTGCAGCGTGACGGCGCCGGCCTGCGGCGCGAACAGCGTCGGGCTGAACGCGGCGACGACGCGGCCTTCGGCCTGGATGTCGCGCACGAACGGCCCGCGGGTGACGTCGTCCAGGCCCAGTCGCTCGACGCTGACCGAGCCGCCGGTGCCCCACAGGCGGCGCGCCTGGGGCAGGCTCCACGCGGTGAGCGCGATCGCGGCGGCGAGCGCCGTGGCGATGGCGGCGCGCCGGCGTCCCTTCGGGCGGACGATGGCGGTGTCTTGCGAGGAGGTGTCACGAATCATGAAGGTTTCCGGGGCCTGCACGCGTGGCGTGCTGTCCGGCTTCATGTTTGCAACGAGCGTGCCACCGTCCAGCGGCAGCAATTCCCTTGAGGAATCAAGGACTTGCGAGCGCCTCCCGGCGCCGCGAGAGTGTCCGCGGACACTCGCGGACACGCCGGCGGACAACGCCGGCATGTCCGCACGGACGCTACATCGAGGCGGCGGACGCCTTCTTCGACGCCTTCGCGGCCTTCTTGGCCACGCGCTTGTCGTGCTTCTTGGCCACGGCCGCGCTGGCCGAGTCCTCGCCGGCCGGCGACACGGACTGGCCGGCGGCGGCGGGCGCGCCGCTGCCACTGCCCTGGGCGGAGGCGACGGACGCCGCGGCGACGAGCATCAGGGAAACGAGAACCGACTTGATCATGTGCAACCTTCCTGGAACGTTTGTGGAGACCGCGCTGGTTGTAGCCGCTATCGGCCGCCAGCGCATGTACGCAGATGCACGCACGACTGCCAAACGCGTCCGTGCGTGCGAAGCCGATATCAGAACAGGCTGGCGCCGATGTTGATCAACAGCGCGAGCACCGTGGTGTTGAACAGGTAGGCCAGGATGCAGTGCAGCGATCCGATGCGCCGCATGGGCTTGGTGACGAACGAGACGTCGGCGGTCTGGCCCGAGGTGCCGATCACCGCCGCGAAGTAGAAGAAGTCGCCGTAGTCCGGATCCGGATCGTCGGGAAACGCCAGGCCGGGCTTGCGGCCGTGGCAGGCCGCCAGGTAGTAGTCGTGCGCATAGTGCAGCGTGAACATGATCTGGATGAAGCCCCACGAGCCGACGACGGTGAGGCCGGCCAGCGCGACGTGCGCGCCCTTGATCCAGCCGTGCAGGTCCTTGACGACGGCCAGCTCGAACGCGATCCCGACCAGGCTCGCGACCGCGGCGACCACCGTCAGGATCAGGATCGCGTACTTGCCGTCGTCCTGCAGCTGCGCGCGATGGCGCATGTGGCCCTGCGACGAGCGGATCATCATCACCGCCGCCAGCAAGATGTACAGCCCCGCGCCGATGTTCCACGCGATCAGCCAGCGCGTGACCGGCAGTGCAGCCATGCCGGGAGGCAGCAGCAGGCCGATCAGGACACCCAGCGCGATGACGATGTACAGCCGGGGGCGCACCTTGAACACGTGGACGAATCGCTTCAACGGAGGGGGCATGGATCGGCCTTGGCAAGGGGCGCGCGAGGGGGGCGCGCAGGCGGCATTGTCCGGCCTGCGAGCCGGGCCGCCCGCGCAAGCTGAAGCGCCGCTTGCGGGCGCATGCGACGATGCACCCCAGCCCGACAACACGGAGATCGCCGATGAAGCTGCTGCTGCCCTACCTGGCCATCGTCGCCACCATGATGATGCTGGATGTCCTCTGGATCGGCGTGCTGGCCCGCCCGCTCTACAACCGCGGCATCGGCCACCTGATGGCGGAGCAGCCCAATTTCGTCGCCGCCGTGGCGTTCTACCTGCTGTTCGCCATCGGCGTGATGGCCTTCGTCGTGCTGCCGCGCGCGGCCGGCGATTGGCGGATGGCGGCCGCCTGGGGCGCGGTGTTCGGCTTCATGACCTACATGACCTACGACCTGACCAACCTGGCCACGCTGCGCGACTGGCCGCTGGCGCTGTCGTTCGTCGATGTGGCCTGGGGCTGCCTGGCCACCGCCCTGGCGGCCACGGTCGGCAAGCTGGTCACGGACAAGCTCGCCTGAGGCGGTTCCATCGCGGCGGCGCGAAAACCCTGTGATTTCATACAGAATGGCGGGATGAGCCACCCGCTGCCCCGCGTGATCGCGCACCTGGACATGGACGCGTTCTACGCGTCGGTCGAACTGCTGCGCTATCCGATGATCCGCGGACTGGCGGCGGTGGTCGGTGGCGGCCGCCGCCACACGCCGGTGATGCAGGACGACGGCACGCTCAAGTTCGCGAAGCTGGAGGACTACGTGGGCCGCGGCGTGGTCACCACCTCCACCTACGAGGCACGCGCCTTCGGCGTGTTCTCGGGCATGGGCATGATGAAGGCGGCCGCGCTGGCGCCGCACGCCATCCTGCTGCCGATGGACTTCGACAGCTACCGCCTGTACTCGCGCAAGTTCAAGGCCGCCGTGGCCGAACTGGCGCCGGTGATCGAGGATCGCGGCATCGACGAGATCTACATCGACCTGACCGACATCCCCGGCATCCACGACACCATCGGCCACGATCCGCTGGGCGGCGTGCGCGCGTTCGCCCACGAGCTGAAGAACAACGTCAAGCGCGCCACCGGCCTGACCTGCTCGGTGGGCGTGACGCCCAACAAGCTGCTGTCCAAGATCGCCTCCGAACTCGACAAGCCCAACGGCCTGACCGTGCTGACGATGGACGACATCCCCACGCGCATCTGGCCGCTGCCGGTGCGCCGAATCAACGGCATCGGGCCGAAGGCCGGCGCGCGGCTCGACTCGCTGGGCATCCACACCATCGGCGAGCTGGCCGCGCGCGACATGGCCTGGCTGACCCAGCATTTCACCGTCAACACCGCCCAGTGGCTGCACGACGTGTCGCGCGGCATCGACGACCGGCCGGTGGTCACCAGCAGCGAGCCGGTGTCGATGAGCCGCGAGACCACCTTCGACCGCGACCTGCACGCCCGGCGCGACCGCGCCGAGCTGGGCGACGTCTTCACCCAGTTGTGCACGCAGGTGGCGGCCGACTTGGCGCGCAAGGGCTACGTCGGCCGCACGATCGGCATCAAGCTGCGCTTCGACGACTTCAAGACGGTGACGCGCGACCAGTCGATCGCCGTTCCCACCTGCGACCCCGCCGAGATCCGCCAGGTTGCGGGCCAGTGCCTGAAGCGGGTCGACCTGACGCGGCGGCTGCGGCTGCTGGGGGTGCGCGTGGGCAGCCTGTCGCGCCCTGGCGCGCCCGCGGGCGCGGCGGCGCGTCAGGCGAAGAAGTCAGGCGGGCAGGCGAGCACGGCGGCGCCGAAGAAGGTCGAGGACCAGCGGCCTGACGAGCCGACCTTGTTCTAGCGTGCTGGCACCGGTGCGCGCGTGGATCCTGCGACTGCGCGCAGGATGACACCTTCCCTGGCAGGCGACCAGGCCGTCATCCTGCGCGCAGTCGCAGGATCCACCTGCGTCGCGGTCTACCCGAAATCGAGCTCCGCCGCCTTCGCACTGCGCGTCCTGCGCCCCGGATACGCGAGCCACGTCATCGCCAGGTTGAGGTCGTCGACGATGCCGCGCGCCTCGATCGCGCTGCCGTCCTCGCGCTCGATCGGATCGGTGGTGTGCGCATCGGCGACCAGCGTCAGGTCGTAGCCGCGATCGAGCGCGCCGTACGCAGTCGCGCGGATGCACCAGTTGCTCTGCGCGCCGGCCAGCACGATGTGGCTGGCGCCCAGGCGATCCAGCTCGCGCTCGAGCGGCGTCTCCTCGAAGCTCGAGCTGTATTTCTTGAACAGCCGCACCTCGCCCGCGGCCGGCACCAGCTCGGGCACCCATTGCCAGCCGGGGCTGTCGTAGGGCATTTTCTCGTCCTCGTGCTGCACCCACAGCACCGGCACGCCGCGCGCGCGTGCCCGCTCGACCACGGTCGCGACATTGGCGACGACACGCGCTGCTTCCCAACCATTCCTCATGACGTCGACCTGCACGTCGACGACCAGCAGCACACTCTTGTTCCCGGGGCGGACGATGGCCATCTCCAAGCTCCTTTCAGCGAAGCTGCCAGCCTACCTGATCCAGGGCCGCAGCACGACGCGCGTCGGGTCGGTCGACGACACCGGCTCGTCGCCGAGCAGGCCGCGCCGGCGCAGGTGCCGGATCGCCGACTGCACCGACGATTTCGACAGCCCCGTCTTCACCGCGATCGTCTCCAGGCTCGCGCTCACGCGATCGCGGCCCGTGCGTTTCGCGATGGCGGCCAGATGCAGGTAGACGACGAAGGCCGACGGCTTGCGGTCGTGGCCGACGAGGTCGGGCATCAGGATGTCGACGACATAGGCGTCGAACGCGAGGGTAGCAGGCATTGCCATGGTAGTGAATGCTACCCCCACCCGCCGCGCCGACTCCAGAATGCATTCTTTCGACGTGGAGGATTCGCCTTGATCACTCAAATCAAGTTCGTCGGCGTGCCGGTGAGCGACCAGCAGCGCGCGCTGGCGTTCTACACCGACAAGCTCGGCTTCGAGGTCGCCACCGACCAGCCCATGGGCCCGGGCCAGCGCTGGATCGAGCTGCGCATCGCCAACGCGCCCACGCGCCTCGTGCTGTTCACGCCGCCCGGCCACGAGGATCGCATCGGCACGTTCTTCAACGGCTCGCTGCAATGCGACAACGTCGAGGCGACGCACCGCCAGCTGTTGCAGCGCGGCGTCGAGTTCGTCGAGGGACCGACGAAGCAGCCGTGGGGCACCTTTGCCAAGTTCAGGGATCCGGACGGCAACACCTTCGTGCTGTCGTCGGGCTAGGCCTTTCGCACGAGCACGGTTCACATGCTGCTCCGCCGTGACAAGGGCGGCAGGCCGCGCGACCGGCGTGCGGGTGTCTCCCGCGCTAACATCGCGGCACGCCGGAGGGCGCGGAGACAAGCCGAAGATGACCGTGATCACCTGCATCGAAGACCTGCGCGTGCTGGCGCAAAAGCGCGTGCCGCGCATGTTCTACGACTACGCCGATTCCGGCTCGTGGACGGAGTCCACCTACCGCGCCAACGAGAGCGACTTCCACAAGATCAAGCTGCGCCAGCGCGTCGCGGTCAACATGGAGAACCGCAGCCTGGCGACGACCATGATCGGCGTGCCCGCCTCCATGCCGGTGGCGCTCGCGCCGACCGGCCTGACCGGCATGCAGCACGCGGACGGCGAGATCCTGGCGGCACGCGCCGCCGAGAAGTTCGGCGTGCCGTTCACGCTGTCGACCATGAGCATCTGCTCGATCGAGGACATCGCCGCCAACACCAAGGCGCCGTTCTGGTTCCAGCTCTACATGATGCGCGATCGCGGCTTCATCGAGCGCCTGATCGAGCGCGCCCGCGCCGCTCGGTGCGGCGCGCTGGTGCTGACGCTGGACCTGCAGATCCTCGGCCAGCGACACAAGGACGTGCGCAACGGCCTGTCCGCGCCGCCCAAGCCCACGCTCGCCAACCTGATCAATCTGGCGACCAAGCCGCGCTGGTGCCTGGGCATGCTGGGCACGAAGCGCCGCAGCTTCGGCAACATCGTCGGCCACGTCGAGGGCGTCGGCGACGTCAGCCGGCTGTCGGAATGGACGGCCCGGCAGTTCGACCCGGCTCTCAGCTGGGCCGACGTCGAATGGGTCAAGAAGCGCTGGGGCGGCAAGGTGATCCTCAAGGGCATCCTGGACGTCGAGGACGCCCGACTGGCCGCCAACTCGGGATGCGACGCCCTGGTGGTGTCCAACCACGGCGGCCGCCAGCTCGATGGCGCGCCGAGCTCCATTGCGGCCTTGCCGGCGATCGTCGACGCGGTCGGCAAGCAGATCGAAGTCTGGATGGACGGCGGCATCCGCTCGGGCCAGGACATCCTCAAGGCCGTCGCGCTCGGCGCGCGCGGCACCATGATCGGCCGGCCCTTCCTCTACGGATTGGGGGCCATGGGCGAAGCCGGCGTCACGCGCTGCCTGGAGATCCTGCGCAACGAGATGGACATCACGATGGCCTTCTGCGGCCATCGCGACATCCGCAACGTGACCCGGGACATCCTGTTGCCCGGCACGTTCCCGGCCTGAGGGAACTCGACGGCGGCGGGCGGCTCCAACGGCCTGTCGACCTGACAGGCCACTGCAGCCGACTCTCGCCAAGCGCCGCGTCCGGCGCCTCGTCGAAGACGTCGCTGCGCAATCGTTGATGGAATTCTGGAAGCTGCTGCTGCAGTGGTCCGCCCCCGAACCCCCTTGGGCCGACAGCGGCTGGAACTGGCGCCGCCCGGTTCATCGCGCCATCCTGGCCGCCGAAGTGGTGTGGGACGCCTTGTTCGCCTTCGTCACCGAGGAGGCGCTGATCCGCGCCAGCTCGCTGGCCTTCACCTCGGTGCTGAGCCTGGTGCCGCTGATGACGGTGGGCTTGCGCGTGATGAATTTCTACGGCGTCTCGGCGGCCACGCGCGAGCAGTTCGAGGCGGTGCTGGCGCAGTACCTGCTGCCGGCGCAGAGCCGCGACGTCGTCAACTTGATGCTGCAGGCGGCCTCGCAGGTCACGCAGAACATCGGCGCGCTGGGGTTGGCCGGCTTTTGCGTGACGCTGGTGCTGATGGCACGCGAGCTCGAAGGCCACATCCAGAAGATCTGCGGCGCCAAGGGCTCGCTCACGACCAGCCTGCTGCACTACTGCGCCTTCCTCGTGCTGGCACCCACCGGCGCATTGCTGGCATTCGCGCTGCTGCATCCGCTGGCGGCGCTGCTCGCCTTGCTGCCTGGCGACTTCGCGGCCATCAACTATCCGTTCGCGCTGAGCATCGTCGTGCTGTTCGTGACGCTGCGCGCCTTCTCGGGCTACGTGCTGAGCTGGCGCG
>JBJMWF010000200.1:0-6189 GCA_045810265.1 Vitreoscilla sp. | reverse complement strand
GCCGGCGGCGGTGCAGGAGGCTTGGGCGCCGGCGCGGGGCTCGGGGCCGGACCAGGGGACGAGGGCGGAGGCGGGGGCAGGGCCGACATCGACGGTTTCGGTGAGAGGTGTGAGGCTTGGCGACTTCAGGAAAGCAGGAAAAACCGAGTGAGCCGGTCAGCGCGCCGAGTGCCAGCCGGCATCGTCGGACGGCCCGGCGCCGTTGCCATGATGGTACGGCTGGGCGTGGCGCCCGTCATAGTAGATGCGGATGAGCAACTCGGCCAGGACACCGGTGAGCAAAAGTTGCAGTCCGGCGATCACCATGAAGAAACCGAGCGTCAGCAGCGGCCGGCCGCCGATCGACAGCCCCAGGAAGAACTTCTGCACCGCCAGCCAGGCCAGGATCAGGCCGCCAACGCTGCCCGTGAACAGCCCGATGCCGCCGAAGAAGTGCCCGGGCCGCGTGCCGTAGTTCAGGAAGAAGTGCATCGACAAGAGGTCGGTGATGACCCGGAAGGTGCGCGACAGCCCGTACTTGGACGTGCCGGCGACGCGCGGCCGATGGTTGACCGGCACCTCGTCCATGCGCTGCGGCGAGGTCACCGTGGCCAGCCAGGCCGGGATGAAGCGGTGCATCTCGCCGTACAGCCTCACCTCGCGCAGCACCGAGCCGCGGAACGCCTTCAGGCTGCAACCCAGGTCGTTGAACTGCAGGCCGGTGGACTTGCGGATCAGCGCATTGGCGATGCGCGAGGGGAACCTGCGCAGCCAGAAACCGTCCTGCCTGTCCTTGCGCCAGCCGGCGACGAAGTCGAGGTCGGCCTGCAGCAGGCGGGCGACCAGCTTGGGGATGTCGCGCGGATCGTTCTGCAGGTCGCCGTCCATGGTGACGATGACGTCGCCGCGCGCCGCGTCGATGCCGGCCTGCATCGCGGCCGTCTGGCGGAAGTTGCGCCACAGTCGGATCACGCGGATGTGCGGGCCGACCGTCGCGCCATGCTGCTCCAGCGCCTGGCCGGTGCCGTCGCGGCTGCCGTCGTCGACCACCAGCAGCTCCCACGGGAAGGGATAGCCGCTCAGGGAGGCCTGCACCTCGTCGATCAGCGGTGCAGCATTCTCGATCTCGTTGTACATCGGCACCACGACCGACAGGCGGTGGAACGGCACGCCGTCGACGTCGAGCGCGCCGCGCACCCCGAAGGCGCTGGCCGGGCTGTCGGAGTGGGCGCCGCCCACATCGGCGGCCGGAAGCGACGCCGAGGGCAGGTAGTGCTCTCCGGTGGTACTTGCGGTCATGGCTTTGTGCTTTCTGGCGCCCGCGACGGGCGCACGATCAGGGAAAAGGCGAGGGCGGTGGCCAGCGCCACCACCAGCATCAGGGCGTGGACGGCCAGGGCGGCGCCGAAGATCAGGCGGCCATTGTCCGTGTTTGCGGCGCGAAGCTGCTCGGCGGGCGTGGCCTTGGCCGCGGCGGCGGCGATCTTGGCGTGGCGGGCCTGCGTGCCCAACGCCACGCCGGCCTCGTAAGTGCCCACGCCGGCCGGCGCCTGAAGGGGCAGGACGCCGGCCAGCTCGCCGCCCAGCGCGCCGCAGAAGCCGGCACCGGCGGGGATGTTGGCCAGCGAGGTCAGCAGCATGCCGACGATGCTCAGCTTGAGCACCCAGTTGGCGATCGCGAAACCCCAGGCCTGCAGGCCGCCGCGGGCGGCGCGGAACGCCGCGGCCACCTTGGCCACCAGGTGCCAGGCCTTGCGGGTGCGTGGCCCCGAGCCTCCGGCACGCGCCCAGCGCGCATGCACATGGATGCGGCGCACCAGCGCGGGCAGCAGCGTGGCGGCCGCGACGATCGCGGCGATGGCGCAGCCGATGCGCCAGGGCAGTGGCGCCGGCACCAGGATCGCGATGCCCAGCACGCCCAGGACCATCATGTCCTGCAGCCGCAGCCACAGCAGGCTGGCGGTGGCGTCCCCCAGGCCGACGCCCCAGCGCCGGTGCAGCAGGATGGAATAGCTGGCCTCGCCCGAGCGCATCGGCAGGATGTTGATGGCCGCGTTGTGCAGCAGCGTGATCTGCAGGCACTCGCGATAGCCCAGTCCAAGCGTGCGCAGCTTCCACAGCCATTCGGCGCGCAGCCGGCCGGCGCGCAGCGCGTAGGTGGCGCTCATGCCCAGCGTCGCGCCGACCCAGCCCGGCCAGGGCACGGTGGCCACGCGCTCGGCCAGCAGCCGCCAAGGGGTGAACGCGACCAGCAGCGCCAGCAGCACGGCGCCGGCGGCGATGCTGGCCACGGCGATCCAGCGGGTGCGGGTCATCGCGCCAGCCGCGGCGTCACGCCGCAGTCTCGCGACGCGTGCTCGCGCGCCACCAGCGCCAGGCGCCCGCGAGCGCGACCAGTGCCAGGACGATCTGCAGCGGCGCCGCCAGCGGATAGCCGCTTTCGAGGTTGCGCGCCCAGTTCCTGTCGACCAGGCCGGTGGCCTGCAGCAGGCCGGGCGTCGCGGCGATGCAGAACGCGCTCACGAGCAGTCCGACGGCCATCAGGCGCTGGCCTGCGGGACGCGCCAGCAGCCGGCTCATCGCGCCGACGGGCCAGGCGTGCGGGGCCAGCGCGCCGAACACCAGGCCCAGGCCGGCCCCGGCGCAGGCGTCGGACGGCCAATGCGCACCGACCGCGAGCCGCGACAGCGTGATGCCGAACGCCAGCAGCGTCACCAGCGCAAGTCCCGTGGTCGAGACCAGCCAGCCGCCGACCGCGCCACGTTCGTCGAAGCGGCGCTTCTCGCCGGCGACCAGCGCCAGCATCGCGAAGGCCATCGCGCTGTGGCCGGACGGCATCGAGCCGGCGCTCAGCGGGGTGCCGATGACGCTCATGTGGTCCGCGCCGAGTGCCAGGTAGGGGCGCGGCGACGGCAGGTGGTGCTTGATGAAGCTGGCCGTCAGGCCGCCGACCACGACGACCCACAGCAACTGCGCCGCGCGCTCGGGAACGTGCTCGGCGAACGCCGTCAGGTAGATCCATGTCGACAGCGCCAGGCCGGCGACGCTCAGGCTCGACCAGAGCGCCGGTGCCAGGGCGCCGAGCCCGTTGACCGCATGGAACAGCGATTCGTTCTGCGGCGGGTTCGAGCGCAGGAACAGGCCCGCGGCGATGGCCGCGAATCCTGCGGCGAGCAGCCCGAAGTCCATCGTCGTCGCCCTCATGGAAGGGGATGGCGGCGATGGCGGGGAGACGGCGGACATGGGCCGCGATTGTATCGAGGGCCGCCGTGCGACTGGCTCATGGGGCGAGCCAGCCCCGGCGGCAGAATGCGCCCAACAGGAATCCTCCATGAGCCGCTCCAAGCCCGTCACGCTAGACGTCCTGCGCCGCTACGCCGTCGCCCGCTCGCTGTTCCCGCCGACCACGCTGCAAAAGGCGATCGAGCGCCTGGGCTTCGTCCAGGCCGACCCGATCCGGGCGCCGGCGCGCGCACAGGACCTGACGCTGCGCCATCGCGTCAAGGGCTATCGGGCCGGCGACCTGGAGCGGCGCTATCCGCGCCTGGCCGTGGAGGAGGACTGTCTGGTCAACTACGGCTTCCTGCCGCGCAGCCTGCTGCCGCTGCTGCATCCGCGCACGGCCAAGCGCTCGTGGGACGCCGCTACCGAAGCCCGCGCCGCCGAGGTGCTGGCCTTCGTGCGGGCGCGCGGCGCCACCCATCCGCGCGACGTGCAGCAGGTGTTCGACCACGGCCGGGTGCAGAGCTGGGGCAGCACCAACACCCTGAACGCCAGCACGGCGCTGCTGGACGGCATGCACTACCGTGGCCTGCTGCGGGTGGTGCGGCGGGAGGCGGGCACGCGCGTCTACGAGGCGGTCGATCACGCGCCGGCCGACGACGATCCCGCGGCGCGCCATGAGCGCGCGCGCCAGCTGTTGATGCGCATCGTCGACAAGTACGCCCCCTTGCCGTCGGCCTCGCTGGGCTATCTGGCGCAGCTGCTGCAATACGGCGCGCCGCACCTGAAGGGCGAGACGCGCACGCTGCTGGCCGAACTGCGGGCCAGCCTGCCGCAGACGAGGATCGACGGCGTCACCTGGCTGTGGACGCCCGGCGAGGATCCGGCCTCCGGCAAGTGGCGTGTCGACGCAGGGCGGGCGCGGCTGCTGGCGCCGTTCGATCCGGTGGTCTGGGATCGGCGCCGCTTCGAGCTGCTGTGGGGCTGGACGTACAAGTTCGAGGCCTACACGCCCGCGGCCAGGCGCACCATGGGCCACTACGCGCTGCCGCTGCTGTATGGCGACCAGGCGATCGGCTGGGCCAATGCGGCCCTGGTCGACAAGGCCCGGCTGGAGGTGCATGTGGGCTTCGTCGACAAGAGCCGGGCCCGCGACGCGGCGCTTTCCAGGGCGATCGACGACGAACTGGCCTCGATGGCGGAGTTCCTCCAACTCGGCAATAGCGCCGCCTTGCGACTCAAACGACCGCGAAAGTAGTGCAGAAGTTGGCGCACGGGCCGGTTCAAACCGGTGCGGGCATCACCGAATGCACCGAAAAGAACGTCAAATGGCTGGGCCGGTTCCTGCGGGCCGCGACGTCGTCGCGGCATCGGGAAGGCAGGCCAGAAAAGTTCATCGCGAGGGGTGCATGGAAGGGTCCGATCTCACACGGTCAGCCAAACGCCAGGGGGCGCGCGACGACGCGCGCCATGCCGTCGCGATGCCCGCCGACACCGGCGAGCGGCCGGCATCGATGGCACCGCAATCGTCGCTGGGCGCCGCCCGCATCGAGCTCGACGCCCTCGAGGCCGAGCTCGCCTACCGCGGCCCCGAACGCCGCAACGGCCCGGGCGCGGGTCTGGCCAAGCTGCTCGCCAGCGTGCTCGACGAAGTCGACTACGGCCTGGTGCTGATGGCCGCCGACGGCCACGTCGTGCACGCCAACCACGCCGCGCGTGTCGAGCTCGCGGAGGCCAGGTCGCTGCAGCTGAACGGGCGCCGCCTGGTCGGCCGCTCGGCCAGCGACCAGCGCGCGCTCGACGAGGCGCTGGCCGGCGCGCGCGATGGCGGCAAGCGCCGCATGCTGGCGTTCGCGCCGGCCGACGCGCTGTCGGAAGGCCGCTCCTGCGACCTGTCCATCGTGCCCTTGCCGGCCGCGCTGTCGGCCAACCACAGCGGCCATGCGGTGCTGATCGCGCTGCCGCGCAGCCGCATCGCCGAGACCCTGTCGGTCGACGCCTATGCGCGCGAGCTGGGCCTGTCGCGTCGCGAACAGCAGGTGCTGGCCGGCCTGTGCGAAGGGCTGCGGGTCAAGGAGATCGCCGCCAAGCTCGAGATCGGCGACGAGACGGTGCGCAGCCACGTCAAGCGGCTCAAGGCCAAGACCGGCTGTGCGGGCATCGTCGACATCGTCAACCAGGTCTCGCGCCTGCCGCCGATGGTCGGCGCGCTGCGCCAGACTCCCGTCGAGCTGCCGCGGGACGAACGGTCTTGAGATCGGCCCGCAGCGGTCGATATAATCGAGCCTGATTCCGAGGAGCGTTGCGAGGCCCGGCCGTCGATCACGGCTGCGAGTCCCCAGGCTCGGAACCCCATCTTGGCAACCGCGCTCACCCGCTTCGCAGCACGCGAGGGGCCGGGTGAGGGTGCACGGGTTGCCTCCTTTCCGGTCTCGATGTGCGGTGGTGCGGGTCTTCAACGGAGAACCGCAATGAACGCACCCCTGAATCCCCTTCCGACCGACGCCTACGCCGTCGCCGACCTGAGCCTGGCCGCCTGGGGCCGCAAGGAACTGGCCATCGCCGAGAGCGAGATGCCCGCGCTGATGGCCATGCGCACCGAGTACGGCAACGCGCTCAAGGGCGCCCGCATCGCCGGCAGCCTGCACATGACGATCCAGACCGGCGTGCTGATCGAGACGCTGCAGGCGCTCGGCGCCGAAGTGCGCTGGGCCTCGTGCAACATCTACTCGACGCAGGACCACGCGGCCGCCGCGCTGGTGGTGGCCGGCACGCCCGTGTTCGCCTACAAGGGCGAGACGCTGAAGGATTACTGGGACTACACCCACCGCATCTTCGAGTTCGGCGCCAAGGGCAGCGACAACGAAGGCCCGAACATGATCCTGGACGACGGCGGCGACGCCACGCTGCTGATGCACCTGGGCCAGCGCGCCGAGAAGGACATCTCGGTGATCGCCAGTCCGACCAGCGAGGAAGAGCGCGAGCTGT
>JBJMWF010000199.1:0-38399 GCA_045810265.1 Vitreoscilla sp. | reverse complement strand
TTGCGCTCCCCCACGGGTGGGCTCGACTTGGGCGACGGCGAGGTATCGCGGATCTTCGAAACATTCGGTTGTGCCATGGGTGCTCCTCTGCGGCGGCCATCGGGCTGCCTGGGCGATCAAGAACTTGCCGCCCGGTTGGCGGCGGGTGGGAGTGCGCGGCAATTCGTTCGCCCGGCAGACGCTGAGAATGCGTTTGTGTACAGATCAGGTTGCTTGTTACGACGGCGCAGCCCTGCGGGTCGATACATGGCGCATCGCCGCCCATCCCGGCGGTGTTCAGGTCGGGCATGGTCCCGGGCTGTTCCACCAGGCGCTGGAGGTTCCGGGGCTCTGGCTGTCCCCGCTGGGGGTGCTCATCTGGTGCAGGGATACGTGCCCCGACTGACCGAGGCCTGCACCATCGCGGGCCGAATCGGCTACCTGGTCGACGCAGGGCAACTCACCCGGCTTCGAAGCACGTCATGCCTGAGGCGAGTTCGTCGCCGCGGCGCTCGATGCGAACGTAATTGAGCCGATAGGGATAGCGGCTCTCGTCGCGCAGGTCCTGGAGCGTCACGCGCTGGCCGCGCTCCAGTTCGAGGAAGCGGGTCCAGGAACCGGGGTTGTAGTAGCGGGCACCGTCATCGAGTGCGCGCTCGTCTGGCTGGTGCGTGTGTCCGGCGACGACCACGCGTGCATGCGTCTCCCGCGCCCGTCTGCGCGCAGCCTCGCACAGATCGTCCTTGGCGTCGACGAAGTTCGCGCGGACGATGGCCGACAGGGTGACGCCTTCGCGACCGAGCAGCACCCCGTCAGATTGGCCGAACAGCTCGAGCCATTGCGGCATGTCGATGCGACCGAGCAGCTCGCACATGATCTCCGCCATCGATTCGGCCGAGAGGCGGTCGTCTCTCACGCGCTGCGCAAGCTGCTCCAGCCTGTTCCGGCCCAGCACTTCGGCCAGCAGGCGCGCGCCCTCGCGACGGCCGCTGAATCGGGCGAGCAGGCGGCGGGAGACGTCGTCACCGTCGGTCGACAGCTTCACCTTGGACATCGTCGCCACGAGCATCAGGAACATCCATCCGACCGCTGCGAAGCCGGCGGTGTCGTCCCGCAACAGGACGCTCGCGAGTCTGGTCACCGGCAGCAGGTTGTCGGCGAAGGGATAGGTGGCCTCGAGCCGGTTGACGAACTTCACCATGAACAGCGTTCCGGGGCACATCTCGAGGCACTCGACCCCGAAGTCGGACGTCACGACGGGCCGGGCCCAGTTCGAGAAGCGATTCGCGACGTCCTCCATGTGGCCGTGTCCGATCTGCAGCATGCCGTCGTGCCGGTCGACCCACTCGCGGCCAGCCTCGAAACGCACGCCGAGGCCGGCTTCCGCGCGGATGCGCGCCTGCACGCCGGGCCAATACAAATCCACGTCGTGGTTGCCCGACGCCAGCGTGACGGCGTTGCCGTTCCGCTGGAACGCCTTCAACGCGGCAAAGATCTCCGGATGTCCCTTGACGATGGTGTCGAGCTTGTCGAGAGACTGCAACTCGGTGCACCAGCAGTCCTGCGAGGCAATGTGGAAGGCCTCGGGAGAAGTCTGCGCGAACTCGAGGAAGTCGCCGTTGACGAACAGCTCCAGCTCGCCGTGGCGACCCGCGGGCGTGGCCGCCTGGTCGCTCAGGAATCGCACGAACTGGTGGTCGTGGCAGACGTGGTCGTCACCCGGATCGGAAGGGCCGCCGCCGACGTGCAGATCGCTGACGACGAGGGTGACCGGCTTGTCGCTCATGGCGCGGTGCCCGCCGCACCCAGGGCCCTCTCCAGATAGCACTGAAGCGTATAGAACAGCGGCAACGGATTGCCGAGCTCCCGGAAGTGCCGCCGCCGCAGGCGCAGCATCGCCTCGGCCAGCGAACCCTGCAGTTCCAGACAGGCGTTGACGACCTCGCGGCCGAAGTGCGCTCCGAACGCGATCGGCACGTCGTAGGTCGTGCCGATCATTCCGAGCGCCCCGCGCTGCCTGAACTGCGCCAGGAAATTGGTGGACGCCAGCGGCGACGACAAGGCGCCGGAGCAGGAATTGAGGAAGACGATCGGCGCGCAGCCGTAGGGGTCGCCGACGCTCAGATCACCCGGCTCGAGCGCGCAATTCGCATCCAGCTCGAGCCGCTCCGCCCGGCCCAACGCCGGATTCGGAGGCTGCCCGTGGCAATAGAGATAGAGGATCGTGGCATCCGTGCGTCCGTCCTGCAGCACGCGTCGCATCTGCTTGCAATCCTGCTGGCAGCCTTCGAGCAAGCGCTCGCGTTCGAGCGCTTGGGCCCATGCCCCGTTCACCACCGATGGCTGATCAACGGAAGCGGCGCGCGAGATGCGGATGTCGGGGTTCAAGTTCAGGCTGACCTTGCGGCTGCTGCTGCGATGCTTGCGCGCCAGCTGCGTCAGCGAGCCCATGCCGCGCTTGTCGGTCTCGATCGCGAATCGCAGGCCCCAGAACCGCTCGGGCCGGAGCGGTTCGGTGCGCCGTTGCTCCTCCGTCGGGTGGGCCTGCCAAGGATGCGGATAGAGGAGCTCCCAGGGCAGGAAGATGTTGTCGGTCGACACGCTGATGCGGGCGCCGTCCTGCGCATGGGTCTCGATGTAGTCGAGCGCGGCGGCGATGCCGGCGTCCGCGCGCAGGGATGCGGCCAACCGCGCGCCGGCGAAGGCAATGAGCTCGGTGGCCGCAACCAGCGCCGCGGCCGTCGCGCTGTCGGCCGGCGGGCGTGGCAGCACGCCGGCGAAGCTCTCCCAGGTGCGCTCGTCGGCGTAGCAGTCCCGCAGCGCGATCGTGGTGTTGCGCACGATCGCGTCGAGCCCGGCACGGTCGAGGTCGACGGCCTCGTATTCCTTGCTGTATTCGATTTCGCCATCGCGCAGGTCGAGCAGCGCAATGCGCAGGCGCCCGCCCGAGAGGCCGAGCGACATCACGATCTGCTGGCGCGGCGGCAGCGCACGACGCGTGCTGCCGTCCAGCAGGTCGACGGCGAGCGGCCCGTCGACGCGGGCGGGCGGGGCGGGCACGGCCGTCGACGTCGTCGTCACCTGGAGTTCGAGCCGCAACTGGTGCACGGATTCCCCCTTGACCAGGAAGTCCACATGCAGTGCACCGTCGCCGGCGACTGCCAGCGCTTCGAGCTCGAAGTGCACGGGCTCCGCCAGGCGGCCCTGGCGAAAGCGGGCGGTGCCAAACTGGCTTCCCGCCAGCCGGACCCGGCCCGTCGCCGTCATGAGCAGCAGCACGTCAATGTTCGCTTCGCGCGCGGCCTCGACGGCGTCGCTGTCGACGACAGCCAGCGCGTCAGCCGGCGGAATGTCATGGGCGAAGCTCAACGTGGCGCGACTTCCGGCGAGCAGGGTCCGTCCGGACACCGCGGGCCCCTGGAGGACGAAATGCAGGCGCGACTGCATCGAGACGGGTGCAGGCGAAGCGTCGATACGGGCTGCAGTCGGATTCGTTGGCTCGACGTCATTCATCCGGGCCGAACGGTAGTGGAACGCGAGCAGCGACGCTTCTTCATCCGAAGGCGGCCCTGGCTGCGCGACCTGGGCGGCGATCGATCGCAGCCAGGCGAGCAACCTTTCGCGCCCAGGCGCGTCCGCCGCGGCCAGTGCCGGCCCGAGCTGCCCGGCCACCCGCGGGCCACCCGCACGTGCCAGCACCCAAGCCACCGATTCTCTCGGCTGCAAGTTGTCGAGGGCAGTCTCGGCCAGCAGCGTGCGCAGATCGAGCGGGAGGGAGGCCGGCAATGCCCCAGCCAGGTTCAGCAGCGCGGCCAGAGCGAGGCCACGACGACTGTTCCATTCCTCGAGCGTCACCATGACGGCCTCGTGGGCGATGGCAGCAGCCAGGCGCAGGTCGATGCCGCGCGATTCATCCAGCACCAGCCGGAGTCGCTCGGTCACCAGGCCCAGGAGCCGGGCGCCCGGCATCGACAGCCTCGCCGGGGAGAGTGCCATCGACGGCGATGGAGACGCATGCCCGGCCTCGAACCAGGCTTTCTTCATCGCGGACTGTGCAGACGTCATCTCTGGCGGCAGCGCGTCGAGATCCCGCATCAAGGACTCCGCCAGCCGCCAGCCAGATCTGGACAAGCCCATCGCGGCCAGCGCCTGCACGATGAGAACGCGATCCCGCAAGGGCATCGCGGCGGCCTGCCCGATCCAGGGTTCCAGCACGTCCGGCTCGATCATCGGATCTCCTCCCCGTCGCCACCGGCGCCGGGAATGCAGACCCCGCCGTCGCAACGAATGCGCCGAGTATGGCGGTGGCGGCGGCGCGATCCTTCCCCATTTCTGATGAAGCATCGGATGGGCGATTGCCTTAGCTTCCGCTCCTGCGCAATGCAAGAAGGAAGGCAAGCAACATGTCCACGCACCTGCTCCATCGGGACGGCGGCTCGCGTACGCTGCCTGTTCCCGACGCCCGCCTCTACTCCGGCAACGCGGCGCCCGATGCCGGAACCGTCGGCATCGCGCTGCTGGCGCTGGGTGACCCGGTGCATCTGACCCGATGGCAGCGATGGTGGGGCAGCGCACGGCGCCGCAGCCAGGACGTGCGGCGGGCACTGTACCTGCACCGGCAGGCCTTTGCGGCGGAACTCGCGGGACACCACGCCAGCGCCGACTTCTTCTGGTCCGAGGCCATCACTGCGCTTCGTGCGACCTGGAACGCCAAGCCGGCCTGGAGTGCGGTCGCCGCCACGCTGCACACGGATCCCGACCGGCTGCGCCACATCGTCGCCACCGAGCTCTTCATCGACAGCCACATCGCCTTCGCCAACGGGTGCCTGGGTGCAGGCGCGCCGGCGGCTGGAAGCCGGGCCTTCGCGCACGCGGCGTTCATCGGCCGCTTGCTGGACCTGCCGGCGCTGGAAGTCGACTTTGCCACGGCGCTGCTGCCGGCCGTCATCGCGCAAGCCGAAGCGCTCAAGGCGGCAGGCCGGCTCGACGCGGCGATCAAGCGCCTTCGGCGGGAGCGTCGCACGCCTTCCACGCCCGTGCTCTCCGACCTGCTCGCTTCGCTGCTCTTCGGTCGCACGGTCGCGGCGCTCGCCGACGAACCGAAGGGACGCGAGCTCGCCGACGCAAGCCGGCTCGAACGTGGCATCAAGGAGCTCGAGGCACTGCGCCGGACGCACCCCGAGAACCTGCTGGTCTACGACTTCCTCGCGCAACTCCATCACCTGCGCAGCATCCGGCTGAACAACGGCGATCAGGTGTCGCCGGCCCTTCTTGCGTCCGCCAAGGCCGCGGCCTATCGGCCGGGATTCGAGGCCGCCGAGGCGGCCATGAAACAGCTGATCGAGAACATGCAGGGACTGCAGCAGCACGCTGCCGCGCTGAAGGCCCAGCTGCGCGCGAGCTTCAACAAGAAGCTGAATGCGGAGGGCGCGGCGCTGGTCCGGGACGCCGACAGCGGCCTCGGTCCGATGCGGGCGTTCCAGGCATCCGCTGAACCGGCGCGCATCGCCGAGCGCCGCATCCTCGCCGACGCCGCACGGCTCTGGCGCGACCTCGCCGGCGGCACCGCCGCGCGGCCGGCAGACGACCAGCTGCTGCGCCTGCGCAGTGCGGTGATCACGCTCCGAGATGCGCCCGCGTCCGGCGAGAGCGCTCTTGCGGCGGCCCTCGCCACCCTGCCCGGCTTGCCACCGCTGGACACGCAGGCCGTGACGCGGTTCGTCCTCGCACTGCGCGGTGAGGCGGTCGAGGCGAAAGCGGCGCAGGCTGGCCCCGACACGCCGTCGATCGCCCCGGCTCCGGCGGCGCCGGAACACGGCGGCGCGATCGAGCGTCTCGGCCACTGGCTGCTGGGACGGCAGGATGCCGGTACGAAGGCCCTGGCGGCCGCGGCGAGCGCGGTCCTGGTCGCGACGCTCGCCACCTCGGCCGTCGACCTGACTCGCCTGCACGTGCGCGACACCGCACTGGCCCAGATCCGCGCGTCCGACCCCGGGCGCGACTACGAACGCGTCATCGCCGCTTCCGAGCGCTTTCTCGGCGCCAAGGCGAGCCTCTGGAGCGACTCGCGCACCGACGAGGTGCTGAACGCCTATGCGAGGGCGCTCACGTCGTGGTTCGCCAACGTGCAAGCCCCCGCCGACCCGGTGACGCTGCAACGCGTGGCCCGTTACCAGACGCTGACCCAGGAAGGAGAACAGCGATGAAACGCCTCTTCACGATTCTTGCCGCCTCGATGCTTGCGGCTGCGGCGCTCGACGCCGGCTATGTCTACGCCAATCGCAGCGGCGGCCAAGCCGTCGCGATCACGACCGTCTCCGCGGCGGGGACCACGAGAGCGGCACACACCCTGGCCAAGCCGCTCGCCCGTGATGTCGCCGTGGAAGTGGACTTCAGCTCCGATTCCGCGAGCCTGGCCGATCTCTCATCGGAAGAGCGCGCGGACCAATGCCGTGACTGGTTGCTGTTCGCGGCGGCGGGTTCTCTGACGACGTCGGCCGAGCAGTTCGGGCGGATCTTCTTCGACCTGCCCACCATCCGCAGCGGCTACATGCGGCCGGTCGGTGCGTTCGAATTCGGTCCGACGCGCTCGCGCTTCATCGGCGACGGAGTGGTCCTCGCGCTCGTGCCGGCGGGCAGCGACGCCGCGCAGCGCCAGGAAGAACTCGGGCGGATCGCCGACCAGCAGCGCAAGAACCTGGGCGGCGAGTTCAAGCAGCTGCTGGTGTTCGAGTACGCGCTCGGCGACGGGCGCAACAGCGCGCAGTTGACGCGTCGCCCGGCCGCGGATGCCAGCTACGCGCGGCTGTTCTCGCAGGAGTTTGGCTACCAGGAGCGAGCCCTGGCGTCGCTGGACGACCTGCGCCGGTTCATGGGTACCGTCGACGACCTCACCTTCGCACGCAAGACATCCGATTCGATCACCGTCGGCGGCCGCAAGCTGGCGACGCGGCGCGGAGCCATCGATGTCGAGCAGGTAGCGACGGTTTGGCAGGCCGAGCGGGCGATCCAGAAGAATCTCGCCGAATGGGAGAGTCTCGTCCACGCGCAGGAGGACGCCTTCGACGCCAAGTGGAAGGGTCGCAGCTACCGGGGAGAGGCACAACGCCTGCAGCTGCAGGCCGAGCATGACCAGGAATGGGCCGCCGTGCAGAAGGCCCTGGAGCACGAAAGGGCCCGGCTCAAGCCCGTGGGCGGATCCGGCTTTTCGCTCGATCCGCAGGTCGACTTCCCGACGCTGCGCACGCAGTTCGACGCGACTTGGCCGAAGCTCCAGAAGCTCGTGGGAACCGATGTCCCAGGCCTCGACGGCGCCAAGGTTTCGGCGGGTCTCGCCGCGCACGACATCACGCCCCTGGAGCAGCTGAAGGGTCAACTGAACCGGGCACCCTCCCTGTCCGCCATGCTCGCCTCTGCCAGCCTGGAAGAAATCCAGGAAAGCGATTCGTTCCAGGCGGCGCGATACGACGGACAGCTGCAAGGCACCGAAGTGGGCATGACGCTGTTCTACACCGACCTGCTCGCCAAGCTTTGGGTGATCGACTATCTGAAGTCGTCACCATCGCATCGCGTGATCCCGGACTTCGCCGACCATCCCGCAGCGGCGACGAAGATGTCGCTGCTGTACGAAGCCGAGAACGACAAGCTTTCGGCCGCACGGCTGTGGTTCGGACCTCGCACCTTGGGATACCAGATCGCCGATGAGGGCAGCACACTGCTCTTCGCGCGAAATGCCACGCGCATCTTCTCGGCCGGCCATGATCCCGAGCATCCGGACGCCGAGACGCAGGCCGGACCGCTTCTGGGCTACCCCATCGACTGGTGGAACGACCACTACGAGGAGGTCGCCGTCCACGAGCCGCAGTACCAGCGCCTGAACGAGATCATGAAGTGGAGCGCGCTGATCGGCTGGCTCAACGCAGCGGGGAACGGCGACCGCCTGAACTACCTCGCCGGCGTCGACATCGACCGCAGCCAGGTCTTCGACAAGTGGGCGCTGCGCCATCCGGAGCTGCGCTTCACGCAATGGTCGAAGATCGGGTTCAAGCAGGCTGGCTACAAGGGATCGACCACCGAGGCGCTGCCCCTGCTGCGCGGCCCGATCACCGAGGGTGGGGTCTCCCTGGCGAGCCGCGCCTTGGGCAAGCAGCCGTCGCTCGGCAAGGATTTCGACGCATTGATCCGGCGCTCCAGCATCGACTACGCCGAGAGCGACGGCGTGAGGACGGTACAGACACTGGACCGCACGACCTTCCGTCTCGGCGCGGAGACCGACGAGCTGTACAAGGTCGTGGCCACGGCGCGACCGGAGATCGAACTGCGCACCATGGGCGCGCAGCTGAAGTCGGCCGAGGTCGAACGCAGCGTGGCCGCACGGCAAGACGGTGGCCTGCTGCTCCAGACCCGCTTCGACCATGCGCCGCTCGGCGACCTCGCGATCGATCGTGGCCGCAACGGCATCACCATCGGCTGGCGATCGCGCGTGCTCGAGCACGCCCAGGACATGGCGCGCAGGCTGAGCATGTCCGGCGATGCCGAGCGCGCGCTGCTGGATGACTCCGCCGTGGAATCGGTGCTGCGCTTCGACGACCTCGACTACGCGGTCAAGCTGAGGGGGTCGCCTGAATGGATCCGCTTCGCGCGCGAGCAGAAGCCGCTCGTCTCGATCGACCCGGCGTGGCAGCTCCGGGCCGCCGGACCGCGCAGCGAGGCGACGGCAGTCGTGCAGGCCCGAGTCGTCAGCCATGCGGAACTGCTGGACGAACTGCGGTCGAAGACAGGGCGCCTGGTCGTGGCCACGGACGACGACGGCCACGCCATCGTCAGTTGGGCGATGGGCGCGCCGGCCAAGGACAGCCGTCCCGTGATGCTGCAGACGTCGCAGGGCACCGTGCAGGCCTGGGTGCAGGCTGATGGCCGCGCCATCGAACTGCGCCCCACGGGCGAGCAGTTGGACGACGCGCTCGCCGCCGCCCGCAGCTTGCGCCCGCCGGAGCTGGCCACCATCCGGAAGGCCGCCGCGAGCGGCGGCTCCGAGACACTGCGCATCGACTTGCCGGTCGACGAGTCACCGTTCGGGCGGGCCGTGGCCCAACGCGACTTCCGCACCACCGCACGCCTCATCGCCAAAGATCCCGCGGCGGCAAGGCACGAGATCGAGCGCGGTATCGCCGACGACGTGGTGCGCAATCGCGAGATGCAGGCCTCGCACGGCGTCAACGAGGCAATGCGCGATCTCGAGCAACGCATTGCCGCACGCGGTCCGGCGCCCGAGTTGCTGCTGCGCCGAGCGCTGCTGCAGATCGAGCGCGGCAACCTTCCGGAGGCGCTCGAGACTGCCGCCATCCCCAAGCCGCGCCCGCTTGACGGTCACGCCGTGTTCGACGAAGCCCGAGCGCTGTGGGCCCACGGCGGCGAGGACGTGCGTCGGTACCTGGAGTTCGCGGATGCCAGCGAACAGGCCGCCCGCCAGGCGGGCAACGCGCGGGGCACGTTCAATGCGTACCTGCACGACGGCCATCTCGACTTCGACCTCACGCTGGGCAAGGCGAGCAAGACCAGCCCGGTGGACAGCGCCGCCCAGATCGACCGCGACGCGGACAGCGTGGTCTATCGCACCGAGGGCGCATCGTTGAACAAGGTCGACTGGTCCGCACCGACGCACGACGTGCTGGCGCAGGTGATCGACGGCCATCTCGGCAAGGTGGTCCGACTGTCCGACGAGGAGATCGCGAGCTACCGGCCCGCGACGATCTGGTCGTCGGACCACGATCTGAGCTACAAGCCGGCCAAGGCGCGGATGCCGCACCGCCCACGGCCGCTCCGGGTCTCCGGGCCTTGCAGCGCGCCACCACCGCCGCCAGGGGCGAGCACCCGCGACGCCGCCGTCGGCGGCGACGGCTGCCGGGACGATGGGGGCGACCGCCAGCGGCCGGGCACCTATCTCGTCGTCGCGACAGGCGGCGCCTAGGCATGGAGGCACCCGCGCCGACCTCGTCGATGCATGCGCTGGAGGAAGCGATGCAGGCGGCCGAGGAACTGCTGCGCGCGGGACGCCACCATGACGCCCTGCGGGCCTACATGCGGCTGCTCGGTCGCCGGCAGACGGAGCGACTGGACGCCAGCCGCAAGGCGACGGCGGCGGATCTCGTCATCATCGAGCGGACCGCCGAGCTGGCGTCGCTGTGCGCGTTCGTCGACGCGGCGGACGACCTGCTGGGCGCGATGGCGCAGCTCTGTCGCGACGAAGGCAACGACCAGGCTGCCGACTACGCGCAGCTGAAGCGGGCAGAGGTGCTGGTCGGACACGACCGCGTGCGCCCAGCGCTCGACGTCCTCGCCGGCCTGGCGCCGCGCATCGGAAACGTCGAGGAGATCGACATCGACGCCGTCGGCCTCGTGGCGTGGGAGGGCCGCATCGCCTGGCGATTGCTCGCGACTGCGGACCGCAGCGTGCTGCTGACGCGCGCCTATGCGCTGCTGGGACGGCTGCTCCTCGCCCTGGGCCGCTACGAGGACGCCCTGCAGATGATCGCCCGCGGCCTGGTGCATGCCGAAGACAATGCCGCGCCAGACCTGGCCAGGCGCGCGGCGCCCGTGCTGCGGCTCCTGCGTGCACGGGGGCTGATGGAGCGCGGCGATTTCGATGCTGCGCATGCCGTGCTGGCGCACCAGGCGCAGGAACCGGCGAGTGCACTGGACCTCGCCTTGCGGCTGCAACGGCTCGGACTCGCCGGCAAGTTGTGCATGCTCCAGGGCCGATTCGGCGAGGCCGCGCGCCGCCTGCGCGAACAGGCCGAGGGCTGCGAACAGGCCGGCCTGCGCCATGCCGGCATCCTGACCAGCCTGAACCTGGCACATGTCCTCGTGCTTCTGAACCGGGTCGGCGAGGCGCTCGCATTGGTGGACGAGGCGCGCGACGTCGCCCGGTTGCTCGACGACCGCGTGCTGGAACGGCGCTGCGATCTCGTTGCCGAACTGGCCATCGCCCGACGCAGCTCGGGCCGGGAGGCGTTGACCGTGGCACTGTCCGTGCGCGAGATGGTGGAAGGGCGATCGCCGCTGCGACTCGGCGGCGCCACGCCGCGGCCGCGCAACCTGTCGCGCGCTGCCGAGACGGCCAACTACCTGGCCCATTTCGAGGAGTGCGCCCTCTCGTTCCAATGGCAGCTAGGCACCGATCCGGCGGTCGCCGAGCGCGAGTTAGCCGACCTGGAGAACGTCTTCGCCCGGTCCGACTCGAAGCTCATCCAGGCCCGGCTGCCCGCGCTCGGCGGTCTGCTCGACGCCGTGTGCGGACGCCATGCCGCGGCAAGCGCCCGGTTCCAGGCGTCGGCACGCGCGCACGAGGCCCTGGGCGCCCTCCCCGAGACCTGGCAGGCCCTGCACCTGCAAGCCGCGAGTCTGACCGCCCTGGGCCGACTCGGCGAAGCCGGGGCGTGCGCCGAACAGGCCGGGGCGCTGCTCGATTCGCTCGCCGGCTCGCTGGAAGGCGGCGACCGGGCGCTCTATCTGCTGAACAAGTCGACCGCCGAGGAGCAGGTCATCGAGTCCCGTGTGGACCGCCTCGCGGCCCACGTGGCGACCGCCCGCAGCGGCGGGTTCGCCCGCCGGGCGGCGGCTCGCGTGACGATGCTGCTCGAGCTGCGCCGGCTCGTGGTGCACCTCGACGTCCATCGCGCCAACCTGGCGAGCCATCACGTCAACGATGACGCGAACCACGTCGCTGCGAGGCGCCCGTCGGCCCCGTGGTGGCGCCTGCCGCCGCGCGACCGTGCGACGCTCGTCTTCGTCGTGCTGGCGGATCGGCTGCTCGTCGCCTGGTCGACGTCGCTGCACCACGGCTTCGCCATCAGCCCGGTCACGCGCGTGGAGCTGCGCGAGGAAGTGCGACGCTGGCACGAGCACACCCAGCAGACGCTGGCGGACATCCGCGCGGGCCTGTCGACGCCCCTGATCCGCGCCGCGCGCGAGGCGAGGGACGCCGCCCTGCTGGAGCGGCTGGCCGCGATGCTGCAGCTGGAACGCGTGATCGACGCGCTGCCGCGGCGCGTCACGCGGCTGTCCGTCGTCGCCGACGACGTCCTGCACGGCCTGCCATTCGCCGCGCTGCGGCACGGCGGCCGCCGCCTCGTCGAGCGCTTTGCCATCTCGATGGCCTTCGAGAGCAGGCCGGCCGTGGTCGCGACCTCGGACCGCCGTGTCGGCGGCGGCCTGGTGGTCGGCGTCGGGAAGGTCCAAGGACAGGTCGTGCTGCCGGCCGTCCAGCCGGAGTGCGAAGACGTCCGTGCATGGCTGCATCGGCAAGGCCTGGCAGCGACGGTGTTGCGCGAGCAGGAAGCGACGCCGACGCAGGTGCTGCGACACTGGAGCGAGGCGTCGCTGCTGCACGCCGCCTGCCACGGCACCTTCGAGCCTGATCGGCCGGATCTCTCGGGTCTCCTGCTCGCCGGGCCCGAGGGCTCCGCTCGATGCCTCACGATCCGCGACCTGTCGGCCCTGCACCTTCGGCAGTGCCGCCATGTCACGTTGTCGGCGTGTTCGTCGGCGGACAACTTCGTGATGCCCGGCCGATGGGTGATCAGCCTGCCCGAAGTGCTGTGGCGCAGCGGAGCGCAAAGCGTCCTCGGCTCGCTCTGGCCCGTCGTCGACGAGGTGGCGGGTCATTTCATGCGGCGGTTCTACGACGCGCTCGAACGGCTGCCGAGGGACGCGGCGCTGCGCGAAGCGCAGCTGTCGCTGCTGAGGCGCGACGAGCTGCCGCCGGAACTCGCCGATACGCCGCTGGACGCCCCCTGCTTCTGGGCCGGCTACGTGTTGCACGGCGAACCCGGTCGGCTCGCGTGCCCGCGGCGAGCACGATGAATCCGAGGTCGCATCCACCCGTTTATGGATGGGCAACCGCGCGGCATCCCCCTAAGCTGAGCGCCGCGGACTTCGCCGCTTGGCGGCCGGTTCGCCTCGTTCCCCCACGCTCGCAGGATTGAGGAGCCCTCCATGACGAAGCGTTCGCTGATGCTGGCCGGTGGCGGCATGAAGGTGGCGTTCCAGGCCGGTGTGCTGCAGGTGTGGCTGGACGAGGCGGGGATCGCCTTCGACCACGTCGACGGCGCCAGCGGCGGGTGCCTGAATCTGGCGATGCTTTGCCAGGGCATGACGGGCAAACGGATCGCGGACAACTGGCGCACGCTTCGTCCCATCGCTGGCGTCAGCTTCAACCTGGCGCAGTATCAGCGCCTGTTCTTCGCCAGATCGATCTTCACGCTCGATGGCTATCGCGCCAAGGTGTTCCCGAGCTGGGGGCTCGACTGGCCCAGGATCGCGCAGTCGCCGGTGAACGCGACCTTCAACGCCTACAACTTCAGCAAGCAGCAGCTCGAGATCTTCAAGCCGGGCGTCATGACGGAAGACCACCTGTGCGCCTGCATCTCGCTGCCGATGTGGTTTCCGCCTGTCGACCTGGGTACGGACACCTACATCGACGCCGTCTACGTCACCGACTGCAACCTCGAGGAAGCGATCGACCGGGGGGCGGACGAGATCTGGGTCATCTGGACTGTCGGCAAGACCGGCAAATGGAACGACGGGTTCGTGAACAACTATTTCCAGATCATCGAGGCCGCGGCCAACGGGCGGTTCGAGCAGGTCCGCAAGCGGATCCAGGCCAACAACGCGGCGATCCTGGCGGGAGGTGCCGGCGAATTCGGCCGCCACATCGAGCTGAAGGTCCTGTCCGCGGAAGTCGACCTCAACTACATCTTCAATTTCAGCGCCGATCGCGTGGCCGAGGCTGTCGACAAGGGCGTGGCCGCGGCCCGAACCTGGTGTCTGGCCAACGGCATCACGCCGGACACGTCGGCCTCCACGCCGCTCTCGGACAGCGACCCCGCGTCGCCGCAACCGACGACCCTGCAGTTCTCCGAGGTGATGAAGGGTTTCATCGAACGCGGCGCAACGGACTGCGACGAAGGCGAGCGGGCCGCACAGGCCGAGGGCCGGAATGCCGAGTTCGCGCTCACGATCAGGATCGACGACATCGACCATTTCGTGTCGGACCCGCTTCACCAGGCCTCGGTCGAGGGGACGATCGAGTCCGCCGCGTGGCGCGGCCGGTGCAAGGTGCGGCGGGGAACCTTCAACTTGCTCGTCGACGGCGAATCGCCCGACATCCGCAACATGTGGTACCGGCTGTTCTTCGTCGACGACGACGAGCGGCCTCTGACGCTGGTCGGGCGCAAGGATGTCCGCGGCGGCGACGCCACCGGTGCCTGGACGGACACCACCACGCTGTTCGTCCGCGTCCTCGAGGGCGACGTGGCGCCGGCCGGCGAGGAGACCGCCACGGTCATTGCCGCCGGCATCGTCCACATCCACCCGCTCGACTTCCTGCGCGAGCTGGACACCTTCAAGGCCACGGGCCCGACGTTCGGCGCCGAGGTGCGCGCGATGGAGCGGTTCGGCACCCTGTTCCTCGCCAAGCTGTGGGACGTCTACGCCCGCCAGGTGCTGCCGGCGTCGCCGTTCTAGCGACATCCGGATCCGGTCTTCATCCAGGAGGATGCTCCATGGCCTTCGACGCCATCATCATCGGCAGCGGCTTCGGCGGCGCGATCACCGCCTGTCGTCTGGCGCAGAAGAACCTCAGGGTCCTGGTGCTGGAACGAGGCAGGCGCTGGGGACGTGGCACCTTCCCGCGCGGGCTCGACGATCCCTGGCTATGGAGCCATGACCACCCCGAAACTCGCAACGGCTGGCTGGACCTTCGACGCTTTCCCGGCATGACGGTGGCCCAGGGCGCCGCCGTGGGCGGCGGCTCGCTGATCTACGCCAACGTCTCCTGCGAGGCGCCCAAGGCTTTCGACTGGGGCTGGCCGCCCGGCATCACCTACGACGCGCTGAAGCCCCACTATGACGCCGTGGCGGCGATGATGGGGGTTCAGACCGTCCCGGTGAACCAGTGGACCAAGCGCATGCACCTCATGCGGGAGGCCGCGGACAGCGCCGGCCACAGCGCAAGGTTTCATCCGCTGGAAGTGGCGATCACCTTCGATCCGGCCCTGACGTCGGCCGACATGCCCCGGGATCCGCGCGCCGTGGTGTTCAGACCCAATCAGCACGGGGCCCTGCAAGGCACCTGCGCGCACCTGGGCAACTGCGACGTCGGCTGCGACGTTCTTGCCAAGAACACGCTCGACCTCAACTACCTCTACGTCGCGGAGGAGCGCCACAAGGCGGATGTCCGTTCCTCGTGCCTGGTCGACCGGATCGAACGGCTGGCCAATGGCGCCTATCGCGTCAGCTACGACCACCTGACGCCGGCGGGCCGGCAGCCGCAGTCCGAGACGGCGCCGATCGTCATCGTCGCCGCCGGTTCGCTCGGGTCGACCGAGCTGCTGCTGCGCGCCCGCGATGTCCATCGGACACTGCCGGCCCTCAGCCAGCGACTCGGGCGGGGCTGGAGCGCCAACGGCGACTTCCTGACGCCCGCCTTCTACGATCGCTCGGTCGACGCACACATCGGGCCGACCATCGGCTCGGCCATCGACTTCCAGGACGGCCGTCGCGACCACTTGTCCTTCTGGATCCAGGATGGCGGCATTCCCGACCTCGCGATCGGCTACCTGCTGCACAAGCTGCAGGACCCGAAGACCGGCGCCACGGCCCGAGCGGTCCTCACGGCGCTGCGCGACAGCCTGAGCAAGGCCGACCCGCTCCGCCTCGTGATGCCCTGGTTCGCGCAGGGCGTCGATGCCGGCGACGGCGTGCTCTCATTGACGCGGCCCGGCTTTTTCTCGGATGGCGGCGAGCTCGGTCTGGACTGGAACGTCCGCCGGTCCAGGCCGTTGATCAGGGCCATCATCGACATGCACGAGCTGCTCAGCCAGAAGACGGGCGGCAAGGCGCTGGTGCCGCCGAGCTGGAGTCTGTTCGGCGAACTCATCACGCCGCATCCGCTGGGTGGCTGCAACATGGGCACGAGCGCACGCGATGGCGTCGTCGACTCGGCCGGCCAGGTGTTCGGCTACCCCAACCTGTATGTCGCCGATGGCGCGATCGTGCCGCGAGCCTTGGGCGTCAATCCGTCGCGCACGATCGGCGCCCTGGCCGAACTCATCGCCGCGGGCATCGTCAGCCGGCGGGAGTCGTCCCCGGTGCCTCGTCCGTTGGCAGACCTGAGCGACGCCTAGGGCGCGACGCCCAGGGCCTGGTTGATCGCGGTGGCCAGCGAGACGTCGGTGACGGGCTTGCGCAGCAAGGGCACCGACAGACTGGAGGCGGCGAGCCGCAGGTCGGGCGATGAGTCGGCGGACACGATCACGGCGGCCAGGCTCGGACGCAGCGACCGCATGCGCCGGATGGCGTCCAGGCCGTTCTCGTCCTGCGACAGGCGGTAGTCGACGAGCGCCACCTCTGGTTCCATCTCGGGCAGCAGCAACACGGCCTCCTCGACCGTGCACACCGGGTAGACGCTGCAGCCCAGGCTGGTCAGCGCGTGCCCGTAGGCGGAGCGAACGCCTGGATCGTCGTCCAGCACCAGGATGCGCCGCGTCAGCAAGGCCGGATGCGCCGCGTGCGTCTCGGCGACGGTCGCGGGCAGGTGCTCACCGGTCGGAATGCGCAGGACGAAGCGCGTGCCCTGCCCCAGGGCCGAATCGATCTGGCAGTCGATCTTCAGCAGCCGGGCCAGGCGCCGGACGATCCCCAGCCCCAGCCCGTGGCCGAAGGCGCGGCTTCGCTGCGGGTTGCCCAGTTGCACCAGGTCCTCGAACACGCGTCCATGGTCCGCCGGATCGATACCGCACCCGGTGTCGCTGACGGTCAGGCAGACGCATCCTTCCTGCTGCTGCGCGCACAGCGTCACACCGCCCTGCGCCGTGAACTTGATCGCGTTGTCGATCAGGTTCGAGACGACGCGCTGCATCAACTCGGCGTCGCTCATGATCACGGTTCCGGCCGGGCAATCCATGGTCAGGCTCAGGCCACGGGCGGCGGCCGTCGAGCGGAAGCGCGCGCACAGGCCCTCCAGCAGGCGGTCGAGCGGCAGCTGCTTGAAATCCGGGCGGACGCCGCCGGCGTCCAGCTTGGACACGTCCAGCAGCGCGTCGAGCATCTGGCGCAGCGCCTCGATGCCGGTGTCGATCTCGGAGGCGATGGCCTTGCTTTCGCCGCTCAGAGGCATGCGCGAAAGCGCCCCGCTGTTGAGCGAGAGGCTTTGCAGCGGCTGGCGCAGGTCGTGGCTGGCGGCGGCGAGGAACCGGCTCTTGGCAAGGTCGGCCTCCACGGCGACGTCGCGCGCCTCGGCGAGCCGGCCGCGTTCGCTGGTCAGTTCCTGCAGCAAGGCGACGTTGTCCATGCGCATGCGATAGGACTCCTCGAACATCTGCATGTTCTGCCGCGCGAAGCGCCGCTGCACGCTGACGAACATCAGCACCAGCACGCACACACTCCAGCCGAGCCAGCCGCCGACGGCCGCCCACATCGACGCGATCGGTATCGAGATCGCCGCCGCGTGCATCATGAAAGCCTTGGGCAGGGTGAACGTCGTGGACACGGCGCCCGCGCTGACCGACATCAGGATCATGGTCAGCACCGCGCCCAGTGCGGTGTCCAGGCGCAGCATGAAGAAGGCCGAGACGCCGTAGGCGAGGCCCAGCGCGAGCGTCGACCAGGCGACCAGGTCGAGCCGGGCGGCCAGGGAGCGCCCGCTGTCGGTGGTGGCATGGCGGATCATGGCGGCGCGGCTCTCGCGGATGCACACGGCCAGCAGCGCCCAGGCGCCGACCACCCACGGCGGAACGGCCGTGCAGGCGATCGCGGCGATCACCACGATGGTCGTGAGCATGGGCCAGCGCAGCGCGATGCTGTGGTCGACGACCAGGCGCAGCCGGCGCTCGTCGAACGCTTCGTTGCCGTCTGCGATCATCGTCGTGCGCCTCGCATGATCACTCCAGCGCACTCGCAGCGTCGGCTTCCAGCACCCGGCACAGCGCGCCGACCCGGTTCTTGACGCCCAGCGCCCGATACACCATCGACAGGTGCACCTTGACGGTGCCCTCGGCGATCTGCAACTGGCGCGCGATGCCCTTGTTCGGCAAGCCGTGCAGCGCCAGCGAGAGCACCTGCCGTTGCCGCACCGACAGTTCGCTGCGCAGGAACGCGGACAGTTCCTCCGTGCGCACCTCGTCGACCTCGCGTCCGCGCACGATCTCCTGGGTCAGGAGGAACTCCGCCGGCGCATAGACCTTCTGCCGCAGCACCAGGCGCAGCGCCGAGGCCATCTCCGCTTCGCCATACGACTTGGGAATGAAGCCCGCCGCACCGGCCTCGAGCACGGCGCGGATCTGGTCGCCGCCGCTTTCGGCCGACAACATGCACACGGTCGAGGTCTCGAAGCGGGCCTGGATCTCCTTGAGCGCCGCCAGGCCGGTGCAACCGGGAAGGTGGTAGTCGAGCATGATGAGATCGAACGCCTCGTCAGGCAGGCGGGTCGCCGACGCCACGTCGCGCACGGCCTGGAAGCTCAACGCCGTAGGCAGGGATACCTGGCGCGCGACCTCTTCGAGCAGTCGACGCGTCCCGTTCCATATCAGCTCATGATCGTCGACCAGCAGCACGCGCATGGTTCCTGCACTCCGCACCAATCGCCGCCGACAAGAGAAGATCCTGCACCGAAACGGCGCTTCGAGCTTACTCCAGCGCCCGGCCCGAACGCACCGCAGATGACCTAAACGGAAGGCCTAGGCTGCAGGCGTAGGCCCTGGAGCGCCGGAACCCCCGAAGGCTTACTTGCGACTTGAGCGCGCAACGCCCAGACTGGCACCTGCCCGCGGCGCCAGGCGGCACCGTGGCGACGATCCAAACATCAGGAGAGAGGAACCCCATGATGACGTCCGAACCCAGTGTTGTCTCCGCCCGCAGGCATTCGAACGGTCTCTGGCTGGCCGCGATCCTCGATGAAATCGACTACGGCATCGTTTCGTACGACGCCGGAGGCATCGTCCGATGCAACCGCGCCGCCCAGGCGCAGCTGGCCCGGCACGATTGCCCGCTCGTCGACGACGAGGGCTTCATCAGGGCCAGGGATCCGCGCCAGGACAAGGGGCTGCAGGAGGCGCTGCGCGATGCCCTGATGCGCGACCGACGCCGGCTGCTCTCGCTGAACGGAGCGGGACGGCCGCTGCCGGTGGCGGTCGTCCCGCTGTCGGCGGGCAACGCCTCGGACGAGGGTCCTGCCGCGATGCTCGTCACGGGAAGGCGAGATCTCTGCCCGAGCTTGACGGCCTACTGGTTCTGCGCCTCGCACAGCCTGTCGCCGGCGGAATCAGGCGTGCTGACGGAGCTGCTGGCCGGCTTCCAGCCGCGGGCGATCGCCGAGCGCAAGGGCGTCGCACTGTCGACGGTGCGAACGCAGATCAACATGATCGGCGAAAAGACGTCCACCCGCGGCATCCGCGAGCTCGTCATGCTGGCGGCCGGGCTGCCGCCGATGATCTCGATGACGTTCCAGTAGCCGTCAGGGGCGACTCGACCTTGATGCGACCAGCCGGTGCCCTCGCGCAGCGAAAGGCGCCGCGCGGTCACATCCCGCGGGCCCTTGTCAGGGAGCGGGGGTTGGCCTGCTTCAACAGTGGCAGCAGCGCTGCGGCAAGTCGACGCACCCCTTCCCGGATCCGGTCCTCGCTCAAGCTGGCATAGCCCATGACGAATGCCGCGGATCTGGCGGGTTCGGCGTCTTCTCCGTCAGGCAGGAAGAACGGACTGATCGGATAGACCCGGACACCGGCGCTCTGGGCGGACCGGACGAGCTCCTTCTCCCGGCGCTGGGGCAGCGCCGGGAACCAGGCGACCAGGTGCAGTCCGCTGGCAGTGCCCTGAAGCACCAGGTGATCTCCGAAGCGCGACGCGAGCGCCTCCACCAGGGCGCGCTGGCGGGCGTGCTGCATCCGGCGAATCCGGCGGACGTGGCGGTCGTAACTCCCGTCGTGCAACAGGAGCGCGAGCGCCCGCTGGATGCCGGTGGGTGCATGCCGGTCCGCCAATCGCTTGGCCGCCGTGAACACGCCGGCCAGTTGCCGCGGCAGCACCAGGTAGCCAAGACGAAGCTGAGGAGACAGTGTCTTGGAGAACGTGCCGACGTAGATGACACGGCCCTGCGAATCGAGCGATTGCAAGGTGGCTTCCGGCCTGACCGCGTGCCGATACTCGCTGTCGTAGTCGTCCTCGATGATCCATGCGCCGCGATCCGCCGCCCACGCCAGCAAGGCTCGCCGACGGCCGATCGGCAGGAAAGAGCCGAGCGGAAACTGATGCGTCGGGGTCACGTAGGCAAGCCGCGCACGCGCCACCCGTGCCAGCAGATCAGTGCGCAATCCATGCGCGTCGACGCCCACGCCGATGAGACGCGCGCCCTGGGCCTCGAACACCAGATGTGCCATCCGGTAGCCGGGGTTCTCGACCACGACCGGGTCGCCTGGATCGACGAGCAGCCGCGCACAGAGGTCGATCGCCTGCTGCGAGCCGTTGACGATGCACAGTTGATCGATCGAGCAGGCGATCCCGCGGGTCTGGTGCAGGTGCTTGAGCAAGGCCTGGCGAAGCTCGATGCTTCCCTGGGGATCGTCGTAGGCCAGCCGCTCGGATCGCTGCCGTTCGACGCTGCGCAGCGCCTTCAGCCAGAGCAAGGTCGGAAAGTCATGGCCGGCCAGAGGGCCGTAGACGAAGTCGACGTCACGGGCCGCCACGTCGCGCGGCTGCGGCAAGCGCATGCCCCGGAGACGGGCGCCGATCACCGACAGGCCTGCCGCGGCCGCTTGCCCGGGGGCGCCCCGGGCGGCGGTCGGACGGCTGGTCGGGTGGCGCTGCGCGGACCTGGCACCTGGCGCCACCCGGCTCGCGGCGCCGGCGCGCGTCTGGATGAACCCGTCGGAGGCCAGTTGCTCGTAGACCAGCGACACGGTGGTGCGCGACAGGCCACGCTCGGCGGCAAGGGCACGCGTGGACGGCAGCCCCGCGCCAGCGGCATAGGTGCCATCGCCGATGCGGGCGCAGATCTCGTAGTAGAGCGCGCGTTGCTTGCCTTCGTTCATTGCCATGGATGCAACTGGTCCAGTCAAAGCATTCGGAACTGGCTATTTTCATCCAGCCAGCGCCAGAGCAAAGTGTGGCCTGCCTTCGCAGATCCGCGCAGGCTTGACCAGGGATCGACCCATGTACCTGCCGCAGCAATTTGCCGAGCCGAGACTCGAGGAACTCCACCGCATCGTCCGCGACAATCCCCTGGGCATGCTGGTGACGGCGCGCGCGGACGGGGGTCTCGAGGCGAATCACCTGCCCTTCCTGCTAGCTACCGAAGCCGATGGTTCCGCCGTACTGCATGCGCACGTCGCCCGGGCCAATCCGCTGTGGCGCGACGTCAAGCCGGGCGCGATGACGCTGGTGGTCTTCCGCGGCGCCCACGGCTACATCTCGCCGAACTGGTACCCCGGCAAGCACGAGACCCATCGACGCGTCCCGACCTGGAACTACGAGGTGGTGCATGCGCATGGCGAGCTGAAGGTGCGCGATGACGAATCCTTCGTCCGCGGCGTCGTGGCCAGGCTGACCCGGCAGCACGAGGCCGCGGAACCCAAGCCGTGGAAGATGACCGAGGCGCCGCCGGACTACATCGCGCAAGCGTTGACGCAGATCGTCGGCATCGAGATCCGCATCGACCGCCTCGAGGGCAAGCGCAAGCTGAACCAGCATCAGTCGCCGGCAGATCGGGAAGGAGCCATCCGCGCCCTGCGAGAGCGCGGCCGGCACGGCCTGGCCGACGCCATGCGGGACGCCGTCAAATGAGCGCTCCGGGGGAACGCGATCGGTGCCGCTCGATGCTCGGGCTGGCGTCTGTCGGCTGACCGAGTGGGTCAGTCGGTCCGCGCCCTCAGTGCATCGGCACGTGGCAATCGCGCCATTCGACGGCGTTGCCCAGCTTCTCGAAGATGGCCGGCAGGGCGACCTTGGCCTTCGGGTGGACGTCGTGGAACAGCATGACGCCGTGGCGCTTGACCAGCGCGAGCGTCGTCATGCGGTCGATGATCTCGGCCGGTGCGACGTGCGCGTTCCAGTCCTGCGAGTCGAGGTTCCACAGCGCGATCTGCAGGCCTTGCTCGCGGAAGAACGCGCCTGAGTCGGCGCGTCGCTGCCCGTAGGGCGGACGGAAGTACGGCAGCACCGCTTCCTTGGCGAAGGTCGATTGCAGCAGCGCCTGCGTGCGCTTGACCGAGTCCTGCCACTGCTCCCACTTCTGGTGCGACTGATGCTCCCAGCCATGCGAGGCCACGCACTGGCCGGCGTACTCGTGCGACAGGGTTGCCGCATCGGTCCTGGCGATGCGCGCCTGCAGGTTGCCGCCCAGCATGAAGAAGATCGCGTGGCGATGCGCGGCGTTCAGCATGCGCAAGGTGTCGTCGGTCGTGCCGCCCGGCGCGGTGGGGCCGTCGTCGAAGCTCAGCTGGAAGACGGTGTCGGGCAGCGTGTCGCCGTTCCATTCGCGCTCGTCGAAGGTGTCGATCTCGCTGGTGATCTTGGGGAACAGCGCGGCCAGGCGCAGCTGTTCGCCGACATAGGCGTGGGCGAACGCGTCCATGTTGTCGCGCCAGGGAGACTGCGCCACCGGCACGCCGCGCGACCAGGCGCTGGCGGTGCCGGCCAGGTCGGCGCCCGGCGCCACGCAGGTCCAGTCGGCGGCCGTGCAGCTGGCCATCGCCAGCTTGTAGTTGGCCGCCGAGAGCGCGAGTTCCTTCCTGAGCCACTTGTCGACCGAGGTCCGGTTGACGCTCTTGATCTTGAACGCGGCCAGCATGTCCGCGTCCGACAGCTTGCCCATCTCGCCGAGCACGCCGGCATAGACCAGGATGGCGGCGCGCGAAGCCTTGTCGAAGCCGGCGCGCGTGTCGATCGGCTCGTGCCACAGGCTCAGGTCGGCCTTGGCGACGACGGACGGGCCGACGTCCGCGCGCGCGGGCGCGGACGCCCACAGCGCCGCAGCCGCCGCGGCGGCCGCCAGCAGCGCGCGCCTCATTGCGCGCCCTTTTGCTGCACGCGCTGGATCGCCTTGTCGTAGACCGGGTTGGCGTGCTCGCTCTTGGCGCTGCGATATTCGCGCAAGGCATCGTTCCACTGGCCGGCGTCCTCGTAGATCTTGCCGTTGTTGTAATGCGAGCTGGCGCGCACGGTGGCGGCCGTCGGGCCTTCGGCCAGCGCGAGCGCCTTGCGGTTGGCCCACAGCGCCTCGGAGACGCGGCCCGCCTTCTGGAAGGCCAGGCCGAGATTGCTGTACGCCTGGCCGTAGCTGCCGTTGGCTTCGATGGCTTGCTGGTACAAGCCGATCGCGTCGTCGAGGCGACCGGCGTGGTACGCGGCCTCGCCTTGCGTGTTGAGCTCCTTGGCGTCGGCCTGGCCACTGGCGCTGATGCTGGCGGTCTGCACGGACGCGTGGTCCATCGTCGACTGGAATTCGGCGCCTTGCAGGCGATCGTGGCTGGCCGTGCCGCTGAGGGTGCCGATGTCCTGGAAGTCACCGTTCTCGGTCACGGCGAACACCGTCCACAGGTTGCCGGTGCCGGCCGGGACGTAGTAGGTCTTCACCAGCGTCTGGCCGACATACACGAAGACCTTGGCGGCGCTCTTGCCCAGGCGGTCGGTCTGCGGCATGCCACCGTCCGAATAGTCATGCACCGCGTAGACATAGCGCTCCCCGACGTGCTTGCGCGTCAGCGTGATCGTCTCGGGGCCGAAGCCGGTGGTGTTGTCGACATCCAGGTTGGCGTCGGTGCCGTTCTTCTGCGAGAAGAAGACGTGGTTGCCAGGGTAGACGACGTGGGAGTCCAGGTCGTGCGGGTTCGCGCCCCAGTTCAGCACGATGCGCATGCCGTCGAGCGTGTTCATCACCGGGCTGATGGCGTAGGTCGTGCCGGCGCAGGGGCACTTGACAACCAGGTTCGAGTAGCCGGGCTTCTTGACGATCAGCAGGGCGTTGGCGTCGTCGGCGAAGGTGGTCTGCAGCGCGACATGGCCCTGGGCGTTCGTGGTGCCGGCGGCCGACTGCTCGCCGTTCTTCTGCAGCGTGACGGTGGCGCCGTCGATCTGCTTGTCCTTGACGGTCGCGCTGAGGATCTGCACGTTGATGGCGCCCTGCGCGTGCGCGACCGGCGCGAGGCCGGCCACGGCCAGTGCGATGGCGGCGAGACGCGCCTGGTAGATGCTGGACATGTTGGTTCTCCCTGGGAAGTTCGAGTTCGGATGGTGCATTGCGCCGACGCGATGGCCTTCAGGCACCGGAGCGAGCGCGAGTGTAGCGGGCAGGTCACCGCTCCCGGGCCCCCGCGTCGGGGATGGCGCAACGGTAGTCGGCTGCACCGTCAACAACTGCACGGACCGTTTCGATCGCGCGGGCCCGCCGTTCGCCCAGGTGCCTTCTTCCTGGCCCCAGCTTCACGGTTCGGCCTTGAGTTCGCCCACCCTCCCCGAGGACAACGCATGACCGACGACCTTCGCCACCCCACCTCCGCACCCGCCAAGGTGGCCGCCGTCACCCTGGGGTTCTGGATCGCCAAGGTGGCCGCGACCACGCTCGGCGAAACGGGCGGCGACTGGGTGTCGATGTCGCTCAACCTGGGCTACCTCGTCGGCAGCGGCATCTTCGCGGCGCTCTTCGTCGTGCTCGTCTGGTTGCAGGTACGCGCCACGCGCTTTCATCCGGCGCTGTACTGGTCCACCATTGTTGCGACGACGACGCTGGGCACCACGCTGGCCGACTTCTTCGACCGCTCGGTGGGCGCGCAGTACCCGGGCGGCACGGCGATCATCGCGGGCTTGCTGGCCATCAGCCTGTTCGTCTGGCATCGCGTCGAGGGCACGATCTCGATCGCCAGCATCACGACACCGCGTGCCGAATGGTTCTACTGGATCACCATCCTGTTCTCGCAGACGCTGGGCACCGCGCTGGGCGACTGGACGGCCGACGACGACCGCGGCGGCCTGGCGCTCGGCTATGAACGCGCGGCGCTCATCTTCGGGGGCGCGCTCGTGGTCGTGGCCGCCTTGCACTGGTGGACGCGCCTGTCGAGGACGGCCTTGTTCTGGGCCGCCTTCGTGCTGACGCGGCCGCTGGGCGCGACGCTGGGCGACCTCCTGGACAAGCCGTTCGCGCAAGGCGGCTTCCAGCTCAGCCGACTGCATGCCTCGGTGTCGCTGCTGGCCTTGCTGGTGCTGTGCATCGTCGTGTTCCCGCAGCGGGCGGCGCAGTCCGAAAATCCGGCCTGAGGGGGCGCGCCGGTTGGGCGCAGACAAAGAAAAAGCCCGGCCGAGGCCGGGCTTCCAGTTCGAAGAGAACGCTTCCTCAGGGCTTGTTGCCCGTGGGGAACGGCCAGGCAGCTGCCGGGCTCAGAGCGGTCTTCGCAGCCGGCGCAGGAGCCGGGGCAGGCGCAGCGGGCGCCGCGGGCGCCGCCTTTTTCGCAGCGGCCTTCTTCGCAGGCGCCTTGGCGGCCGCCTTCTTCGCAGGCGCCTTGGCAGCAGCCTTCTTCGCAGGCGCCTTGGCGGCGGCCTTCTTCGCAGGCGCCTTCTTGGCCGCGGCCTTCTTCGCCGGGGCCTTCTTGGCCGCAGCCTTCTTGGCCGGTGCCGCCTTCTTGGCCGGCGCCTTCTTGGCAGCGGCCTTCTTGGCCGGTGCTGCCTTCTTCGCCGGCGCCTTCTTGGCGGCAGCCTTCTTGGCCGGAGCGGCCTTCTTCGCGGGCGCCGCCTTCTTGGCCGGGGCCTTCTTGGCCGCAGCCTTCTTCGCCGGAGCCGCCTTCTTGGCCGGAGCCTTCTTTGCCGGAGCCGCCTTCTTCGCGACCGGTTTCTTCGCAGTTGCCATTTCAATCTCCTTGATCAAGTTGCATGAAACGCCGCCCCTAGGAACCGGTGCGGCATTCATCGCCCGCTTGCCTTGCCCACCGCACGAGGCAGCAGGTGGTTTGCATGACGATGAACTGGGTTGCGGTGCCAGCGAATCGCATCTGACGGCGATTCTTCTGGCTCCGCGGATCTTGATCTTCTACAACGCCCTGGAAACCGATCGCACCCGCCTTATGCGGGTCACGGAACGATCAGTCCCAGGACAGGGCGCCACCGGATTGGTACTCGATGACGCGGGTTTCAAAAAAGTTGCGTTCCTTCTTCAGGTCGATCATTTCGCTCATCCAGGGGAACGGGTTTTCCTCGTTCGGGAAGAGCGCCTCCAGGCCGATCTGCTGTGCACGCCGGTTGGCGATGTAGCGCAGGTAGCCCTTGAACATGGACGCGTTCAGACCGAGCACGCCACGCGGCATGGTGTCTTCCGCGTAGCGGTATTCGAGCTCGACGGCCTTCATGAACAGGCCCTTGATCTCTTGCTTGAACTCGGCCGTCCACAGGTGCGGATTCTCGAGCTTGACCTGATTGATGAGGTCGATGCCGAAGTTGCAGTGCATCGACTCGTCGCGCAGGATGTACTGGTACTGCTCGGCCGCGCCGGTCATCTTGTTCTGGCGGCCCAGCGACAGGATCTGCGTGAAGCCGACGTAGAAGAACATGCCTTCCATCAGGCAGGCGAACACGATCAGGCTGCGCAGCAGCGTCTGGTCGTTCTCGGGCGTGCCGGTGTGGAAGTTCGGATCCATGATCGCTTCGATGAACGGGATCAGGAACTGGTCCTTGTCGCGGATCGAGGCAACTTCGTTGTACGCGTTGAAGATCTCGCTCTCATCGAGGCCGAGCGACTCGACGATGTACTGGTACGCGTGCGTGTGGATCGCTTCCTCGAACGCCTGGCGCAGCAGGAACTGGCGGCACTCGGGGGCGGTGATGTGGCGGTAGGTGCCCAGGACGATGTTGTTGGCGGCCAGCGAATCGGCGGTGACGAAGAAGCCGAGGTTGCGCTTGATGATGCGCCGCTCGTCTTCGGTCAGGCCGTTCGGGTCCTTCCACAGCGCGATGTCGCGCGACATGTTGACCTCTTGCGGCATCCAGTGGTTCGCGCAAGTGGCCAGGTACTTCTCCCACGCCCACTTGTACTTGAACGGCACCAGCTGGTTGACGTCGGTCTGGCCGTTGATGATGCGCTTCTCGGCGGCCGTGACGCGGCGCGCGGACTTCGTCGCGTGCGTCGCCGCGATGGAGATCGCGGGCGAGACTTGCGGCTCGGAGTGCGGGACGGCGCGAGCGTCGACGGCTTGCGTCAGCACCGGCGCGGACTGCACATCGCGGAGCGACGGAGAGGCCATCCGTCCATCGTTGTTGAACGCGGTGGACGTCGGCGGCAGAGAACTTTGTGGAGACCGGAGGTCGTCTTCCCAGACCAGCATGTGTGTGCTTCCTATGGCTGCGAATTATCGGAGTGTTGTGTCGAAACACCAAGCACTTATTGACAGCGGGCCGCGCTCGTTGTTGCGGCTTCGCATCGAAGAGGCGTCATCGGACGCACGTGCTTCGTCGCATTTGGACGCGCCGCGATCGCGCTCGCGATGCACGCGACGCGCACCCCGAGTTCGAGTGCGTGCGCGGTGGTGGACGAGAGGCTGCATGAGTCGTGCGTGGGCGTCGCTTCGCGCGATCCCATCACGCGCCGCGGCGCGTGATGGACTCGCTGTCGCGAAGCTTCACTGGCAGGCTTCGCAGGTCGGGTCGTCGACACCGCAGAACTTGATGTCGGTGGCCGGGGTTTCACTGAGCATGGCGCGTGCCTTCTCCGCCGCCGCGTCGAGCGCGGACATGCCCCCGGCCGAATGCGAGGACGACACCGAGTTGAGTTGAGCGCGGTCGACCGTGCTCTTCTCGGCGTGCGTCGCGCCCATCGTGCGCAGGTAGTACGTGGTCTTCAGGCCGCGCAGCCACGCCAGCTTGTAGGTCTCGTCGAGCTTCTTGCCCGACGCGCCCGACAGATAGATGTTGAGCGACTGCGCCTGGTCGATCCACTTCTGGCGACGCGCGCCGGCTTCGACCAGCCAGGTGGCGTCGACTTCGAACGCCGTCGCGTACAGCGCCTTCAGCTCCTCGGGCACGCGGTCGACGGCGCGCAGCGAGCCGTTGTAGTGCTTCAGGTCCATCAGCATCACGGAGTCCCACAGGCCCAGGCGCTTGAGGTCGCGCACCAGGTACTCGTTGACCACCGTGAACTCGCCCGACAGGTTGGACTTGACCGACAGGTTGCCGAAGGCAGGCTCGATCGACGCGTCGACGCCGATGATGTTGGAGATGGTCGCGGTCGGTGCGATCGCGACGCAGTTGGAGTTGCGCATGCCGTGCTGGGCGATCTTGGCGCGCAGCGCGTCCCAGTCCAGCGTGGTCGAACGGTCCACCTCGACGTAGCCGCCGCGGTGCTTGGCCAGCAGGTCGATGGAATCGATCGGCAGGATGCCCTTGTCCCACAGCGAGCCCTTGAACGACGAGTAGCGGCCACGTTCGGCGGCCAGCTCGGTCGACGCGGAGTACGCGTAGTAGCAGACGGCTTCCATCGAGCGATCGGCGAATTCGACGGCGGCCTGGCTGGCGTACGGCGTGCGCAGCTGGTACAGGCAATCCTGGAAGCCCATGATGCCCAGACCGACCGGACGATGGCGCAGGTTGGAGTCACGCGCCTTCTTGACCGCGTAGTAATTGATGTCGATCACGTTGTCGAGCATGCGCATCGCGGTGCGCACGGTCTTCTGCAGCTTGGAGTGGTCGATCGTCATCGCGCCGTCGGCCGTGGCGACCAGGTGCTGCGCGAGATTGACCGAGCCGAGGTTGCAGACGGCGATCTCGGTCTCGCTGGTGTTGAGCGTGATCTCGGTGCACAGGTTGGACGAGTGCACGACGCCCACGTGCTGCTGCGGCGAGCGCACGTTGCAGGCGTCCTTGAACGTGATCCAGGGGTGGCCGGTCTCGAACAGCATCGACAGCATGCGGCGCCACAGGTCCTTGGCCGGCACGCGCTTGAACAGCTTGATCTCGCCGCGGTCGGCCTTGGCTTCGTAGGCGGTGTAGGCCTGCTCGAACGCCAGGCCGATCAGGTCGTGCAGGTCCGGGCAGGTGGAAGGCGAGAACAGCGTCCAGTCGCCGCCTTCCATGACGCGGCGCATGAACAGGTCGGGAATCCAGTTGGCCGTGTTCATGTCGTGCGTGCGGCGGCGGTCGTCGCCGGTGTTCTTGCGCAGCTCGAGGAACTCCTCGATGTCCAGGTGCCACGTCTCCAGGTAGGCGCAGACCGCGCCCTTGCGCTTGCCGCCCTGGTTGACGGCGACGGCCGTGTCGTTGACCACCTTGAGGAAAGGCACGACGCCCTGGCTCTTGCCGTTGGTGCCCTTGATATAGGAGCCGAGCGCACGGACGTTGGTCCAGTCGTTGCCCAGGCCGCCGGCGAACTTGGACAGCAGCGCGTTTTCCTTGAGCGCCTCGTAGATGCCGTCGAGGTCGTCGGCCACGGTGGTCAGGTAGCAGCTGGACAGCTGCGAGCGGCGCGTGCCGGCGTTGAACAGCGTGGGCGTGCTGGACATGAAGTCGAACGTCGACAGCACGTTGTAGAACTCGATGGCGCGCGCCTCGCGGTCGATCTCGCCCAGCGCCAGGCCCATGGCCACGCGCATGAAGAACGCCTGCGGCAGCTCGATGCGCTCGTCGCTGTCATGCAGGAAGTAGCGGTCATACAGGGTCTGCAGGCCGAGGTAGTCGAACTGCATGTCGCGCGACGCGTCGAGCGCGGCGCCCAGGCGGGCCAGGTCGAACTGCGCCAGCTTCTCGTCGAGCAGCTCGGCCTTGATGCCGCGCTTGATGAACTTGGGGAAGTACTCGGCGTAGCGCTCGGACATCTGCTCCTGCGAGACCTCCTCGGACAGGATCTCGCGGCGGATCGTGTGCATCAGCAGGCGCGCGGTGGCGCGCGTGTAGCCGGGCTCCTTCTCGATCAGCGTGCGCGAGGCCAGGATCGCGGCCTTGTAGACCTCGTCCATCGGCACGCCGTCGTACAGGTTGCGGCGCGTCTCGGCGAACACCGGGTCGGGGGTGACGTCGGGGCCGAGGTCGGCGCAGGCGGCGACGATCAGCGAGTGCAGGTGCGCGACGTCGAGCGGCACGCGCTCGCCCTTGTCGGTGACGAACAGCTCGGGCTCGGCGACCTTGACTTCGGTCACGCCGGCCTTCAGGCGGTCCTGCGCGCGGCGCTCGCGATAGAGCACGTAGGCGCGCGCCACTTCATGATGGCTGCCGCGCATCAGGCCGAGCTCGACCTGGTCCTGGATGTCTTCGATATGGAAGGTGCCGCCGGCCGGGCGCGAGCGCAGCAGCGCGCGCACGACGCTCTCGGTCAGGCCGTCGACGGTCTCGCGCACGCTGGCCGAGGCCGCGCCCTGCGTGCCGTGCACGGCCAGGAAGGCCTTCATCAGCGCGACGGCGATCTTGCTCGGTTCGAAGGAGACGACCGCGCCGTTGCGGCGCAGGATCTGGTAGCCCTGGTAGGCGTTGTGCGAGCCGGCGACCGTCTGCGCGGGCGCGGTGCGCGCTGCGGTGCTGGTCTCGTTGATGGCGGATGCGATTCCCTGCATGGCGACCCCTCTATCTGGATATCTGGAACGAAAAGCTGTGGATGACTTGTGCATACGGTGTGCAGAACCCTGGTTTCCAACACACAAGGCTTCGCCCAGACTCGCTACGAAGCGAGCTTGCTGGACGACGTCTGGTGTGGGACTACCCGCTCGGTGCGGCCGATGACTGCGCTCTGGCGTGTGGCGAGCACCGGCAGGTGCCGGCAGCGTCCTCGCAGAGCGGATCAACGGAGGTAGTCATTAGGGTTGGTGCGAACCGATTGACCGATGGATCACTTTAACACCTCGCGACAAGCGAACGCTATACGTAGCGTTAAAAAACCTCTAGGGCACTACCCGTAGTGTCACAGGACGCTTGACGAAATCTTGATGACAAGGCCTCGGATCGCTTTTCGGAGTCGATGAACGTGGCAACCCGCGTCGTTGCAGGACCGGCTTGCGCAGACCCGCATGGATGCTCGCGTGGCGGTGCATCCCGCGCCGCCAGCCCGCATGGAATCGCACTCGCGCGGGCTGCCGTCAGGCCTGCCGCGGCTTGGCGGCCGGGACGCGTTGCGCATCCCAGCGCAGGCGCGCCGCGAGGTCGGTCCAGTCGAAGCCGGGGCCCGGGTCGACTTTGCGTCCGGGGGCCACGTGCTCGTGTCCGACGACGTGGCGAATCGCACGAACCTCGTCGATCGCGGGCAACAGCTTTTCGAGCGCGGCGTATTGCGCGGGCTCGAAGGTGTCGCCCTCGAGTCCCTCGAGCTCGATGCCGATCGACCAGTCGTTGGCCGCCTCGCGCTCCTGCCAGCTCGAGCGACCGGCATGCCATGCACGCTCGTCGATCGACACGAACTGCAGGATCGTGCCGTCGCGCCGGACGACGAAGTGGGCGGAGACCTCGAGCCCGCGGATCGTCGCGTAGTAAGGATGCGCCGACCAGTCCAGCGTGTTGGTGAACAGCCGCTGGATGCCGTCGCCACCGTACTGGCCGGGCGGCAGGCTGATCGAATGCAGGACGACGGTGTCGACGCGCGCGCCGGCCGGCCGCGCGCTGAAATTGGGCGAAGGCACACGCGTGGCGCCGCCCCACCAGCCGCCGTCCCAGTCGCCGGCCATCGGCTAGACCGGGTCGGACGATTCGGACTCGGTGATGCCGAGCCGCGCCATCCGGTAGCGCATCTGCCGCAAGGACAGCCCGAGGCTGGCACCGGCGGCGGTGCGGTTGAAGTTCTGGCGCTCGAGCGCGCGCACGAGGATCACGCGTTCGACTTCGTCGAGGTAGCGCACCAGGTCGTCGGGCACCGGCTCGAGCGCTGCCGGCGCCCCGCCCGCATCGGCCGCGGTGGAGGTGTCGGGATCGTCGACGACCACCGCGGCGATGGCGCTGCCTTCCGGATCGCGCGACACGGCGGCGCCGGCCAGCAAGGCCTCGGGCAGCGCCAGGTCGACGCCGCTGATCGCCTCGCCGTCGCTGAGGGCGACCGCGCGGTGCAGCAGGTTCTCGAGCTCGCGCACGTTGCCCGGAAAGGCATAGCGCGCCAGCAGCGCACGCGCATCGGCGGCCAGGCGCGGTGGCGGCGACACGCCGGCTTCGCGCGCGAGACGTGCGAGCAGCGCATCGGCGATGGCCGGCAGGTCGACCAGACGCTCGCGCAGCGGCGGCACCTTGATGTCGATCACGTTGAGCCGGTAGAACAGATCCTGCCGGAAGCGGCCGGCCTGCACTTCGGCGGCCAGGTCCTTGTGGGTGGCGCTCACGATGCGCACGTTCATCGTCTGCTCGGAGGTGCCGCCGACCGCGCGCACGGCGCGCTCCTGGATCGCCCGCAGCAGCTTGGACTGCATGGCGAACGGCAGGTCGCCGATCTCGTCGAGGAACAGCGTGCCGCCGTTGGCGGCCTGGAAGAAGCCGTCGCGGTCGGCGTTGGCACCGGTGAAGGCGCCCTTGCGCACGCCGAAGAACTCCGACTCGAGCAGGTTCTCCGGAATCGCGCCGCAGTTGACCGCGACGAAGGGCTGGCCGGCACGCGCGCTGACGTCGTGGATGGCGCGCGCGACGAGCTCCTTGCCGGTGCCCGACTCGCCCTGCACCAGCACCGGCGCCATGCTGCGCGCCACCTTCTCGACCATGCTGCGCACGTGCGTCATCGCGTCCGAGTCGCCGACGAGACGGCGCAGCGGATCGCCGCGGCCGTCGGCCGGCACGACGTCGGCGGGCGGCGCCGGGGTCGCGCGCGAGCGGCCCATCGCCGAGGCGACCACCGCGCGGAACTGGCGCAGGTCGACCGGCTTGGTGAGGTAGTCGAACGCGCCGGCCTTCAGCGCCGTGACGGCGTTCTCGGGCGAGCCATAGGCCGTGACGACGATCACCTTCTCGGGCCGGCCGCTGGTCTCCAGCCACTGCAGCAGGTCCAGGCCGGTGCCATCGGGCAGCCGCATGTCGCTGATGACGGCGCGGAACACGCGTGACTGCAGCACCTCGCGCGCCTGGGCGACGCTGGACGCCGTCTCGACCTCCAGGCCTTCGCGCAGCAGCGTCAGCTCGTACAGGGTCAGCAGGTCGGGCTCGTCGTCGACCACCAGCACGCTGCTGGCGTGCACGGCGCTCGTCCCCGGCTGCTGCGCGGCATTCGCGGTGGAAGTCATACGCAAACCCCCGGCCTGCGGCCTGCGGTGCGAGCTCCCTTCGGAGGGGCCGTGCGTTCGCTCATAGAACCAATCGTCCTTCAGCCGAAGTCAACGACTCTCGCGGCATCATCACCTCGAACACGTTGCAATGGCGCTCGTCGTGGCGCCGGAAGTCGATGCGGGCACCGTGGCGCTCGCAGAGCTCCCGGCAAATGTACAACCCCAGGCCTGTCCCCCGGCTGCGGGTGGAATGGAAGGGCTCGAACAGGTAGGGTTCGACGTCCTGCGGGATCGGCGGCCCGTCGCTGGCCACCGACATCACGGCCCAGCTGCCGTCCTCGCTGGTCTCCAGCGCGATGCGCACGCCGCCCGGCCGCGGGCTCGCATGGCGGATCGCGTTGTCCAGCAGGTTGACCAGCACGCGGCGCAGGTGATCGGAGTCGAAGACGACGCCCACCGGCGTGGGCGGCAGCAACACCTGCAGCCGGCTCGCGCTGCCCAGGACGAGGCCGACCGTGCGCGCCCATTCGCTGCAGATGCTGGCGATCTCGGCCGTGACGTCCAGCGTGCGCGACGGCGCGAGCGACCCGGGCGCCGCCTCCATCACGTCGTCGACGATGCGGCGTAGGCGGTCGATGTTGTCCGTCATGATGCGGATCAGGCGCCGCTGGTCGGGCCGCAGCTCGTCTTCTTCCAGCAGCGCGTTGGCCTGGGAGATGGCGGCCAGCGGATTGCGGATCTCGTGCGCCACGCCGGCCGAGATGCGGCCCATCGCGGCCAGCCGCTCCTGGCGCAGCCGGGCCTGCACGGCGCGCAGCTCCTCGATGAACAGAACGCACAGCGGCTCGTCGGCCGGCGCGGTGTCGTTGCCGTCGGAGCGGCTGCGTGTGAAGCGCGCGCGGATGTGCAGCGCGCGGCGCGAGCCGTCCTCCAGCAGGATGTTCAGGTCGAGCGGCGCCGACGGCCAGTTGCCGCGCGCGAACGCCTGCTCGACCGCATCGGCCAGCACCAGCCAGCCAGGATGCAGCCTCAGCGAAAAAGGCGGCGACGGGCAGCGCGAGGCCTGCGCCACCAGCAGTCGGCGCGCCGACGGATTGGCGGCGCGCACGCGCAGCAGCCGGTCGATGACCAGCACGCCGTCGGCCATGTCCTCGATCACCAGGCGGCTCAGCTGGGCCTGCTGGCGCGCGCGTTCGCGGCTGTCGCGCGCGGTGCGCTCCTCGTGCGCGAGCCGCATCGACAGCTCGCCCGCCAGCAGCGCCACCACGAACAGGCCGATGCCGCTCAGGCCGGCCTGCGACATCAGCGCCGCCGAATCCGGCACCGACCCGGCGACGTGGGCCGCGGCGGCCAGCAGCATCAGCGCGACACCGGCCGCCGTCGCCAGCGCCGGCAGCCGCGGCGTCAGGATGCCGGCCATCAGCACCGGCAGCACCAGCAGCGCGGCGAAATTGAGGCTGGAGGTCGGATCGATCCAGTGGATGGCGCCGAAGACCAGCAGGTCGACGCCGATGGTCATCCACCATTGCCAACGCGCCGACTGCAGCGTCCTGAACACGCGCAGCTGATCGGTCAGCCACCAGATGAAGGCCTGCACCACGTAGGCGGCGCACAGGATCAGCGGCGGCGTGATGTAGCGCGCCGTCAGCGCGCCCATCAGCGAGATCGCCAGCACGAGCGCGACGCCCAGCGCCGCGCGCGCCGCCACGTAGGTGCCGAAGATGCGCCGCAGCGCATGACCGGCCAGCGGCCGCAGCACCGGGTTGGGCACGGCCCAGACGCCCCCCTGGCTGGCGTTCAGCGGCGCCTGCTCGGACGACCCCTCGAGCGCGCTGAACCACGACTCCTCGGGCAGGCCCGCATTGGCGCCCTCGCGGGACCGCGCTGCGCGGCGCGCCTTGCGCTGGCGGCTACCCCACATCGCAGGACTCCGTCGGGGTCAAGGCAGGATCACTCGCCACGCCGCGGGCCCGCGTCGCGATGCGCGGTGCAGCAGTACAGGTGCGCGCCGTCGCCCACGGCCTCGGACGCCGGGAAGTGCAGCCCGCAGGCGGCGCAGTCCACCATCGCCTCGGGCGGCGCGAGCGAGCTGCCGGCCCCGGCCGGCGCCTGCGTCGGCGGCACGCTCTTGCGGCGCGGCCGCAACAGCCACCAGGCAACGAAGGCGATGATCGCCCACAGCAAGAGGCGGCCCACCATCAGCCACCCAGCCCGGTCGGCGCGCGCTGCAGCACGACCTCGAACACGAAGCGCGAGCCCACGTAGGCCAGCAGCATCAGCACGGCGCCCGCGTAGACCCAGCGCGTCGCCTGGCGCCCGCGCCAGCCACGCGTGCGGCGCCCGACGATCAGCGCCGCGAACGTGGCCCAGCTGGCCAGCGACAACACGGTCTTGTGATCGCCCCAGCGCCAGTGCGCCATCGTGAACAGGCCGATGACGATGGCCAGGGTCAGCACGACGAAGCCGGCCTCGACGAACAGGAAGGTGAGCCGCTCGAGCGACAGCAGCGGCATGCCCAGCAGTCCGGAGCCGGCCTTCTGGCGCATCTGGCTCTCGGCCCGATCCAGCATCGCCGCATGCACAACCGCAACGCCGAACAGGGCGTACGCGGCGATGCCCAGAGTCCAGTGCAGCGGTGCGTACAGGGAGTACGTGACGATCACGACGTCGCCCGGGAAAGCCAGCGCCAGCAGCACGCTGGCCGCGCCGATCGCCGCGAAGATGCGGCGCAGGCCGGCGATGGGCACCAACCGTGCCTCGGTGAAATGCACGGTGAGCACGAGCCAGGCCGTGAGCGACAGCACTGGCGCGAAGCCCCAGCGGATACCCTGTCCGGCATCGGCCTCGAGCCCGAACGCCGCCGCCAGCGACAGCCCGTGCAGCGCCAGCGCGGCGACCTGCGCGCGGGCGCCCCACACCGAGCCTCCGAACGCCGACAGCAGGTAGGCCGCGACGGCGGCCCACGCCAGCGCGTGGATGGGGGCAGACGATAGAATCATCCCTGCAGTTTACCGGGGCGCGCCGCGCTCATCAGATGGCTTCAACTCTCACCGACCGCCTGTCACGCCTCGTCAAGACGATGCGCGGCCAGGCCCGCATCACCGAATCCAACGTCCAGGACATGCTGCGCGAAGTGCGCATGGCCTTGCTGGAAGCCGACGTGGCGCTGCCCGTCGTGCGCGACTTCGTCGCGCGGGTCAAGGAAAAGGCACTGGGCCAGGAAGTCGTCGCCTCGCTGACGCCCGGCCAGGTGCTGGTCAGCATCGTGCAGAAGGAACTCGCCGCGACCATGGGCGAGGGCGTCTCCGACATCAACCTGGCCGTGCAGCCCCCCGCCGTCATCCTGATGGCCGGCCTGCAGGGCGCCGGCAAGACGACCACCACCGCCAAGCTCGCCAAGTACCTGATCGAGAAGCGCAAGAAGAAGGTGCTCACCGTCTCGGGCGACGTCTACCGCCCGGCCGCCATCGAGCAGCTCAAGACGGTCACGAAGCAGGCCGGCGCCGAGTGGTTCCCGTCCACCCCGGACCAGAAGCCGCACGACATCGCCGTCGCCGCGATCGACTACGCCAGGAAGCACTATTTCGACGTGCTGCTGGTCGACACCGCCGGCCGCCTGGCCATCGACGAACTGCTGATGGCCGAGATCAAGGACCTGCACGCGCTGCTGCATCCGGTCGAGACGCTGTTCGTGGTCGACGCGATGCAGGGCCAGGACGCCATCAACACCGCCAAGGCCTTCAGCGAGGCGCTGCCGCTGACCGGCATCGTGCTGACCAAGCTGGACGGCGATTCGCGCGGCGGCGCGGCGCTGTCGGTGCGCCAGGTCACCGGCGCGCCGATCAAGTTCGCCGGCACGTCCGAGAAGATCGACGGCCTGGAGGTGTTCGACGCCGACCGCCACGCCGGCCGGGTGCTGGGCATGGGCGACATCGTCGCGCTGGTCGAGGGCGTCACCAAGGGCCTGGACGTCGAGGCCGCGCAGAAGCTCGCCGAGAAGATGCGCTCGGGCACCGACTTCGACCTGAACGACTTCCTCGCGCAGCTGAGCCAGATGAAGAAGATGGGCGGCCTGGCCGGCCTGATGGACAAGCTGCCCACCGAGATGACCGCCAAGGCCGGCCAGCCCGACATGGACAAGGCCGAGCGCGACATGCGCCGCATGGAAGGCATCATCAATTCCATGACGCCGCTGGAGCGCCGCAAGCCCGACCTGCTCAAGGCCAAGCGCAAGTTCCGCATCGCCAAGGGCGCGGGCGTGCAGGTGCAGGACGTCAACCGGCTGCTCAATCAATATGAGCAGATGCGCGACATGATGAAGAAGATGAAGGGCGGCGGCCTGATGAAGATGATGAAGAAGATGGGCGCCATGAAAGGCATGGGCGGCATGCCCCGGATGTGACGGCGGGCGACGAGAGGTCGCATTCCGCTGGCGGGCCTTTCGGTTCAATCGGGGCCATCAGCAGGATTCAGCTCGACGGGCTACGATCTCGGCCTCGTTCAAACGATTCTCGTTGGAGACCGCCATGCTTCGTCGCCTGACCCCGCTGCTTGCCACGGCCGCCCTGCTGGGGTTGACCGCCACTGCCCATGCCGCGCTCAAGCCCGGCGACACGGCACCGCTGTTCACCACCGACGCGGCCGTGGGCGGCAAGCAGATGCCGCTGGTGCTGTCGGACGCGCTCAAGAGCGGCCCGGTTGTCCTGTACTTCTTCCCGAAGTCGTTTACCAGCGGCTGCACGCTGGAGGCCCACCTGTTCGCGGAGGCCACCGACAAGTTCGCCGCGCTGGGCGCCACCGTCATCGGCATCTCGCACGACGACATCGCCACGCAGCTCAAGTTCTCCAAGGAAGAGTGCCGCGACAAGTTCGCCGTGGCCGCCGACCCGCAGTCGGCCATCATCAAGTCCTACGACGCCAAGATGGCCGTGATGCCCTACTCCGACCGCATCTCGTACGTGATCACGCCGGACGACAAGATCCTCTACACCTACTCCAGCCTCGATCCGGCCGACCACGTCAACAAGACGATGAAGGCGGTGCAGGACTGGCGCACCACCCACAAGCAGTAATGAAAAGGGGCCCGCGCGGGCCCCTTTTTTGTTGACGGCCGGGACGCTTCAATCCAGCAGCGCGCTCGCAAACTCGCGCGCATTGAAGGTCTGCAAGTCCTCCAGCTTCTCGCCCACGCCGATGAAGTAGACCGGGATCACCTTCTTGCCCGACTGCGCCGCG
>JBJMWF010000198.1:0-3902 GCA_045810265.1 Vitreoscilla sp. | reverse complement strand
GGCCAACCATCCCGAGATCCACCTGATCGTGCTGCTCGTCGACGAGCGGCCGGAAGAAGTCACCGAGATGCAGCGCACCGTGCGCGGCGAGGTCATCAGCTCCACCTTCGACGAGCCGGCCGCACGCCACGTGCAGGTCGCCGAAATGGTGATCGAGCGCGCCAAGCGCCTGGTCGAGATGAAGAAGGACGTCGTCATCCTGCTCGACTCCATCACCCGCCTGGCCCGCGCGTACAACAACGTGCTGCCGTCCTCGGGCAAGGTGCTGTCCGGCGGCGTCGACGCCAACGCGCTGCAGCGCCCCAAGCGCTTCTTCGGCGCGGCGCGCAACGTCGAGGAAGGCGGCTCGCTGACCATCATCGGCACCGCGCTGATCGACACCGGCTCGAAGATGGACGAAGTCATCTACGAGGAGTTCAAGGGCACCGGCAACTGCGAGATCCACCTGGATCGCCGCATGGCCGAGAAGCGCGTCTATCCGTCGATCCAGATCAACCGCTCGGGCACGCGCCGCGAGGAGATGCTGCTCAAGCCGGAGATCCTGCAAAAGACCTGGATCCTGCGCAAGCTGCTCTATCCGATGGACGAGATCGAGGCGATGGAGTTCATGCTCGACAAGATGAAGGCCAGCAAGACGAATCTGGACTTCTTCGACATGATGCGCCGCGGCGGCTGACCGCTCGCTTCATGTCGACCTGAAAGGCCCGCCGCGCGGGCCTTTCGCTCGTCTGGGGGCCGCTTTACCTGGCTGGGTAGACAATCTCGGCCGATCCATCCTATAATCCAAGGTTTTCCGCTTTCGGAAAGTGCTGGGCATGGTGCCCATGTGGCTTCCGACGACGTCTCGGGTCGAAAGATCCCCGGCAAAGCGCGACAGAGGACATCCCATGAAAGACGGCATTCACCCCAACTACCGCGAAGTGTGCTTCGTGGACCTGTCCAACGGTTTCAAGTTCGTGACGCGTTCGTGCGCCACCAGCAAGGAAATGATCGACATGGAAGACGGCAGGAAGTTGCCGCTGTTCAAGCTGGAAACCACCAGTGAGACGCACCCGTTCTACACGGGCACGCAGAAGAGCGTCGACAGCCTGGGCGGTCGCGTCGAGAAGTTCCGCAACAAGTTTGCGCGCGTCGGCCTCAAGAAGTCGTCGACCGCCGCGGCGGAATAAGGCGCGGCTTCGGCCACGTCATCGGGAAAGGCAGCTTCGGCTGCCTTTTTTGTTGCCCGGCGGCTGCCAACCACTCAGCCTGTCATCCTGCGCGAAGTCGCAGGATCCACGCCAACAAGGACGCGTCGTGCAGGGGTGGATCCTGCGACTGCGCGCAGGATGACCCTCATCGAATTTGAACGTGCCGCCCGAGCGACGCCTCGGCATGCGGCATGATGCCTCCCGTGAATCTGCCAACCCCTGCCCTGGTCACCCAGCGTGCGGCCCAGCAACTGCCGCGCTGGGCGCTGATGCTGCTGTGCGCCGCCTACCTGCTGCCCGGACAGTTCGGACGCGAGCCGTGGAAGAACGCCGACATCACCGCGTTCGGCTACATGGCGTCGCTGGCCGACGGCCGCAGCCCCTGGACGGCGCCCGCGCTGGCCGGCCTGCGAGGCGACGGCGCGCTGCTGCCGTACTGGCTCGGCGCGCTGTCCATCAAGGCCCTGCCCTTCATCGATGCGGCCAACGCCGCGCGCGTGCCGTTTGCGCTGCTGCTGGCGGCCACGCTGGCACTGATCTGGTACAGCACCCAGCACCTGGCCCGTACCGAGGCCGCTCAGCCCGTGGCCTTCGCGTTCGGCGGCGAGGCGTCGCCGCTCGATTACGCGCGGGCGCTGGCCGACGGCGCCGTGCTGGCCACCATCGCCAGCCTCGGCCTGCTTCAACTGGGACACGAGACGACGCCGGAGCTGGTGCAGCTGAGCGGCGTCGCGCTGTTCATGTGGGTGCTCGCCGCCGCGCCGACGCGGCCGCGCGTGGCCGCGGCCGCGGCGGTCGTCGCATTGACGGTGATCGCCGCCAGCGGCGCGCCGACGATCGCGCTGGGCTTGGGCGCGAGCGGCTTCGCCATCTGCCAGTTCTCGCGCCATCGCGGCGCGCTGGGGCTGCGCCCCTGGCTGATTCTGGGCATGGTGGCCGGCACGCTGGTGGCCGCCGCGGGACATGCCTGGGCCTGGCGCGCCGCCATTCACTGGAACTCCGCCTGGCAGCTGCTGCGCCTGAGCGTGTGGTTCCTCTGGCCGGGCTGGCTGCTTGCGCTGTGGACGCTGTGGCGCTGGCGACATCACCTCACGTACCGGCACATCGCGGTGCCCAGCGTGGGCGTTGCGGTGGCCCTGGTGGCCTCGCTGAGCATGGGCGGCTCCGACCGCGCGCTGATGCTGGCCGTGCCCGGCCTGGCGGTGCTGGCAGCGTTCGCGCTGCCGACGCTCAAGCGCTCCGCGGGCTCGGCCATCGACTGGTTCTCGGTCTTCTTCTTCACCGCGCTGGCCCTGGTCATATGGGTGTTCTACGTCGGCATGATGACCGGCATGCCGGCGAAGGCCGCTCAGCGCATCGCCGCATTGCTGCCCGGCTTCGAGCCGCACTTCTCGCCGGGACTGCTGGTGCTGGCCACGCTCGGAACCGCAGCGTGGCTGGCGCTCGTACGCTGGCGCACGGCGCGCGTGCAGCACGCGCTGTGGAAGTCGCTGGTGCTGCCGGCGTCGGGCGTGGCATTGAGCTGGCTGCTGATGCTCACGCTGGGCCTGCCTGCGTTCGACTATGCGCGCAGCTACCGGCCATGGGTCTATCTCGTCGCCCAGCACGTGCCCAATGGCGTGTGCGTCGCGGCGCAACTGCCTCGTTCAGCACTCGCCGCGCTGGAGAACTATTCGAACTGGCGCATCGACGCCCAGGGCGACGTCATCAAGAACAGCGACTGCCCCTACCTGCTGATCGACGAGAACCGCCGCGCGCCGGTCGCCGCGCCGCCCGGGTGGACGCTGGTGGCGCACCTGCACCGGCCCTCGGAGCGCGACGAATCGACGGCGGTGTTCAGGAAGACGACGGCGCCCACGCCACGCCCGGCCGACTTCGGCCGCGTCGCGCTAGTGCGCTGACGCGCTGACGCGCTGACGCGCTGACGCGCTGACGCGCTGACGCGCTGACGCGCTGACGCGCTGACGCGCTGACGCGCGGCGCATGCCTGCTGGAGGTGCCTGGCATTTCCCCGGATCGCGCGTCGCGCGGTCGAAGCAGGCAATGCTGATCGCGATCCGGGGAAGTGCCTGGCGCCGGCCCCTCCGCGGGATCGGTGCCAGGCACCTTCACGTTCGCGACGAACGAATCCCGGTCGCCGGCGCCGCAGCGCGAACGAGAAGATGCCAGGCACCTCCGGCACCCGCACGTCGCGCGTGACGTGCGTGTCGCGCGCGCACGCTCACCCGCGCCAGCGGCCCTGGTCTTCGCGCCGCTGCTCGCGCAGCATGAACAGGTAGAGGCTCTCGACCTTCTCGCGCGCCCACGGCGTCTTGCGCAGCAGCTTCAGGCTGGACCTGATGCTGGGCTCGAAGGCGAAACAGCGCAGCGGGATGCGCTCGTCCAGGCCCTGCCAGCCGTAGGCCTCGACCAGCGCCGTGAGGATGGCCTCGAGCGTCAGGCCGTGCAGCGGGTTGCGCGGCTGGGCTGGCGGCGGCGAGGGCGAGACAGGGTCGGTCATGGCGCGATTGTCGCCGCGCCAGGCCCGCTCACTCCACCGCGCCGATCGTGCACTGCGCCGTGTTGCGCGCCACGCCCCGCTGGTCGGTCGCCGCGCATCCGTGGCCGGTCTTGCGCAGCGGGCTCGTCGAAGCGGGCACCGCGGTCGGCGTCGGGCCGCCGTTGGCGCCGAGCGCGCCCAGTTGCGGGTCGGCAAAGCGGATGCCGGTCACG
>JBJMWF010000197.1:0-10989 GCA_045810265.1 Vitreoscilla sp. | reverse complement strand
CGTGGAGAATGCGCGCATGAAGCGCTACATCGCCCTGCTTCGCGGCATCAACGTCGGCAAGGCCAAGCGCGTGCCCATGGCCGACCTGCGCGCGCTGATGGAGGCACTCGGCTACGCCGGCGTGCGCACCCTGCTCAACAGCGGCAACGCCGTGTTCGACGCTCGGGGCGGCAGCGCCGCGAGCCACGCCAGGCGGCTCAAGGCGGCGCTCGGCGACAAGACCGGCGTCGACTGCGAGGTCGTCGTCAAGACCGCGGACGAGTTGGCCGCCGCCATTGCCGAACATCCGCTGCGCCGCCACGCCGACGACGACGCGCGCCTGCTGGTGATGTTCATGCAGGACGCCTCCACGCTCGCGGAACTGAAGTCGCTGGAGGCTGCCGACTGGGCGCCCGAGGCCTTTGCCGTCGGCGCGCACGCGGCCTGGCTATGGTGTGCCAACGGCATCATCGAGAGCCGCGTCGCCAAGGCTGTTGGCAAGGTGCTCAAGGAACGCGGCACGGCGCGCAACTGGGCGACCGTGGAGAAGCTGCAGGCGATGGTGACGTCGGAGGGCTAGTCGGTGGCGCGGCGCACGGTGCCACCAACCCTCCACCCTAGAGCTTGCGCTTCATCAGCACCTGGCTCATGCCATGCGCCGCGAAGCCTGCCTGCGGCAGCGCCGCCCCTCCGAGCTCGTCGCGCAGGATGGGCGGCGCGAAGGCATCGGGATGTGCGGCCGCCACTGCACGCGCCAGCACCTCGGCGTCGCGCAGCCCGGGATCGCGGTCGACCAGGCTGTGGATCTGCATGGGCGTGCCTTCGACCACGCTGAACACGAGTTGCGCGTTGCCGCACCGCCAGAAGGTGAGCGGCCGGACCTGCGCCGCCATGCAGCGGGCGCCGTTCGGAAACGGCAGCCAGGCCAGGTGCTGGTCGGCGTCGGCCAGCCACGCGAGCGCCGCCGCGCGTTCGACCACGCGCACGTCACGCGCAGGCGCGCCCGCGCTCGTGCTCGCGGCCGTGCCGTCGGGCAACTTCCAGCCGTTGAGACGGGAGACCACCTCGAAGCCGCGGCTGCGATAGAGCCGCAGCGCCCGCTCGTTCTCGGCGAAACATTCGAGCTCGACCCAGGGCAGCCCCTCGCCCCGGGCGCGGGCGACGAAGTCGTCGAGCAAGGCCGGCGCGGCACCGGTGCCGCGCGCCGCCGGCAGCGCCCCCATCACGCCCAGCCGCCAGCGCCCGACCTCGGGGCGCGGGCAGACGAAGGCGAAGGCGCCGATCGCGCCCTCGTGCATCGCGACCCGGCTGCGCGCCAGGTCGATGCCCTGGCGGCCGATGAACGACGGGAACTGCTCCAGCGTCATCTGGAACGGTCCGACCAGGTAGTCGGCGAACGCGGCGATCGTCGCCGCGTGGAGGTCGGCCTGCGGCAATGCGTCGGCCGTGACCATTGTTGCAATGCTCATGCGAACAGCCCTGTCAGGGATTGAACACCGGCTCGGCCGACGGCGCCTCTGGCGCCATGGGCGTCGCCACGGCCGCCTGCCGGCGCCACAGGCCGCCGGTGGGCAGGCCGAATGCACGCCGGCCGGCGCGCCAGAAAAAGCGCAGCGTCGTCAGGAACGCGACGAACTCGAGCAGCGTCAGCACGAAGCCGCCGGCGGCGGTGAAGCGCTCGGAACGGCGGTGGAACTTCAGCGCCAGGCGTTCGCGCATCATCTCGATCGAGTCGTAGAAGCACGGAATCACCAGCAGCGTCAGCATCGTCGAGGTGATCGTTCCACCGATGATGGTGACGGCCATCGGGCGATAGAACTCGCCGCCCTCGCCCACCCCGATGGCCACTGGCAGCATGCCCGCGATCAGCGCGAAGGTGGTCATCAGGATGGGGCGCAGGCGCTTGCGGCCGGCATGCATCAGCGCCTCCTCGCGATCCATGCCTTCGCGCTCCTCGGCGCGTGCGGCGTCCAGCAGCAGGATGGCGTTCTTGGCCACCAGGCCCATCAGCATGATGACGCCGATGATGCTCATCAGGTTGAGCGTGCCGTGCGTCAGCACCAGCGCGATCACCACGCCGATCAGGCTCAGCGGCAGCGAGATCATCACCGGGATGGGCGCCGTGAACGAGCCGAACTGCATCACGAGCACGAGGTACATCAGCGCCACGCCGGAGATCAGCGCGACGCCCAGGTTGGAGAACACCTCCTGCTGGTCATGCGAGTTGCCCGCGAGCTCGATGCCGAAGCCGGGCGGGAAGGCGATCGACCGGGCGATCTTCATCGCGTCGCGGGTCACCTCGCCGGACGAGCGCCCCTGCGCGTTGGCCGCCACGACCACCATGCGCTTGCTGTTGGCGTGCTGGATCGTCGACGGCGCCTTGCCCATCGAGACCGTCGCGATCTGCTCCAGCGGCACCATGCGGTCGGTGCCGGCCACCGGGATCGGCAGGCGTTCGATGTTGGCGGTGTCCACGCGATCTTCCGGCGCCAGGCGCACGGCCACGTCGCGCGCCTCGCCGGTGGGATCGATCCAGTCGCCCGATTCGACACCGGCGAACGCGACGCGCAGGGTTTGCGCCGCATCGTTGATGGAGATGCCCATCGCGTTGGCCAGGCCGCGGTCGAGGTCGATGCGCAGTTCCTGCTGCGGATCCTGCTGCGACAGGCCGACATCGACGGCGCCCGGCACGCGGCGCAGCTTGTCCATGAAGTCGCTGGTGATGGCCAGCAGGCGGCGCGAATCGGTGCCGTAGAAGCGGATCTGCACCGGCTTTTGCGCGCCGTTGTTCAGGTCGTCCAGCACCACGTACTCGGCGCCCACCAGGCGCTTCAGGCGCGTGCGAAGGTCGCCCGAGATCTCGGCGGCGCTGCGCTTGCGCAGCGTGCTCTTGCCGATGTCGACGTAGATGCGCGCGTTGTCGGAGGTCATGTGGGCGCTGGCGTTGACGAACTCCGGCAACTGGCGCGCCACCGCGGTGGCCGCCTCGGTCTTCATGCGCGAGTATTCCAGGCTGCTGCTGGGCGGCATGCGGATGTCCATGGCGATGGTGCCGACGTCGGACTTGGGCAGGAAATCGTAGCCGCCGAACCTGCCCTGCAGCACCACCGCCAGCACCAGGCTCAGCGCCGCGGCGATGCCCATGCGCCAGCGGTGATGCAGCGCCCATTCGATGACGCGGCCGTAGCGATCGGCCTGGTGGTCGAACCAGTCGTTGAAGCGCTGCAGCACGCGGCCGATGCCGTTGCGAGGCGAGTTGTGCAGATCCACCGGGTCGCCCCAGTAGGCCGACAGCATCGGGTCGAGCGTGAACGAGATGAACAGGCTGACGACGACCGAAGCCACTACGGTGAGCCCGAACGGCCGGAACCACTCGCCCGTCATGCCGGGGATGAAGGCCACCGGTGCGAACACCGCGACGATCGAGAAGGTGGTCGAGGCCACCGCCATCCCGATCTCGGCCGTGCCGTTGAGCGCCGCCGTGCGCCTGTCCTCGCCGCGCTGCATGTGGCGCACGATGTTCTCGCGCACCACGATCGCGTCGTCGATCAGCACGCCGATGGCCAGCGACAGCCCCAGCAGGCTCATGAAGTTGAGCGTGAAGCCGCACAGCCAGACCGCGATGAAGGCGGTGATGACCGAGGTCGGCAGGCTCAGGCCGGTGATCAGCGTGGAACGCCAGGAATTCAGGAACACGTAGACGACCAGCACCGTCAGGCCGGCACCGAAGAACAGCGCGTGCACGACGTTGTCCAGGCTGTCCTGCGCCTCGTTGCCGCCGTCCTCGGTGATCTCGATCTTGCTGCGCCCGGCCTGCTCCTTGTTGATCTGCGTCACCAGGTCGCGCACCTGCTTGGCCACGGCCGTCGTGCTCGCGTCCCGCGTGCGCGAGACCTCGATGCCGACGTTGAGCCGCCCGTTGCGCTCGTTGTGCGAGCTCGTCTCGGCAAAGCCGTCCTGCACGGTGGCCACCTGGCCCAGGCGGATCAGGTTGTCGCCGTTGCGCTTGACCAGCATCTGGTTGAACTCGGCCGGCGACTCGATGCGGCCGACGAGCCGGATGCTCTGGTCCTGCAGCGCGCCGCGCACCTTGCCCACCGGCGCTGTGGCGTTCTGTGCGCGCAGCGCGTTGACGACGTCGGTCACCGACACGCCGAACTCGCGCAGCTTCTGCGCGTGCACCAGCACGCTCAGTTCACGCGTGAGCGAGCCGTTGACGTTGACCACCGCGACGCCCGGGATGGCGCGGAAGCGGTCGGCGAGCTGGTCCTCGGCCAGGCGCGAGATCTCGGCGTGGCTTTCGGTGTCCGACGACAGCGCCAGCTGCATGATGGGCTGGGCCGACGGATCGAAGCGCGTGAGCACCGGCTCGCGCATCTCCACCGGCAGCTTGTAGCGCACGCTGCCGATCGCGTTGCGGACCTCGTCCGACGCCTCGGACAGATCCTTGTGGAAATTGAACACCAGCACGAAGCGCGCATAGCTCTCGCTCGCGGTGGACTGCGAGCGTGTCTCGTCCACGCCCTCGATGCCCTGGAAGGCCCGCTCGAGGCGGTTGATCACCTCGCGCTCCACCGTGTCGGGCGACGCGCCCGGGTAGGTGATGCCCACGACCAGCACCGGCGGCGCGACGTCGGGGAACTGGTTGACGCGCAGCCTGTTCAGCGCGATCAGGCCCAGCCCCATCAAGGTGATGATGATGACGATCGCGGCCACCGGCCGCTTGATGCTGAAGTCGGAAAGAAACATCGCGTGCTCCCGTTTCAGGCGCCCGGCGCGACCGACGCGGCGGGCGCCGCGGGCCGGGCCAACTCGAAGGGCTGGCCGCTGGTCAGCTCCGACCCCGGCGTGCGCAGCAGGCGGTCGCCGGCGGCGATGCCGGACAGGATCACCACGTTGCCCAGGCGTGCATCCCGATCACCCAGCGTGACGGGCGTCTTGACGACCGACTTGCCCGCCAGCTTCCAGACATAGGCCTTGTCGCCTTCCTTGACGATGGCCTCCTCGGGCACCAGCAGGGCCTGCGACGCATTGGACGAGATGCGCCCTTCGGCGTACAGGCCGGCCACCTTCGGCGCCGTGCCCGGCGCGAAATCGACGATGACGGCGACCTGCCGCGTCACCGGGTCGGCCGAGGCGTCGACGTGGCGCACCTTGCCGACGAACTCGGTCTTGTCGAAGCCGTTGATGTGGAACTGCACCGCCTGGCCGGGATGGATGTCGCCCATGCTGTCGGCCGACACCAGCCCTTCGAAGCGCATGCTGTTGGGGTCGATGACTTTCAGCAGTTCCTTGCCGATGGCGGCGGTGTCGCCGGCCGAGACCTTGCGGTCGCTGACGACGCCATCGAACGGTGCGCGCACTTCGGTGCGGGTCAGTTGCTGGCGGGCAGCAACGGTGCGCGAATCGGCGGCCACGCGATCGCTCTGGGCCGTGTTGCGGCGCACCTCGGCGTCGTCGAGCGCCTGCTGCGAGCTCATGCCCTCGCCCTGCAGCGTCTTGACGCGGGCGTACTGGCGCTGCGCCTGGTCCAGTGCCTGCGCCGCGGCGCGGCTCGAGGCCTCGGCCGACTGCAGGCTGTCGCGGATCGCCGTGTCGTCCAGGCGCACCAGCAGGTCGCCCTTGTGCACAGGCTCGCCGTTCTCCTTGAACACCTGCAGCACGACGGCGGAGATCTCGGCACGCAGGTCGGCGCGCCGTTCGGGCTGGACCGAGCCGGTGATCACCGGGCCGGACGCATGCGACTGCAGCGCGACCGTGCGCACGTCCTCGGGCGCGATCAGCAAGGCGGCGGCGGGCGCGGACGCCGCGTCGGCCGCGGCACCGGCGCCGGGCTTCTGGCAACCGGCCAGCAAGCCGGTGGCCAAGACCAGCAGCGCGGCGGCGATCAAGGGCGAACGGGGCGCGGCGAAGCGGCGGGACAGCGTCATCTGGCAGGCTCCTCTGGAATCTTTATGCAGGCCGGCGAGCCTCCGACGGGAGACTCGAAAGGCGCAAGCATATCGGCACCGGACGCCCGCCGGACCGGCCAGACGACAGCCCGTCGATTTTCCGCCGTGAATCGACGAGCGGGCGTCGCGAGTCGACGCGGCTAGAGCTTGGCGAAGCGGCGCTGCATCGTGCCGTCGACTTCGAGTTCGCCGAAGAACATCTCGTAAGGCCGGGCCCACAAGCCGGTGGCGTTGTAGAGCGGGCGATAGATCACGAGCGGCTCGAGCGTCTCGCTGTGGCGCGCCACGCCGACGAGCTCGTACTCGCCGCCCTTGTAGTGGCGGTAGCGGCCGGGCTCGGCCGGCGGCAGTGGGGGGAGGTCGTCGGTCACTTCTTGTCCTGGAAAGTGCCGGCGACGGACCAGTTGACGTTACCCGGCACGATCCACTTGCGGATCGCCGCGTTGACCTGGTCCACCGTCAGCGCCGCCAGCTTCGCGTCCTGCTCCGCGCTCCATGCGAAGGTGCGGCCCTGGTCCAGCTTGGCCACCCAGCCGCCGGCCACCGCCGCGTCGCTGGTGCGCGTGGTGACACGCTGGGCCAGGATCGCCTGCTTGGCCTCGGCCAGTTCGGCCGGCGTGATGCCATCCTTGACGAAGCGCGAGAGCTCCTCGTCGAAACCGGCCTGCACGCTGGCGCGGTTCTGCGGCGCATAGATCGCGTAGAACTGCAGCGAGCCCAGCGGCTGGAAGGCGGACGCTTCCAGTCCGGCGCCCACACCGTAGGACAAGCCTTCCTTCTGGCGGATGCGCGCGTTCAGCCGCGAGCCGAATTCGCCGCCGCCCAGCACATGGGCCGCCAGCGTCAGCGCGGGGTAGTCGGCATCGGTGTCCTGCAGCTTCAGCGACTGCGCCGCGACCAGCGTCGCGTTGGCCTTCTCGGGCAAGGACTCGACCAGGTGCAGCCCCGTGGCATCGGGCGCGACCGCGAGGATGCGCGCGTACGGCACCGTCGATTTCCAGTCGCCGAACAGGCGCGTGACGGCGGCGCGCACCTGCTCGGGATCGAAGTCGCCGACGACGGCCATGTCGGCGTGATCGGCGCCCCAGTAGCTGCGGTAGAACGCCACCGAGTCGGCCAGCGTCGTCGCCTGCGTCTGCGCGATCGCCTCGGTGAAGCTGGGCGTATAGCGCGGGTCGTCGACGGCGTAGTGCTGCTGGGCGCGCGCCAGCGCCAGGCCGGCGACGGCGGCCGGATCGTCGCTCTGCTGCTCGAGTCCCTGTACCGTCTGGCGCTTGCCCTGCTCGTACTCGTCGGGCGAGAACGAGGGCTTGCGCATGGCCTCGGCCAGCAGCTCCAGTGCCGGCAGCAGCGCGTCGCGCCGGGTCGTCAGCGATGCATGTCCCCAGCCGCTGCCGCCATTGAGCTCCCATTCGGTCTTCAGGGCGGAGAACGCGTCGGCCAGCTGCGCGCGCGTCTTGGTCTCGGTGCCCGTGCCGATGATGATGCCGGCGCCGGCGGCCGCGCCGTGCTTGCCGCGCAGGTTCTCCAGCGTGCCGAAGTGCAGGTCGAAGCGCATCTGCACCGTGGCGCCCTTGCTCTTCTTGGCCAGCAGCGCCAGCTTCATGCCATTGGGCAGCGTGAAGACCTGGCTGCGCTTGTCCAGGCCGGCCGGGCTCGAGTCGAAGGTCTCGCCGGCGGCGACGGCGGCCTTGGGCTTGAAGTCGGCCAGCTGCGCTTCGGGGTCGGTGCGCGTCGCGAACGGCGCGCGATCAGGCGCGTCGGTCGGGATGAAGCGGCCCAGCGTGCGGTTGGAGGGCTTGAGCCAGGCGCTGGCAACGGCATTGACGCGATCCAGCGTGAGCGCGGCCACGCGGTCGCGCTGCAGGAAGAACAGGCGCCAGTCGCCGCCGGCGATGTAGTCGGACAGCGCCAGGCACAGGTTCTGCGGGCTGGCCAGCAGCTGGTCGAAGCTGGCTTCCACCTTCAGCTGCGCCCGCTTGAGTTCATCGGCGGTGATCGGCTCGGCCTTCAGGCCCTCGATGGTGTCCAGGAAGATCTTCTGCGCGGCGCCCACGTCGTCGTCCTTCTTCAACGACGCGAAGGCGTTGAACTGGCCGGGGTCCGTGTGGCGCGCGGGCCAGGCCGCGACTTCGGTCGCCTTGCCGGTCTCGACCAGGCGCTTGTGCAGGCGGCCGTTGGGCGTGTCGCCGAGGGCGACCGCGATGACGCTGAAGGCCGGCATGTCGGGGCTGGCGATCGAGGGCGTGTGGTACGTGACGTACAGATCCTGCTCGCCGCCGACGCGGCGCAGCGTCACCTCGCGCTCGCCATCCTGCACCGGCTCGACCGTGTAGGTGGGCTCGATCACGCGCGTCGGCTTGGGGATGGTGGAGAAATCCTGGGCAATCTCGGCCAGCACCTTGGCGGCGTCGAACTGGCCGGCGACGATCAGCGTGGCGTTGTCCGGCTGGTAGTACTTGCGATAGAAGGCCTGCAGGTGCGGGATGTTGACGTGCTCGACGTCCGAGCGCGCACCGATGGTGTCCTTGCCGTAGGCATGCCACTGGAACGCGGCCGCGTTGGTCTTTTCCAGCAGGATGCGCGACGGGCTGTTCTCGCCCGACTCCATCTCGTTGCGCACCACGGTCATCTCGGAATCGAGATCCTTCTTGATGACGTTGGCATGCGTCATGCGCTCGGCCTCCGTCTTCAGCGCCCAGGCGAGCTGCGCCGGGTTGGACGGGAAGGTCTCGTAGTAGTTGGTGCGGTCCTCCGACGTCGTGCCGTTGAACTGCATGCCGCGCCGCGACAGTTCGGTGCTGACCTGGGCGATGTTCTTCGTGCTCTTGAACATCAGGTGCTCGAGCAGGTGGGCCATGCCCGTCTCGCCGTAGCCTTCCATGCGGCTGCCGACGCGGTAGGTCACGTTGACGGTGACCGTCGGCTTGGAGGCGTCGGGGATCAGCAGCACCTGCAGGCCGTTGGGCAGCCGGTATTCGTGCACGCCCTCGACCTCGCGAACCTGCGCCGGCAGGCCGGCGGCCTGGGCCTGGAATGCGGCCGCGGCGGCGGCCAGAGCGGCGCTCAGCGCCAGCAAGCGGAAGGGGCGGTTCTTTTGCATGGGCGCATCTTGGCATGCCTTCGCGGCGGAAGAGCTGTGACCTTGCGGCAGGCTGGATGGTTCCGTCGGACCCATCGGTCGGCGCGGCGCGCAGCCGGCCATGCGATAGTCGAGCCACCTCCTGACGCGAGCGTCCCACCATGACCATCCTCGTTCTTGGCAGCGGCGTGATCGGCACCACGATCGCCTACTACCTCGCCCGCGCCGGCCACGACGTCACCGTCATCGACCGCCAGAGCGCGCCCGCGCTCGAAACCAGCTTCGCCAACGCCGGCGAGGTCTCGCCCGGCTATGCCTCGCCCTGGGCCGGGCCCGGCGTGCCGGTCAAGGCGATCAAGTGGATCCTGATGAACCACAGCCCGCTGATCATCAAGCCGATGATGGAGGCGTCGATGTGGCGCTGGGGGTTCGCCATGCTGCGCAACTGCACGCAGGAGCGCTACCGCGTCAACAAGGCGCGCATGGTGCGCGTGGCCGAATACAGCCGCGACTGCCTGAAGGAGTTGCGCGCCGAGACGGGCATCGCCTACGACGACCGCGCGCAAGGCACGCTGCAGCTGTTCCGCACCCAGAAGCAACTCGATGGCGTGCACAAGGACACCGAAATCCTCGATCAATACGGCGTGCCCTATCAGGTGCTCGACACCGCCGGCTACCTGCAGTACGAGCCAGCGCTGGCCGGCGTCAAGCACAAGTTCGTCGGCGCCCTGCGCCTGCCCGGCGACGAGACGGGCGACTGCTTGCTGTTCACGCAGCGCCTGGCGAAGATGGCCGAGGCGCTGGGCGCGAAGTTCCGCTTCGGCGTCGAGATCCAGGGGATCGCCAGCGACGGCCGGCGCGTCACGGGCGTCGACACGAACGTCGGCCGCCTGGGCGCCGACCAGGTGGTGCTGGCACTGGGCAGCTACTCGCCCAGGTGGCTCAAGCCGCTGGGCATCGACATCCCGGTCTATCCGGTCAAGGGCTTCTCGATCACGGTGCCGATCCGCGACGCCGGCGCGGCGCCCGAATCCACCATCATGGACGAGACGCACAAGGTGGCCGTCACGCGGCTGGGTGACCGCATCCGCGTCGGCGGCATGGCGCAGCTCTCGGGCTACGACCTGCAGTTGAACGACGCGCGCCGCAAGACGCTGGAGTTCGTGCTGACCGACCTGTTTCCCGACGCCGGCGACCTGGCCAGGACGACGTTCTGGACCGGCCTGCGTCCGATGACGCCGGACGGCACGCCGGTGATGGGCCCGACCAGGCTGGAGAACCTGACCTTGGCCACCGGGCACGGCACGCTGGGCTGGACCATGGCGACGGGCACCGGCCGGGCGATCGCCGATCTGCTGAGCGGCAGGAAGCCGGAGATCGACTTCGACGGCCTGACGGCGGCGCGCTACGCCTGAAAAGGCGGCGCCGGGCGTTTTCGAACGTCCATGAAGCTGCCTATCGGCCGCTGCGCGCTCGAATGAAGCGCGGAAACATCTCGTAACCGTGACCTATTCGACGTTGCACGGCGCCATGACGGGCGGCGAAGCGATCCGCTGCGCCGCCTGCCGCCCTACGATCAAGTCGCGCTGTTCAAGGACTTTCAGTCGACAGGAAGGCGCAACGCACGCCGCGGCGCATCGTCGGCATCATGTCCAGGAGGGAATCAAAATGTCCAAGACTTCCGTTGCCGCCCCGTCCACGCTGATCGGCCTGCCTGTGATGACGATGGCGCTCGCCCTCGTCGTCGCACTCGAACTGGGTGGCGGCTATGCGCTGTCCCAAGGTCCTGGCGCGGCCGAGCCGGTGGCCAGCGCAGACGGCGCCACCCTGTATGCGGCGGCTCAGCCGCGCGCCGCGCGCGTCGCGAGCGTCGAGATCAGCATCGTCGCCCAGGCCGACGCGCCCGCCCGTTGATTCAAGAGAGCGCGCGTGCCGCTCCTGGCGCGCGCTTGCAAAGGCCGGTCCGCTCGCGGGTCG
>JBJMWF010000196.1:0-9926 GCA_045810265.1 Vitreoscilla sp. | reverse complement strand
CTCGTGGCTGACATTGGACAAGAAGCGGCTCTTGGCCACCGACGCCTGCTCCGCCGCGAGGGTCGCAGCCTGCAACTCGCGGTTCGACGCGACCAGTTGCTCGGTTCGCTGCCTCACGCGGTCCTCGAGCTCTTCCGTCAGCTTTCGCAGACGCTCCTGGGTGGCACGTTGCTCGGTCACGTCCTGCAGGGTGCTGAACCAGCGCGGGCCGGCGGGCGCCTCGTCGGCACTCGAGACCTCGATGACTTGCGAGATGCGGATGAAGCGTCCCTCGGGCTGCCGCAGCCGATATTCGAATTCGACCCGCTGGCCGGTGCTCGTCGCTTGCCGGGTGTTCACTTCGAAATCGGCGCGATCGGCCGGGTGCACCAGGCGTTCGGCCCACTGCACCAGCGTCCGCGGCATGTCGGCCGCCGGCATCCCGGCCAGGCAGGGCAGGTTCTCCGACCAGTCCTCCAGTGCACCGTCCGGGCCGGTGACCAGATGGGCCAGACGCGCGACCGATTGCGCGCGCCGCAGTGCCGCCTCGCGGCGGCGCAGCGTGGCCTCCGCGCGCAGCCGCTCGGTCACGTCGATGGGGCAGACGAAGCGCGTGGCGCGCCCCATGTACTGCATCTCGTGCGAGGTGATCTCGACGTCGATGATGCGGCCGTCGCGCAGACGATGGCGCCAGATGCCGGAGTTGAAGACCTGTGCCGGCGTCCCGCGGACCGAGGCGACCACGGCGTTGGCGTCCTCGGCCGGACGGATGTCCAGGATGGACATCGACAGGAACTCTTCCCGCGTGTACCCGTACTTGGCGCAAGCCACTTCGTTGACGTCGAGGAATCGCAGCGTCTCGAGGTCATATACCCACAGGGGCATGGGGTTGGACTCGAACAACTGCTGGTACCGCGGCTCGACGGGCATCGCTGAAGACGCCCCCAGGCCGCCGGGGCGCCCCGAACCGGGATCCGCCCCTTCAGCCGGCGTCGGGCCTGGCTTTCCGTCTTGCATTTCCGCTCCCTGGGACTGCTGCGTCATTCCTGACGGCTCCAGCCTAGAGCATAGCCTCGTCGCGAGGCGAGCGGGCGCACGACGAACCTCGCACCTATCGAACCGGCCCTCATACGGGCTCCCGTATCGGCCACCGGAAGCAGCCGGCGCGCACGCCGCGCAGCCGCTTGTCTGTGCTGACATGGTTCGCGGCGACGCTGTCCTTGGCTGAGAATTGGATATATAGTGGTACTAAAGTGGTTCGAATAATCGGATCACGTTTGCCTGGGGCCGATGCCTTGTCCATGACGCCGAACCACTCCTCCGTCTTTCGCTTCGCGCTGCGCATGGCACTGGCTGCCGCGGTTGCCTTGCCGCCGCTGTTGGCGTCCGCCGCCGGGCCCGCACCGGCTGCATCGCCGGCGTCCGCGCCTTACCCGCTGTTCGGCGGCAAGCCGCTGGAGTGGGAGCGCAGCGGGGGCAAGATCGTCGGCGTCTACACGCCCAACTGGCAGCCGGCGGCGCTGGTCGACGCGCTGCACGGCGACAGCGTCACGCACGTCATCTACGCGTTCCTGCATGTCTGCGGGACGGGACAGCTGCCTGAAGACGGGCCCCGGTGCCAGGGCAAGGGCGACTTCCAGCTCGCGACCTCCGCCATCGACGACACGTTCAACGCCGCTTTCGCCCGCCTCAAGGCGCGCGCGCCCCACGTCAAGGTGCTGGCATCGGTGGGTGGCTGGGGTGGCTCCGATCCGCTGTTCCACATCGCCGACGAGGCCGCGCCGCGCGCCGCATTCGCCAAGTCGGCAGCCGACTTCCTGCGCACGCACCCGGCGTTCGACGGCATCGACATCGACTGGGAGCATCCGACCAACAACGGCGCCGCCAACGGCGTGCAGCTGGGCTCGCCGGCCGACGGCCAGGGCTACGCCGACCTGATGGCGGCGTTGCGCGGGTCGCTCGACGCGCTCACCGGCGAGAACGGCCACAAGTACCTGCTGACGGGCGCGATCAACACGCAGCACGTGATCGTCGACAAGGTGAACTACCGCGACGCCGTCAAGTCGATGGACTACATCTTCATGATGACCTACGACAACTACGGCAGCTGGACCAAGGCGACCGGCAACCATGCCTCCCCGCGCGCGAGCGCCGACGGCGCGGAAGACGGGCTCGACGCCGCGGTCAGGACGATGACCGGCGCCGGCGTCCCGGCGGGCAAGCTGGTGGCGGGCGTGGCGATGTACGGCCGCGGCTTCACCGGCGTGGCCAAGCCGGCGCCCGGCCACGGCTTCACCGGCCAGCCGCACACCGGCACCTACCCGGCACCCGAAGGCGCGAGCGACTACCGCGAGCTCGGCGCGCGCTACATCGACCGCAACGGGCAGGGCCGGCACGGCTACCAGGCGATCCTTGACCCGCGCACCCAGGCCTGGAACCTCTACAACGCACGCAATGCGCTGTTCATGGGCTATGACGACCCGCGCGCCGTGATCGCCAAGGGCCGCTTCGCGCGGGAGGCCGGCCTGGCCGGCGTGTTCGCGTGGGAGCTGTCGCAGGACAACGGCGACATCCTCAACGCGATGAACCACGGCGTGGGCAACGCCTTGCTTCAGCCCTGAAACAGCGGCGCCAGCTCGCGCCTGGCCGCATCGATGAATGCCCGCGTGCGCGCCGGCAGCAGGCGCGCGTTCGGATAGACGATGCTCACCGGCAGCCGCGCCGGTTCGAACGCGGCGAGCACCACGCGCAGCCGGCGCTCGTGCAGCGCGTCCTGCACCTGGTAGGAGAAGAACTGGCCGAAGCCTGCGCCCTGCTCGCACGCCAGCAAGGCCGCGCCGGCGTGGTTGAAATCCATCGGGCCGTCGACGGCCACGTGCAGCTTGCGTCCCCCGTCCTGGAACGCCCAGCCGGGGCGGATGGGACCGGCGAGCCGGATGCACGGCTGCGAGCGCAGCTCGGCGGGGTGCTTCGGCGTGCCGGTGCGGCGCAGGAACTGCGGGCTCGCGACGACGACCTGGCGCACCTGGCCCAGCCGCAGCGCGACCAGCGACGAATCCTCCAGCGCGCCGATGCGGATGCCGACGTCGACACCCTCGTCGACCAAGTCGACGAAGCGATCCAGCAACTGCACGCTGCAGCGTATGCGCGGATTGGCGGCGACGAAGCGGGTGACGAAGTCGGCCACGACGCGTTGCCCGAGCAGCACCGGCGCGGTGATCGTGAGCTGGCCGCGCGGGTCCTGCGCCTCGTCCGCGAGGCTGGCGTCGGCCTCGGCGACGGCCGCCAGGATGTCGCGGCTGCGCGCCAGGTATTGCAACCCCTCCTGCGTCAGCGCCAACCGGCGGGTGGTGCGCTGGAACAGGCGCGCGCCGAGCTCGGACTCCAGCGCAGCCAGGCTGCGCACGACGGCCGGCAGCGACATGCCCAGTGCGCCGGCGGCGGCGGTGAGGCTGCCGTCGTCGGCGATCTGCACGAAGGTCTTCATGGCGCGAAGCTTGTCCATCGCCCGATATTAATCCGCTGCACGCAACAAAGAACTGCTTCCGGCAGCGTTTACTGCGCCCGGTGAAGGCGCGATGATGGCGGCCTGTTTCGACACGGAGGGCCGCATGGCCGGAATCCAACACCTGTGGCTGTTCGTCGTCTCGGGACTGCTGCTCAACATCACCCCGGGTCCCGACTCGCTGTTCATCATGGCGCGCAGCGCCACCCAGGGCTGGCGCGCCGGCTTCGTGGCCTGCTGGGGCGTGGGCAGCGGGGTGTTCGTGCATGTGTTCGCCGCGGCGCTTGGGCTCTCCGCCTTGCTGGCGACGTCGGCGGCCGCCTTCACGGTGGTCAAGATGGTCGGCGCCGCCTACCTGGTGTGGATCGGCATCGGCATGCTGCGCGCCAGGGGCGATGCGCCGCAGGCCGCGACAGCCGCGCCGCGCGTGATCGCCTACCGCGACATCTTCCGCCAGGGCTTCCTGACCAACGTGCTCAATCCAAAGGTGGCGCTGTTCTTCCTGGCCTTCGTGCCGCAGTTCATCGCACCCGATGCCTCGTCCAAGCCACTTGCCTTCATCCTGCTGGGGGCGATCTTCGACATCAACGGCATGCTGTGGTGCCACGCGCTGGCACTGTTCACCGCGTTCGCGAGCCGGCGGCTGAACGTGGGCGCGGCAGTCGGCCGCTGGCTGAACCGCACCATGGGCGCCGTGTTCGTCGCGCTCGGTGCCAAGCTGGCCCTGGCCTCGCGTTGAGGGCCGGATGATGACCACGCTCGTGAACATCGCCATCGTCGGCGACCGCGACGATTCGATCGCCGCCCACCTGGCGATTCCGCTGGCGCTCGCCAATGCCGCCTCGGCGCTCGACGTCGACCTGGTCTTCGAGTGGCTGGCCAGCGACAGCATCGACGATGTCGCCCGCCTTGCGGCCTTCGATGGCTTCTGGGTCGCGCCGGGCAGCCCCTACCGCAGCCTGGACGGCGTGCTGCGCGCCATCGGCCATGCCCGCACGGCGGGCCGGCCGTTCCTGGGCACCTGCGGGGGCTTCCAGCATGCGATCCTCGAATTCGCCCGCCACGTGCTGGACTGGCCCGACGCCATGCATGCCGAGAGCGACCCCGGCGTCGGCCGGCCGGTCATCGTGGCGCTCGAGTGCTCGCTCGTCGAGGCGCGTGGCAGCGTGACGCTCGCGCCGAACAGCCGCATCGCGCGCGCCTATGCGGCCTCGACGGCGCCCACGATCTACCGCTGCCGCTACGGCCTGAACCCGGACTTCCGCGCGGCACTCGTGAGTGGGCCCCTGCGCTGCACGGCGCAAGACGAGAACGGCGACCTGCGCGCCATCGAGCTCGACGACCACCCGTTCTTCGTCGCCACCTTGTGGCAGCCCGAGCGCGCCGCCCTCGAAGGGCAGCGCGTCCCCCTGGCCGAAGCCCTCGTCGACGCGGCCCGCCGCGCCTGAAAGCGATCCATGGCCCAGCTGCACACCGCCCTGATCCGCTGGCACGTGGGCGACGCCGATTTCCTGGGCAGGCGCTACAGCCGCGCCCACACCTGGAGCTTCGACGGCGGCGCCGTCGTGCCCGCATCCTCGTCGCCGCATGTGGTGCCGCTGCCCATGTCCGACGCCAGCGCAGTCGATCCCGAGGAGGCCTTCGTCGCTTCGCTCGCCAGCTGCCACATGTTGTGGTTCCTGGACATCGTGTCGCGCGCCGGCTTTGGCGTCGACAGCTACGAGGACGCCGCCGACGGCCGCATGGGCCGCAACGCGGCGGGCAAGCTGGTCGTCGACCTCGTCACCCTGCGCCCGCGCGTGCGTTTCGCGGGCGCGCGCCGACCCGACGCCGCGATGCTGGCCGCGTTGCACCACCAGGCGCACGAGAAATGCTTTCTCGCAAACTCCGTGCGCTGCGAAATCCGCTGCGAGCCGGTTCTGGAATGACAAAGGGCGCGATTCGCATTGCGCCCTTGGCTTCCCGAGCGGGGAATCGTCAGCCGATGCGCTTGTCGGTCGCGGCGTCGAACAGGTGCACCGCCTCCGGCGCCCACTTGACGTGCACGGCGTCGCCGATCTTGGCGGCCATGTAGCCCGGCACGCGCAGCGTGAGGTTGCCGACGGCGGTCTCGACGGTGGCGTAGGTCTCGGGGCCGGTCGGCTCGGTGAAGCGCAGCGTGCCCGGCACGCCGTCCTCGGCGAAGCGCACGGCCTCGGGACGCAGGCCGTAGGTCAGCTTGCCGGCGCCGCTGGCCTGCAGCGCCGAACGTTGCGTGGCCGTCAGTTCCAGCTCGATGCCATTGGCTGCTGCACCCGCGGCGCTGCGCACGGCCGGGATCATGTTCATCGCCGGAGAGCCGATGAATTCCGCGACGAAGCGCGTGGCCGGGCGAGCATAGATGTCGTCGGGCGTGCCGAACTGGAGCACCACGCCTTCCTTCATCACCGCGATGCGGTCGCCCAGCGTCATCGCCTCGACCTGGTCGTGCGTGACGTAGACCGTGGTCGTGCGCGTGCGCTGGTGCAGCAGCTTGATCTCGGCGCGCATTTCGACGCGCAGCTTGGCGTCCAGGTTGGACAGCGGCTCGTCGAACAGGAACAGCTTGGGATCGCGCGCGAGGGCGCGGCCCATCGCCACGCGCTGGCGCTGGCCGCCGGACAGCTGGCCCGGCTTGCGATCGAGCAACTGCGTGATCTGCAGCATCTTGGCCACGCGTTGCACGGCCTCGTCGCGCTTTTCCTTGGGCACCTTGCGCATTTCCAGGCCGAACGCGATGTTCTGGGCCACGTTCATGTTCGGGTAGAGCGCGTAGCTCTGGAACACCATGGCGATGTCGCGATCCTTGGGCGGCAGCCAGGTGACGTCCCGGTCGCCGATCGAGATCGTGCCGGCACTGGGCGCGTCCAGCCCGGCGATCATGTTCAGCAGCGTGGACTTGCCGCAGCCCGAGGGCCCGACCAGGATCAGGAATTCGCCCGCTTCGACGTCGATGTCGATCCCCTTGAGGATCTCGACGTTGCCGAAAGTCTTGCGTACGTTGGCGATCGTCAGCGCACCCATCTCATCATCCCTTCACGGCGCCGGCCGTCAGGCCGCGCACGAAATACTTGCCAGCAACAACGTAGACGAACAGGGTCGGCAGCGCGGCGATCAGTGCCGCGGCCATGTCCACGTTGTATTCCTTGACCGAACTGGTCGTGTTCGCGAGATTGTTCAGGCCGACGGTGATCGGCTTGGAATCCGCGCCCGAGAAGACCACCCCGTACAGGAAGTCGTTCCAGATGTTGGTGAACTGCCAGATCAGCGTCACGACCAGGATGGGCGTGGACAGCGGCAGCACCACGCGCCACAGGATGCGCCAGAAGCCGGCGCCATCCAGCATGGCGGCCTTGATCAGCTCGTCGGGCAGCCCGATGTAGTAGTTGCGGAAGAACAGCGTGGTCGAGGGAATGCCCGCCAGCACGTGCATCACGATCAGCCCGACGATCGAGCTGGCGATGCCGAAGTAGCCCAGGATCTGGCTCATCGGCAGCAGCACCACCTGCATCGGCATGAACACGCCGAACAGCAGCATGGCGAACATCACCTCGCTGCCACGGAAGCGCCACTTCGACAGCACGTAGCCATTGATGATGCCGATGGTCGTCGAGATCGCCACGGCTGGCAGCACCATGTAGACGCTGTTCAGGAAGAAGGGCTTCAGGCCACCGCAGTCCGTGCCGGTGCAGGCCTCGTTCCAGGCCTTGCCCCAGGACGCGAAGTTCAGCGAGGTCGGCAGCGACATCAGGTTGCCGCTGCGGATCTGGTCCATGTCCTTCAGCGACGTGACGACCATCACGTACAGCGGGGTCATGAACCAGACCGCGAAGATCACCAGCGCCGTCCACAGGACGATGCGGTGCCAGGTCAGGGAGTTGGGCGACTTCACTTCTTGGCTCGCAGTTCGGAATACAGGTAGGGCACGACGATCGCCGCCACGGTGGCCAGCATGATCTCCGCGCTGGCGGCGCCGAGCGCCACCTGGCCTCGCGAGAACGACATGGCGTACATGAACGTTGCCGGCAGGTCGGTGGAGTAGCCGGGGCCGCCGGAGGTCAGCGCGATCACCAGGTCGAAGCTCTTGATCGCCAGGTGGCTGACCACCATCAGCGTGCTGAAGAACACCGGCCGCAGCGACGGCACGACGATGCGCCAGTAGATGCGCGGCAGGCTCGCACCGTCGATCTGGGCGGCCTTGATGATGGAGTCGTCGATGCCGCGCAGGCCGGCAAGGAACAGCGCCATCACGAAGCCCGAGGCTTGCCAGATGCCGGCGATGACGATGCAGTAGATCGCGTGCTGGTCGTCGACCAGCCAGTCGAACTGGAAGTTCTTGAAGCCCCAGCTCTGCACCAGGTGCTCGATGCCCAGGCCGGGGTTGAGGATCCACTTCCAGGCGGTGCCGGTGACGATGAACGAGATCGCCATCGGGTACAGGTAGACGGTGCGCAGCACGCCTTCACCGCGGATCTTCTGATCGAGCAGGATGGCCAGCAGCAATCCGAGCGCCATCGAGCCGCCGATGAACAGCAGGCCGAAGATGCCCATGTTCTTCAGGGCCACATGGAAGCGGTCGTTGTCGAACAGGTCGGCGTAGTTGGAGAAGCCGACGTATTCGTAGTTCGGCAGCATGTGCGACGCGGACAGCGACAGGTAGCCGTTCCACGCTATCAGGCCGTAGATGAAGAAGAACGAGAGCAGGAAGCTGGGTGCGACGACCAGCTTGGGCAGCCAGGAGGCGCTGGGGACTTTGGATCGGGACATGAAGCGGCGAGGCTTTCGTAACGCGGTCGGGGCGGGCTTGCGCGACGGGGAGCCGTCGCGAGCAAGGGCCGGGCCCGAGGAGGCGGCGTGCTGGCCGCAGCCGTGGCCTTGGGCAAGCTTAGGCGCAAAAAGCGCCACGCGCGCGAGGGCGCGCGTGGCGAATGCCCATTCGAGAAGAAAAAACGTCTCGTCGAAAGACGATTACTTCGTCTTGGACGCCTTCAGGATTTCAGCCTGGGCATCCTTGGCCGTTTCCTTGTCGTCATTCCAGAACTTGCTGACGGCGTCCTTGATGGCGCCTTCGGCGGCCGGCGGCACCGCCATGCTGTGCGCGATCGACGGCAGCAGCGTGTTGGCCTTGGACGCAGCCACGAAGTCCTTGTTCGATTCCTTGGCGCAATCGTCGAACTTGTCGAGCTTGACGTCGAGGCGAACCGGGATCGAGCCCTTGTTCAGGTTGAACAGTTCCTGGAACGACGGGGACATGATGGCCTTGGCCAGGTCCTTCTGCGCCTTCTCGTTGGCCGGGTTCTTCAGCTGGAACATCGCGAACGAGTCGATGTTGAAGGTGTAGTCCTTGGCCGAGCCGGGAGCCGGCGCGCAGATGAAGTCGGTGCCCGGCTTCTTGCCCGCGGCCAGGAACTCACCCTTGGCCCAGTCGCCCATCAGCTGCATGCCGGCTTCGCCCTTGATGACCATGGCGGTGGCCAGGTTCCAGTCGCGGCCCGGGGCGTTCTTGTCGGTGTAGCCGTGGATCTTCTTGAACGTCTCCAGCACCTTGATCATCGTGGGGCTGTTGATCGTGCCGGCGTCGAGCTGGACGAAGGCCTTGCGGTAGAAGTCAGCACCGCCGACGCCCACTGCCACGTCCTCGAACACGGTGAAGTCTTGCCAGTTCTGGCCACCGTGCGCCAGCGGCACGATGCCGGCGGCCTTGAGCTTGTCACCGGCGGCGAAGAACTCGTCCCAGGTCGTCGGGACCTTGGCGCCGGCCTTCTTGAACGCTTCCGGGTTGGCCCACAGCCAGTTCACGCGGTGCACGTTGACCGGTGCGGCGATGTAGTGGCCCTTGTACTTCATGACGTTGGCGACGACCGGCGGCAGCACGGCGTCCCACTTCTCGGCCTTGGCCACGTCGTCGATGTTGGCCAGCACGCCCTCGGCCGCCCACTCCTGCAGGGCCGGGCCCTTGATCTGCGCGGCCGCCGGGGCGTTGCCCGAGATCACGCGCGACTTCAGCACGGTCATGGCGGAGTCGCCGCCGCCGCCGGCGACCGCGAAGTCCTTCCACGTATGGCCTTCGGCTTCCATCTGCTTCTTCAGTTCCGCGGCGGCCTTGGCCTCGCCACCGGACGTCCACCAGTGCAGGACTTCGAGTTCGTCGGCGTGGACGGCGCTGGCGCCGAGGATGGCGGCGACGGCGATGACGGTCAGGCGCGGCAGGGCGCTGAAATTCTTGGACATGTGTTTGTCTCCGTACAAATTCGTGGTTGCAATGTGCGCAGCGACGGGGGCGGTCGCTGCGGGACTACACGAGGATCAGAACCAGATCTCGACCTGCGCGCCGTAGGACACGGCGCTGGTCTTGTTGGTCGGCAGGCCGTTCTGCGGATCTTCCGCCGCGGCGCGGTTGAAGCTCGCGAACGTGGCGTACAGG
>JBJMWF010000195.1:0-5276 GCA_045810265.1 Vitreoscilla sp. | reverse complement strand
GGCCGCCATCAGGCCCAACGCGCCGTACAGCGCATTGGTGATGCAGGTCGAGGTCTCGACGTTGCCCGCCACCACCGAGGCCGGCGGGTGCGGGTTGAGCATCGAGCCGGCCGGGATGATCACGTCCAGCGGCTTGAGGCAGCCGGCGTTGAGCGGGATGTCGTCGTCGACCAGCGTGCGGAACACGTACAGCACCGCGGCCATGGACACGGCCGTGGGCGCATTGAAGTTGTTGGTCAGCTGGGGCGACGTGCCGGTGAAGTCGATCGTCGCCCTGCGTGCCGGCACGTCGACGCGAATCGCCACCTGGATCTGCGCGCCATTGTCCAGCGGCAGCGTGAACGTGCCGTCCTTCAGGCGCCTGATGACGCGGCGCACCGACTCTTCGGCGTTGTCCTGCACGTGGCCCATGTAGGCCTGCACCACATCGAGTCCGTACTGCGCCACCATCTTGCGCAGCTCCTGCACGCCCTTCTCGTTGGCGGCGATCTGCGCCTTCAGGTCGGCGATGTTCTGCGCCGGATTGCGCGACGGGTATTCGCCGCTTTCGAGCAGCGCGATCATCTCGGCCTCGCGCAGGCGCCCGCGCTCGACCAGCTTGACGTTGTCGATCTGCACGCCCTCTTCGTCGATGCGCGTGGAGAACGGCGGCATCGAACCCGGGGTGATGCCGCCGACGTCGGCGTGGTGGCCGCGCGAGGCGACATAGAACAGGATGGCTTTCTCGTCGGCGTCGAAGACAGGGGTCACCACGGTGATGTCGGGCAGGTGCGTCCCGCCGTGATACGGATCGTTGAGCACGTAGACGTCGCCCGGCTGCATGCGGCCGGCGTTGCGTGCCATCACGGTCTTGATCGACTCGCTCATCGAGCCCAGGTGCACCGGCATGTGCGGCGCATTGGCGATCAGGTTGCCGCCGGCGTCGAACAGCGCGCACGAGAAGTCCAGGCGCTCCTTGATGTTGACCGAGTAGGCCGTGTTCTGCAGCTGCAGGCCCATCTGCTCGGCGATGTTCATGAAGGCGTTGTTGAACACCTCCAGCATCACCGGGTCGACGCTGGTGCCGATGGCCACGCGCCTGGCGCGCGGCGCGATGCGTTGCAGCACCAGGTGGTCGAGCGCGGTCACGCGCGCCTGCCAGCCCGGCTCGACGACGGTGGTGGCGTTCTTCTCGGCGATGATGGCCGGGCCGTCCACCAGCTGGCCGGGGCGCACCGTCTCGCGCACCACAAGCGCCGCATCCCACCATTGCCCTTCGGTGTACATGCGGACGATCTCCGTGACCGGCGCGGGCTCCGGCGCCACGGCCTCGAAGCGTGGCTCGGCGGGCGCGTCGCCGGCCGCGATCGCCTCCACCGACACCGCCTCGACGACCAGGCCGCGACCTTCCATCAGGAACGCATACCGGCGCCGGTATGCCGCCTCGAAGCCGGCTGCCAGCGCCGCGACGCTGCCGTCGCCGAAGTCGACCACCAGGGCCGAGTCGGTGCCCGCGTAACGCACATGGGCCCGACGCATGACGCGGATCTCGCCCGAGCCCGCGCCCTGGCGGCGGATCTCGTCCGTGGCCTCGGCTGCCAGCGCATCAAGCCGCGCGCGAATCGCCGGCAGCGCGGCATCGGCCAGCGGCTGCTCGACCGCGGCTTCGCGCATCACGCCCTGGTCGGCCAGGCCCATGCCGTAGGCCGACAGCACGCCGGCCAGCGGATGGACGAACACCTTGGTCATGCCCAGCGCGTCGGCCACCAGGCAGGCGTGTTGCCCGCCCGCGCCGCCGAAACACTGCAGCGTGTAGCGCGTGACGTCGTAGCCGCGCGCTACCGAGATCTTCTTGATCGCGTTGGCCATGCTGGCGACGGCGATGTCGAGAAAGCCTTCGGCGAGTTCTTCCGGTGTGCGGTCGTGGCCGGTGCCCTGTGCGACCTGGTCGGCCAGCGCGTTGAAGGCGTCGACGACCACATAGCGGCACAGCGCCTCGTTGGCCGCCTTGCCGAACACCTTGGGAAACCACTGCGGCTGGATCTTGCCCAGGAGCACGTTGGCGTCGGTCACGGTCAGCGGGCCGCCGCGCCGATAGCTCGCCGGACCCGGATTCGCGCCGGCGCTGTGCGGCCCGGCGCGCAGGCGGGCGCCGTCGAAGCCCAGGATGGAGCCACCGCCGGCGGCCACCGTGTGGATGCTCATCATCGGCGCGCGCATGCGCACGCCGGCCACCTGCGTCTCGAAGGCGCGCTCGAACTCGCCGGCGAAGTGCGAGACGTCGGTCGAGGTGCCACCCATGTCGAAGCCGATCACCTGGCCGAACTCGGCCAGCTGCGCGGTGCGCACCATCCCGACGATGCCGCCCGCCGGCCCCGACAGGATCGCGTCCTTGCCCTGGAACGCGTGCGCGTCGGCCAGGCCGCCCGACGACTGCATGAAGAACAGCTTGACGCCGGGCATCTCGCCGGCCACCTGCTCGACGTAGCGGCGCAGGATGGGCGACAGGTAGGCGTCGACGACGGTCGTGTCGCCACGGCTGACCAGCTTCATCAGCGGACTGGTCTGGTGCGACGCGCTGACTTGCGTGAAGCCGATCTCGCGCGCGATGCGCGCGGCCGCCGCCTCGTGCTGCGTGAAGCGATAGCCGTGCATGAACACGATGGCGACGCTTCGCAGACCGGCATCGAAGGCGCGTTGCAGCTCGACGCGCAGCGCGGCCTCGTTGAGCCGGCTCAGCACCTGGCCCTGCGCGTCCACGCGCTCCTCGGCCTCGATCACCTGCGAGTACAGCAGCTCGGGCAGTCGGATGTGGCGATCGAACAGCCGCGGCCGGTCCTGGTAGGCGATGCGCAGCGCGTCACGGAAGCCGCGCGTGGTCACCAGCAGCGTCTTCTCGCCCTTGCGCTCGAGCAGCGCGTTGGTGGCCACCGTCGTGCCCATCTTCACGCACTCGACCTGCTCCGGCGTGATCGGCGCCCCGGGTTGCAGGCCCAGCAGATGGCGGATGCCGGCGACGGCGGCGTCCCGGTACTGCTCGGGGCTTTCGGACAGCAGCTTGTGCGTGACGAGGCTGCCGTCGGGCCGCTTGGCCACGATGTCGGTGAAGGTGCCCCCGCGGTCGATCCAGAACTGCCAGCGCGACGGGAGGGCGGGTGCTTGGGTGGTCATGATGTCTTGTCAGGGGTGGTGCTTGCCGGCCGGGCGACGGTCAGTCAGGTGTAGCACGGGAAGCACCAGGCTGCGCGCCTTGTCGACGATCAGGAGGTTCCCGGAATGCCCGGCCCGGACGTCCTGGCAGTATTTCAGATGCGACCACGCGTGGCTATCCACCCGAGCCTTGGGACAGCTGCTTCATCTGCGCCTTCAGCGCCTTGCGGCCCTCGGCATTGGTGGCTCGCCAGGCCTGCAGCGCGAGCGCGAGGAACTGTTGCTCGCCGCGCGTCAGGCCGGCGACCTCGCGCTCCTGGTCGAGCCAGCCGGCCGGCTTGCCGCAGTGCTGCTCGATCTGGCGCGCGAGCTTGTCGCCGATCGGCCGCGAGGACTTGATCTGGCTCCACATGCTGGGCGAGATCTCCACATGCGAAGCGAAGGCCTGCTCCAGGCCCTTGGGTGCGGTGCCGGCGGCGACGGCGCTTTCCGCGTAGGCCTGGAACAGCGCCAGCACGTTGCGGCGGCGGGTAACGGTGGGGTCGGTCACGAACGAGGAAGGCGCTGGAAGTCGAGCCCGATTGTCGTCGGAGCCGCCCGCCACGTAAAGACTATTTACGAGATCGCTCAGTGCTCGCGGCCTGCCGTCTCGCGCACGTCCACGCGGGTCAGCACCGCCGCGCGCAGCGCCTGACGGATGCCTTCGACCTGCGTCGCCAGCGCCATGGCCGGCACACCGGGCCGACCCGCCACCTGCTCGGGCGTGTAGGGCACGTGCACGAAGCCGCCGCGCACCTGCGCCAGCGCGGGCCGGGTCGCGAGCCGGTGCATCAGCGCATAGAACACATGGTTGCAGACAAAGGTGCCGGCCGTGTTCGACACCGCCGCCGCGATGCCGGCAGCGCGCAGCTCGTGCGCGAGCGCCTTGATCGGCAGCGTCGAGAAGTAGGCGGCCGGGCCGTCTGCCACGACCGGGGCATCGATCGGCTGGCGACCCAGGTTGTCGGGGATGCGGGCATCGTCGACGTTGACCGCCACGCGCTCGATCGAGATCTCGGCGCGGCCGCCGGCCTGGCCCAGGCCCATCACGAGTTCGGGGCGATGCACGGTGAGCGCGTCGTCCAGCGTGCGCATCGCGTCGCCGAAGGCGCAGGGCAGGCGCACGGCGCGCACCGTCCGGCCCTCGCAGGCCCAGCCGTCGAGCGCACGCGCGATCTCCCAGGACGGATTGACGGCCTCGCCGCCGAAGGGCTCGAAGCCGGTGAGCAGGATCGTGGCGGTCATGGCGTGGGCAGCAGGAAGTAGAGCAGGACGATGTTGAAGGCCAGCACGGTCATCGCCGTCGGCCATTGTGCGCGGATCACGGCGTTCTTGTCAGGCAGCTCCAGCAGCGCGGCCGGCACGATGTTGAAGTTGGCCGCCATCGGCGTCATCAGCGTGCCGCAGTAGCCCGAGAACATGCCGATGGCCGCCACCGCGGCCGGGTTGGCGTGGAACGCGCCGATCAGCACCGGCACGCCGACGCCGCCGGTCATCACCGGGAAGGCGGCGAAGCCGTTGCCCATGATGATGGTGAACAGCGCCATGCCGATCGCATAGACCGCCACGGCGACCAGGCGGATGTCCATCGCGATGTAGTGCGTCGCCAGCCAGGCGACCGCCTTGCCGACGCCAGCGTCCGAGAACACCAGCCCCAGCATTGCCAGCAGCTGCGGCAGCACCAGCGCCCAGCCCATCGCGTCGACCAGCCGGCGCGCCTCGCGTACGCCCTGCGCGGGCGTCTCGCGCGTGAGCCAGCACGCGAGCGCGAGCGCGACCAGGCTGGACATGCCGATGGCCGCCAGCGTCGGGTTGCCGGCGTCGAGCAGCGGGACGCTGCCGACGCGTCCCTTGCTGGACAGCAGCGAGGCCGCGACCGCGACCAGCGGAATGGCCAGCGCCGGCAGGAACAGCCGGTTGCCGAGGCGGCGCGCGCGTTCGGCGTACTCGGCCACGCTCGGCGCTGCGTGCGATCCGCCGGCGACGCCCCGCAAGCCCGCGATGACCGCCATGGCGACCACGCCTCCGCCGATCCAGGCCGGCGGCAGCAGGTCGCCAACCAGAAAGACGAGGGCGTAGAAGCCCCAGAACAGCGCGCTGCCGAGCCG
>JBJMWF010000194.1:0-12344 GCA_045810265.1 Vitreoscilla sp. | reverse complement strand
CTACGACACGCTGCTGCGCGCCAGCGTGGCGCTGCGCGCCGTGCCGGGCGAGTTCGACCAGCACTGGATGGGCCGCGTGACGCAGGCGGCCAGCGCGCTGGCGCCGCAGAAGTCGGTGATGGAGCCGACCGACGTGCAGTCGCGGCTCGTCGCCCTGGACAACGTGTTGACCGCCGCCGAGATCAACGTGGCCGCGGTGGCGGCGCGCTCCAGGCTGCTGGCGATGAAGAAGGCACTGGAGCTCGCGCAGTTCCTCATTTCGCGCCTGCGTGCCGGCTGGAACGAAAGCGGCCTGTGGAGCACCGCCGGCGCCATGGCCGGCACCGAGGCTGCCGAGGTGGAAGCGCTCGAGGACGAGCTCTACTTCCGCCTGCGCGGCGTGCAGCGCGCCACCCTGCTGGCCGCCGGCAAGCTGCCGCCGGAAGAGGCGGCGGTGCTCGACGAGGTCTGCGACTCGCTCGCGATGGGCTGAGCTTCGGCGGGAAGGTCCGGCCGAGGGGCTGGCCGGAGGGGTCTCGGGCCGGAGGGGTCGGCCGGAGGGGGCTGCTGGAGGGGTCTGGCCCCGGCCTCTGTCACCCTGCGATCTCCCGCAGGCGAAGCCGGGGCCAGACCCCGATCGCGGACCAGCCCGAGGCACCCCAAAGGCTGCGTCATCCCCTGACAAGCTCGTGAACGAACGCAAAGTTCCGCACCCGCGGAACTGTTGCTGTCGAGTTCGCTCTAGACAGGCACCGCGCGCGGCGCGGCGCCGGGGTTCGCGCGGTCAACGGCCGCGCAGGGCCCCGCGTTGGACAAGCTGACTCGAGAACAACAAGCATGACCGAACACCCTGCCTGTCCATTGCCGGCGCGTCGATCGCGGCTGGCCTCGCTCGCGTGCGCACTGGCTGGCGCATTGGCGCTGGCCTTGTCGATGGCGCCGGCGCAGGCGGTGGTCGACGTCGGCGCCGTCACGCTGCTGGGCCCGGACGGCGTGCCGGCGTCCGCACCGGCGCACCAGGTCATGCCCGAGGCCGTTGCGAGCGCGGCGTCCGATGCCTTGCTGGGCTCGTCGATGCTGGGTGCGCGTACCTCCGCCGGTGCGATGCCCGAGCGCGGCAACGTCGCGACGGCGCACCGTCGCCGCCTCGCGGTGGGCGGACTCGATCGCAGCTATCTGGTGCAGCCGGCGCCCGGGGTGCGCGGCGCCGGCCGGCTGCCGGTGGTCGTGCTGCTGCACGGCGGCGCGCAGTCCGCCGAGGACATCTGGCGCGAGACCAGCCTGCCCACGCTGGGCGCGCGCGAAGGCTTCCTGGTCGTCGCGCCCGAGGCGCTGGCGCGCCACTGGAACGACGCGCGTGGGGTCACCGGCGCGTCGGCCGTCGACGACGTGCGCTTTCTCAAGGCGGTGATCGCCGATGTCATCGCGCAGGACCACGGCGACCCGTCGGCCGTGTTCATGGTGGGCTCGGCACACGGCGGCTTCATGACCATGCGCTTCGCCTGCGATGCCGGCGAGGGGCTGCGCGCCGCGGCCAGCCTGTTGTCGACGCTGCCCGATGCACTGGCGCGCAATTGCAAGTCGCCGCGGCCGCTGCCCTGGCTGGCCGTCAACGGCACGGACGACCCGGCCGTGCCCTTCGGCGGCCAGGTGGACGGCACCGTGCGCCGCGGCGAGACCCAGGCCGCGCTGCGTTCGGCCGACGACACCTTCCGTTTCTGGGCCGACCGCGCCGGCTGCGCGGCGCCCACCGCGCGCGAGGCGATCACCGACCAGTCCACCGACGAGCGCCATCGCTGGGCCGAGCGCATCGTGCGCTCGCATTGCGTCGGCGGCCAGCTGTCGCAGCAAGTGGTGCTGCATGGCAGCGGCCATGTCATCCCGGGCCTGGCGACGGACAACCGCCTGGCCGAACGCGCCGTGGGGCCGGCGGCGCCCGAGATCGACGGCGGAACGCTGGTCTGGATGCACTTCAAGGCCACACTGCTCAAATGAGACCAGGCTTGCCAATTGCCGAGCTTGACCCATGATCCGCTGTCGCGCTGCCGACAGCCCACTTCCCGGAGGAATTCCATGACCAAGATCCACGCCGTCCTTGCCGTCTCCCTGCTCGCGCTGTCCGCCGGCGCCTTCGCCCAGGACCTCGAATCCGACGCCGCCCGCCGCCAGCGCATGGACGAGGCCTATGCCAACTCGCACCGCAGCGCCGGCGAAACGGCGCGCGAGGACACCCATCGCGTCGGCCATGACATCCACCAAGGCGTGCGCGACACCGGCCATGGCATCCACAACGGCGTACGCGAGACCGGGCACGCGATCCACCGCGGCGTGCGCGCCACCGGCCACGCGATCCACGGCGGTGTGCGTGCCACTGGCCATGCCATCCACCAGGGCGTGGACAAGCTGACGGGCAAGTAAGCCGCCGCTCGTGTCGGGCCGGACACGGCCCGGCAAGACGCCAACGCGGGCGCGAGGGGCACAATCGGGCGATGCTCGAAGGCCTCGCCCCCGTCATCGACGCCGATACGCGCCTGGTCATCCTCGGCAGCTTTCCCGGCGTCGCCTCGCTCGCCGCGCAGCAGTACTACGGGCATCCGCGCAACCAGCTGTGGCCGCTGCTGTCGGCACTGTGGGACGAGGACCTCGTGGCGCTCGCCTACCCGCAACGCCTGGCTGCGCTCAAGTGCCATCGCACGGGCTTGTGGGACGTCTACCGCAGCTGCGAGCGTGAAGGCAGCCTGGACAGCGCGATCCGCGCACCGGTGCCCAACGAGCTCGCGCAACTCAGGCGCCTCGCGCCGCGCCTGCAGGCCGTCGCGCACAACGGTGCCGAGTCGGCGCGTTCGCGCCGCATCACGGCGCAACTGGGCGTGGACGTGCACACGCTGCCGTCGACCAGTCCCGCCAACGCGTCCTGGAGCTTCGAGCGCAAGCTGGCGGCCTGGCGCGCCGTCTTCTCGCGCTACGATCTGGAGCCCATGCCCACCGAGCTCCTCCGATGAAAGCGCCCCGCCCGACGATGGAGCCCGCCACCATGTCCGAGCAGGACGGCGTGCGCTACCTGCACCTGGGCACGCCCTGGGTGCAAGGCGCGATGCGGGTCCGCAAGCCGCAGGCCATCGAGCTCGAGTACGTCCAGCGCATGATGGCCTGGATGCTGTGGCGGCCGCAGGACGAGGTCGACCGGGGCCATGCGGTGCAACTGGGCCTGGGCGCGGCGTCGATCACGCGCTTCACGCACAAGGTGATGCGCATGCGCACCACGGCGGTGGAGCTCAACCCCACCGTCATCAGCGCCTGCCGGATGTGGTTCCAGTTGCCGGCCGACGATGCGCGGCTGCAGGTGGTCCAGGCCGATGCCGGTGCGTGGGTGCGGGATGCCGCCAACCTGCAGAGCGCCGACGTGCTCAGCGTCGATCTTTACGATCACGATGCCGCCGCGCCCGTGCTCGACTCCGACGAGTTCTATGCCGCCTGCCGCGGCGTGCTGGTGCACGGCGGCCTGATGGCGGTCAACCTGTTCGGACGCGACGCCAGCTTCGCTGCCAGCGCGGCACGCATCGCGGCAGCCTTCGGCGCCGACCAGGTCTGGAGCCTGCGGCCCACGCGCGAAGGCAACACCGTCGTCATCGCCGGCCGCGGCGTGGTCGTGCCCGATCGCGACACGCTGTCGGCCCGCGCGGATAACATCGAATCGCGCTTCGGCCTGCCGGCGCGCAAGTGGTTGCGCATGGTGCGGCCGCTGTCCCTGTAGAAAGCCCGCATGCCCGCCTCCCACTCCGTCAAGCCCGCCGCCGATGTCCCCGCGGTGCGCGCGCCCGCAAACGCCCCGGGACGCCGCCATACGCCGCCCACCGGCCGCCTCGAGCTGCGCCAGTTGCTCAAGTGGCTGCGCGACGACGGCGTGCTCGCGCCCGAGGAGGCCGACAAGCTGGTGCGCCGCTTCGGCAACAGCGCCTCCAACCTGCATCCGCTGCAACGCCTGGGCGGCGCGAGCCTGGTCGACGTGCGCGACGGCCGTGTGCTGGATACGGACATGCTCGCGCGCTGGCTGGCCGCGCGCTTCGACCTGCCGTACTCGCGCATCGACCCGCTGCGCACGGACGTCGGCCGCGTCACCGAGGTGATGTCCGTGGCCTACGCGGAGATGCGGCGCGCGCTGCCGGTCACCGTCAACGCGAGCGAGGTGGTGGTGGCGACGTCCGAGCCGTTCGACGTCGCCTGGTTGCCCGAGATCGAGGCGTTCGTCAAGCGCCCGGTGCGCCTGCAGCTGGCGCATCCCGAGGACATCACGCGCTTCACGCCCGAGTTCTATTCGCTGGCCGCGTCGGTGCGCTTCGCCAACAAGACCACCGGGGCCTCCACCGCCAACAGCTTCGAACAGCTGGTGGAACTGGGCAAGACCAAGGGCCAGCTCGACGCCAACGACCAGGGCGTGGTGCAGGTGGTGGACTGGCTGTGGCAGTACGCGTTCGACCAGCGCGCCAGCGACATCCACCTCGAGCCGCGGCGCGACATGGCCGCGATCCGGCTGCGCATCGACGGCGTGCTGCATACGGCGCACCAGGTGCCGGCCGCGGTGATGAACGCGATGACCGCGCGCATCAAGCTGCTCGGCCGCATGGACGTCATCGAGCGCCGCCGCCCGCAGGACGGCCGCATCAAGACCAGGCGTCCGGACGGCGCGGGCGGCATGCCCGGCGCCGAGGTCGAGATGCGCCTGTCGACGCTGCCCACCGCCTTCGGCGAGAAGGTGGTGATGCGCATCTTCGATCCGGGCACCGTCGACAAGCCCTTCGATGCGCTCGGCTTCTCCGCCAGCGAGGCCGAGCGCTGGCAGGGCCTGATGAGCCAGGCGCACGGCATCATCCTGGTCACCGGCCCCACCGGCTCGGGCAAGACGACCACGCTCTATTCGACGCTCAAGAAGCTGGCCACCGAGCAGGTCAACGTCTGCACGGTCGAGGATCCGATCGAGATGATCGAGCCGGCGTTCAACCAGACGCAGGTGCAGCAGTCCATCGACCTGGACTTCGCCACCGGCCTGCGCTCGCTGATGCGGCAGGATCCGGACATCATCATGGTGGGCGAGATCCGCGACCTGGAGACCGCCGAGATGGCGATCCAGGCCGCGCTGACCGGCCACCTGGTCTTCTCCACCCTGCACACCAACGACGCACCGTCGGCCATCACGCGCCTGGTCGACCTCGGTGTGCCGCCGTACCTGATCTCGGCCACGGTGATCGGCGTGCTGGCCCAGCGCCTCGCGCGTACCCTGTGCGTGGCCTGCAAGACGCCGGACGATTCCGCCGACACCGCCCGGCTGCTCGAGGAACTCGCGCAGCCTTGGAAGCTCGGTGGCCGCCTGCGGCCCATGAAGCCCGTGGGCTGCGCGGCCTGTCGCAACACCGGCTATCGCGGCCGCGCCGCGCTCTACGAGCTGATGCCCATCAGCGAGCCGCTGAAGGAAGCGATCCATCCGACGCTGGACCTGGACAAGCTGGCACGCCAGGCGATGCGCGAAGGCATGCGGCCCCTGCGCCTGGCCGGCCTGATGAAGGTGGCCGAGGGACTGACGACGATGGACGAGGTGCTGCGCTGCACGCCGCAGTGGCAGGCGAAATAGGCGCCGACGAGCGCGAAGGCGGCGTTGTCCACACGCGAGTGCAGCCCCTCCCTGGCCGGGTAAGCTGGGGCACATGGCTTCCGAATCCAGTCCGTCGCCGCCGCTGGCGACGCTGAGCAGCGCCACCCCGGTGGCGCATCCGCAGCGCCTGTGGCCGGGGCTGGCGCTGGCGACCGCCGGCTCGGTCGCGTTCTCGGGCAAGGCGATCATCGTCAAGCTGGCCTACCGCCATGGCGTCGATGCGGTCACGCTGATCATGTACCGCATGCTGTTCGCGCTGCCGCTGTTCATCGGCCTGGCGTGGTGGGCGGGCCGCGGCCGGCCGCGGCTGACGGCACGCGACTGGCGCATCGTCGTCGGCCTCGGCTTCTCGGGCTACTACCTGGCCAGCTTCCTGGACTTCGCCGGCCTGGCGTACGTCAGCGCCGCCTTCGAGCGCCTGGTGCTGTACCTCAATCCGACGCTGGTGCTCCTGATCGGCCGCGTGCTGTTCAAGCGTCGCGTCGCCCGCGGGCAACTGCTCGCGCTGGCGGTCAGCTATGCCGGCGTGCTGCTGGTGTTCGGCCACGAAGTGCGGATCGCCGGCAGCCACGTCGCGCTGGGGGCGGCGCTGGTGTTCGGCAGCGCAGTGAGCTATGCGCTGTACCTCGTGTTCAGTGGCGAGGAGGTGCGGCGGCTCGGCTCGCTGCGGCTCACCGGCCTGGCCACCACCGTCGCCTGCGTGTTCTGCCTGGCGCAGTTCGCCCTCACGCATCCGCTGTCGGCAGCGCACGTGGCGCCACAGGTGCTCTGGCTGTCCGTGCTCAACGCCACCGCCTGCACCTTCGCGCCGGTGCTCATGGTGATGATGGCCATCGAACGCGTCGGCGCCACCGTCGCCGCGCAGACCGGCATGGTGGGGCCGCTCAGCACGATCCTGATGGGCATCGTGATCCTGGGCGAGCCGTTCACGGCCTGGATCGGCGTCGGGACGGTGTTCGTGCTGACCGGCATCTGGCTGCTGGCCCGGGCCCATCCGCGCGCCTGAGCGCAAGAGGACGACATGCATTTCGACTGGCACAACCCGTATCCCACCGTGCGCAGCCCGGTGTTCGCGCGCAACGTCGTCGCCACCTCCCATCCGCTCGCCTCGCAGGCCGGCCTGCGCATGCTGCTCAAGGGCGGCAACGCGATCGACGCGGCGATTGCCGCGGCGGCGGCGTTGACCGTCGTCGAGCCGGTGTCCAACGGCCTGGGCAGCGACCTGTTCGCGATCCTGTGGGACGGCGAGCGGCTGCGTGGCCTCAACGCCTCGGGCGTCGCGCCGGCCGCCTGGCATCCGGCGTACTTCGAGCGGCGGCACGGCGGCGCGTTGCCGCTGCGCGGCTGGGACAGCGTCACCACGCCGGGGGCGGTCGCCGGCTGGGTCGCGCTGTCCCAGCGCTGCGGCCGGCTGCCGTTCGCCGACCTGCTGGAGCCGGCCATCGAGCTGGCCGAACGCGGGCATGGCGTCGCCTGCATCGTGGCCGACAAATGGGCGCGCCAGGTGCCGCTGCTGGCCTCGCAGCCCGGCTTCGCCGAGGCCTTCATGCCGCGCGGCCGCGCACCGGAGCCGGGCGAGCGTTTCGTGTTCGAGGCGGCCGGCCGCAGCTTGCGCCGGATCGCCCAGACCCAGGGCGAGGCGTTCTATCGCGGCGACATCGCGGCTGCGCTCGTCGCCCATGGGGCGGCCAACGGCGGCTCGATGACCGCGAGCGATCTTGCGGACTTCCAGCCCGAATGGGTCGAGACGATCTCGATGCCCTTCGCCGGCCACACGGTGCACCAGATCCCGCCCAACGGCCAGGGCATCGCGGCCCTGATGGCGCTGGGCATGCTCGAGAAGCTGGACGTGGCGCGCTTTGCCGTCGACAGCGTCCAGGCCCAGCACCTGCAGATCGAGGCCATGAAGCTGGCGTTCGCCGACACCTACCGCTGGGTGGCCGATGCGAGCGCGATGACCGCGATGACGGCGTCCCACCTGCTGTCGGACGACTACCTCGCGCAACGCGCGCGCCTGATCGCGCCCGGCCGCGCTCAGGACTTCGTGCACGGCACGCCGCCCTCGGGCGGCACGGTCTACCTCACCGCGGCCGACGAGGACGGCCGGATGGTCAGCCTGATCCAGTCCAACTACATGGGCTTTGGCAGCGGCGTTGTCGTGCCCGGCATCGGCGTCAGCCTGCAGAACCGCGGCCAGGGCTTCACGCTGGACGCGGCGCACCCCAACGTCGTTGCCGGCCGCAAGCGGCCGTTCCACACCATCATTCCCGGCTTCCTTTGCGACGCCGACGGCCGGCCCCGGATGAGCTTCGGCGTGATGGGCGGCAACATGCAGCCGCAAGGGCACGTGCAGACACTGACGCGCTTGCTGCGATACGGCCAGCAGCCGCAGGCCGCCTGCGACGCACCGCGCTGGAAAGTGGCGACCCGCCTGGCGATCGACTTCGAAGCCACGATGGCGCCCGCACTGGTTGCCGGCCTGCGCGCGCTGGGGCATCAGTCCGAAGCCACCGCCGACCCCTACATGGACTTCGGCTCCGGGCAGTTCATCTGGCGCCTGTCCGACGAACCGGCGGACGGCTACGTGGCGGCCAGCGACTCGCGGCGCGACGGCCACGCCGTCGGTTTCTGACCCGTCCGCGAGGTCAAGGCGCGCGTGCTAAAACCGGCCGCACAGCAACGACGCGCAGGAGAACTTCCGTGAGCCAGGCGATCCAGATCAGCGAATACGGTGGCCCCGAGGTGCTGCGCCTCGTCGACGTGGCGGTCGGCGATCCCGGGCCCGGGCAGGTGCGGGTGCGCCACCATGCCTGCGGCATCAACTTCATCGACGTCTACCAGCGCACCGGCCTGTACCAGAACCCGTTGCCGCTGATTCCGGGCGGCGAGGGCGCCGGCGTCGTCGAGGCGGTGGGTGAGGGCGTCCAGCACCTGGCGGTCGGCGACCGCGTCGCCTACGCCGCGCCCAAGCCCGGCGGCTATTGCCAGGAACGCGTGCTGGATGCGCTGCACGTGTGCCGGCTGCCCGACGAGATCGACTTCGAGACGGGCGCCGCCATGATGCTCAAGGGCCTGACGGTGGAGTACCTGCTGCGCCGAACCTTGCCGGTCGAGGGCCTGGCGCCCGGCGACACCATCCTGTGGCACGCGGCCGCGGGCGGTGTCGGCCTGATCGCCTGCCAGTGGGCCAAGGCACTCGGGTTCGAGCTGATCGGCACCGCCGGGTCGGACGAGAAGTGCGCGCTGGCAACCCGGTACGGCGCGGCGCACATGATCAACTACCGCAGCGAGAACTTCGTCGAACGCGTCAAGCAGATCACCGGCGGCAAGGGCGTCAAGGTGGTCTACGACTCGGTGGGCAAGGACACCTTCGACGGCTCGCTGTCGTGCCTGCGTCCGTTCGGGTTGATGGCCGTGTTCGGCAACGCCTCCGGCGCCGCGCCGCCGGTGGCACCCAGCACCCTGGCCGCCAAAGGCTCGCTGTACCTGACGCGGCCCACGCTGTTCACGCACCTGGCCACGCGCGAGCGCACGCAGGCGATGGCCGACGAGCTGTTCAGGGTGGTGGCCGAGGGCAGCGTCAAGATCCGCATCGACCAGCGCTATCCGCTGGCCGAGGCGGCGCAGGCGCACCGCGATCTGGAGGCGCGCAAGACGACCGGGTGCAGCGTTCTTCTGGCGTGACGCGCGCGTTGCACGCGCGACCTGCGCCCGGGCCCGCTCAGCGCAGGTTGCCGGTATGCCCGAGGGAGTACCGGCCCGGCTGCGGCCACACGGTCAGCCCGTGCGGCTCCTGGCCCACCGCGATCTGCTGCACCGCGCCGCTGGCGGTGTCGAAGCGGTAGACGACGTCGTCGTAGCGGCCCGAGAGCCACAGGTACTTGCCGTCGGCCGTGACGTTGCCCATGTCCGGGCTGCCGCCGCCGGGCACCGGCCAGGTGGCGACGAGCTTGTCGGTGGCGAAGTCCAGCACCGCGACGCTGCCCGGGCCGCGGCGCGGGCCGTGGATGCGGTGCGAGCCGCGGTTGGCGATGTACAGCCGCTTGCCGTCGCGGCTCGGGTACAGGCCGTGGGCGGCGACGCCGGTGGTGATGAAGGCCGTCTCCTTGAAGCTGGCGGCGTCGATCACGTGCACGCCGTCGGCTTCCATGTCGGCCACATACAGCTTCCTGCCGTCGGGCGAGAAGCGGATGTCCTGCGGCATGCCCTTGCGTGAGGTGCAGACCTCGGTGGTCGGGCCGCCGGCGGCGACGAACTTGTCCTTCAGCCGCGTGGCAGGCATCGGCAGCACCAGGTACGACTGCACCTTGCGGGCGACCAGGTCGACCTTGGCGATCGAGCCGTCGAACTCGCAGGTGAAGAACGCGGTCTTGCCATCGATCGAGAAGTCGGCGTGGTTGATGCCGCCGCACTTGGGCGCGTCGATCTGGTACTGGATCGCCATCGTCTTCGGATCGCGGAAGTCGAGCCGGTGGCGCGCCTCGGCGACGACGATGGCCGACTTGCCGTCGGGCGTGAAGTACATGTTGTACGGGTCGTCGACGGGAATCGCCGCGCCGGTCTTGCCGGTGCGCGGGTCGATCGGCGTCAGGCTGCCGTTGTTGCTGCGCTCCGCATTGTTGGCGGCCCACAGCGTGCGCAGGTCGTAGCCGACCACGACGTGCTGCGGGCTCTGGCCGACCTTGAGCGTGTCGACCACCTTCATCTTCGCGGGATCGATCACGCTGACCGAATTGCCACGCAGGTTGGGCACGTACACGCGCACCAGGTCGTCCTTCAGCGCCGGGCTCACGTGCTCCGGGCCGCTGGTCTCGCTGTAGAGATTGTTCGGGTCGACCACCGGGGGCATGCCGGGGGCCGTGGCGATGGCTTGCGGCGCAGCGGTGTCGGCGGCGCCGCCGACCAGCGGCAGCGCGGCCAGTGTCAGGCTGGCGAGCAGCGGCGCAGCGCTGCGAGGAATGGCGTTCATGAGGGCGTGGCTCGGGTTCGGGGGACGTCGTTCGAGGCCGCGCGGCCGGGAACGTTCCCTGCGCGACGGCTCGCGGCCCCGATTCTCGCCGGGATTTGCCCCGCTTCGGCCGCCGGCGCTCAGGTGGTCGCGGCCCAGCTCTGCCGTACGCCGCGCAGCGCGCGTTCGATGCGCGCCACGGTGTCCGGCTTCGGGTTGTCGATCTGCAGCAGCTTCATGCTGTCCCAGAACACCGGACAGCCGGTCGCGCGTTCGAGCAGGCGATCGAGGTCGGTGCACGGGCCCAGCGGGCCGGTGGCGTCGGTGGGCTGGAACCAGGACGGCGGCATCGCGCCAAAGACCAGCCACAGGCCGCCGTCGGCGGTCGTGCGCGCCTGCGGCTCGCCCGCCGGGTCGAAGCCGGGCAGCGGCAGCACCTGCGCGAACTCGCCGTTGCCCGGCACCTCGGCGCGCCGGTTGTGCGGCAGCATCTTCATCAGCTTGAGCAGGCGTTGCTCGCCATCGAGCTTTTCCAGCAGGCCCTGGTGCAGCGAGTGGTGCGGATGGATGCTGCGGGCGCTCGGCGCGGCCAGCAGCGGCATGATGGCGTCGACCAGGCGGCCGGCCTCGGGGATGTCGCGCAGGATCGCGAGCTGCTCGGGCGTCAGCGCGGTGCCGACCCGGCGCAGCAGCGCGGCGCGCAGGCGCGCGGAACGCGCGGGCGGGCACGGCGGCGTGGGCAGCTTGGTGGCGAAGACGCGGAAGTGGTCGGCCCGGCGCACGCCGTCGATCGACACGCGGTCGTGAGCCTGCACCGTGATCTTGAGCGTGCCGTCCGGCAGCCGCGTGAGCGAGGTGATGGTGGCCAGCGTGCCCACGGTGTGCAGGTCGGTGGCGGTGAATTCGAGCGTGCCGAACTCGCGCTGGCGCACCACCACCAGCTCGCCGTTGCTCGACACCGCGGCCTCGACCGACGCGCGCGACAACGCCCGGCCCACGAACAGCGACGTCTCGCTTCCGGGAAAGAGCGTCATGTCCAGCAGCGGCAGCATCGGGTAATCGACGGCGACGGGCATCGGATCAGTGGGCGGCGTTCAGGAGGATCAACGAGGGGCCTGGGTTTCGCGCCGGATGGCCGCGACGGTCGTCTCGACGACCAGCCTGGCGCCCAGTTCGCCCAGTTCGGCGGTGGCGCGCTTGGGATTTCCGGTGACGCCGGCCGGATAGGGGCCGGCCAGCTTGTTCTCGCGCACCAGCGCGGGGTCGACGGCCAGCGCCAGCGCGGTGTCGGCCAGGCCGGCGTGCGAGCCCATCTCGGCGTCGCTGACGCCATGCGCCTTGAGCGCCGCCAGGTAGGCGGTCTGCGTGATGCGGTAGTAATCCAGCGGCGCGTGCGCGCGGCAGGCCGGATCCTTGGCCCACTCGCGATTGAGCGTGTCGGCCACGTGCGTGAGGTCGGACTGGTAGCCGCCGTGGTCGCCCAGGAACACGACGTCCTTGAAGCCGTGCTGCTTGAAACTGCGCGCCGTGGCGGCGAGCAGGCCTTCGAAGACGGCGTCGGGCACGGAAATGGTGCCGGTGTACTTCATGTGCGCCGCGGGCGGATGGATGCTGCCCTCGGGCACGTAGGCGATGGTGGGTGCGACGATGGCGTTGCCCAGGGCGTCGGCGATGCGGTCGGCCAGGATGTGCGCGCGCACGTTGTGCTTGCCCAGCACCATGTGGGCGCCGTTCTGCTCGGTGCCGCCGATCGGCACGATGACGGTGGTG
>JBJMWF010000193.1:0-4317 GCA_045810265.1 Vitreoscilla sp. | reverse complement strand
GTCGAGCGGGCGTTGCGCACGGTGCCTGGCGTCGCGGAGGCCGGCGTCAACATGGCCACCGAGATGGCCAGCGTGCGGGCGGAGTCGCCGGTGCCCTTCGACCTCCTCGAAGCCGCCGTGCGCAAGGCCGGCTACGCCGCTCGCGCGCCCGACGTGCCCGCCCCGCCGCCGCCGTCCGAGGTCCGGGCCTGGCGGCCGGTGATCGTTGCCGCCGCGTTGTCGCTGCCCTTGCTGCTGCCCATGGCCGGCGCGCTGTTCGGCCAACGGTGGGCCTGGCCCGCCTGGCTGCAGTTCCTGCTCGCGACGCCGGTGCAGTTCTGGTTCGGCGCGCGCTTCTACGCCGGCGCATGGCGTGCCTTGCGCGGCGGCGGCGCCAACATGGACGTGCTGGTCGTGCTCGGCACCTCGGCCGCCTACGGGTTGAGCCTGTACGAGTGGTGGGCCGCCGCGCGCCTGCACGGTGCAGGCACTGGACACCTGTACTTCGAAGCCGGCGCCGTCGTCATCACGCTGGTGTTGCTGGGCAAGCAGCTCGAGTCGCGCGCCAAGCGCCAGACGACGCAGGCCCTGCGCTCGCTGCAGGCGCTGCAGCCGGACACGGCGCGCGTGCGCCGCGACGATGTCGACCAGGACATCCCGATCGCGCGGCTGCGCGCCGGCGACCGGCTGGTGGTGCGTCCGGGCGAGCGCTTCGCCGCCGACGGTCTGGTCGCGGAAGGCGAAAGCCATGTCGACGAGTCGCTGGTCACCGGCGAGAGCCTGCCCGTGGCACGCAGGCCGGGCGAGCGCGTCACCGGCGGGGCGATCAACGGCGAAGGACTGCTGCTGGTGGACGTCACGGCCGTGGGCGCCGAGTCGACGCTCGCGCGCATCGTGCGCCTGGTCGAATCGGCGCAGGAGAAAAAGGCGCCGATCCAGCACCTGGTCGATCGCGTCAGCGCGGTCTTCGTGCCGGTGGTCTGCGTCGCCGCGCTGGCGACCTTGCTGGGCTGGGGCCTGGCCAGCGGCGACTGGCAGCGTGCTCTGCTCAATGCGGTCGCCGTGCTGGTGATCGCCTGCCCGTGCGCGCTGGGCCTGGCCACGCCGACGGCGCTGATGGCCGGCACCGGCGTGGCGGCGCGCCACGGCATCCTCATCAAGGACGCCGAGGCGCTCGAGATCGCGCACGACGTCTCGGTGGTGGCGTTCGACAAGACCGGCACGCTCACTGAAGGCAAGCCGATGCTGGTCGCCTGCGTCGCCGTCGATGGGGACGCCGCGCGGCTGCTGGCGCTGACAGCCGCGGTGCAGGGCGGCAGCACGCATCCGCTGGCGCAGGCCGTCATCGACATGGCCCGGGGCACCAAGGCCCGCGTGCTGGCGGCCAGCGCGCAGCGCGCGGTGCCGGGCAAGGGCGTGTCCGCACGGGTGCGCGTGCCTGCCGGCCCGGGCGCGACAGCGGACGCCCGGCGGGCCGAGGCGATTGCCGCCAGCGCGATCATGAGCGCGCGTCAGAGCGCGGGCCTGTCGCCCGGCGCGAGCCTCGCGCTCGACACCGAACTTGCGACCGATGCGGTCGCGCACGAACACGAGCTGCGCCTGGGCAGCGCGCGCTGGATGGCCGAGCTGGGCGTCGATGTTTCGCCGCTGGCCGACCGCGCGGCCGAGCTGCAGGCCCTGGGCCGCACCGTCTCGTGGCTGGCCGACGTGTCGTCCGACGTGCCGGAGCTGCTCGGGCTGGTCGCGTTCGGCGACCGCTTGCGCGACGGCGCCATCGAAGCGGTGCAGCGCCTGCGTGCCGAACGCGTGCGCACGGTGATGATCAGCGGCGACGGCCGCGCGAGCGCCCAGGGCGTCGCGCAACTGCTGGGCATTGCCGAGGTGCACGCCGAAGTCCTGCCGGGCGAGAAGGCCTCGCTGGTGGCATCGCTGCGCTCGTTGTCGTCCAGCGATGGCCGCCACGCGAGAAGCCGACCGATCCGCGTGGCCATGGTCGGAGACGGCCTGAACGATGCGCCCGCGCTGGCCGCGTCGGACGTGGGCATCGCGATGGCCTCGGGCACCGACGTCGCGATGGAGGCGGCCGGCATCACCCTGATGCGCTCGGACCCGCGCCTGGTGGCCGACGCGCTCGACATCTCGCGCCGCTGCGTCGCCAAGATCCGCCAGAACCTGTTCTGGGCCTTCGCCTACAACGTCGCCGGCATCGGGTTGGCCGCCGCCGGACTGCTGAGCCCGATGGTGGCCGGCGCAGCGATGGCGTTCAGCAGCTTCAGCGTGGTCGCCAACGCGTTGACGCTGCGGCGCTGGAAGGCCCGGCGCAGCTGAGCGCGCCTACTGTTGCCGCGTCGCGGCTTCGGCCTTGGTGAAGAACTCGTAGATCCCGTCATCGCTCATGCTGCGGGCGTCCGCGAGTTCGCCCGCCTTGGTCATGAACAGGATCTTGTTGTCCGGCGACAGGATCACGGCCGAGGGGATGCCCTTCTTCGTCGCGTTGCCGTACGCCGTGCTGATGTCGACGTTGTGGTCGAAGTGGCCCACGTCCACCTTCACGACCTTGAACTTGCCCATCAGCTCGGCGTTGCGGCCGGTCTTGAGCGCGTGGTCGAGCGCGCGGCAGTCGGGACACCAGTTCGCGCCGAAGATCAGCAGCACCGGCTCCTTGACGGCCGCGGCTTCGTGCAGCGCGGCGGCGATCTGCGCCTTGGCATCGGCCTGTTCGTCGTAGGGGCGATCAGCGGCGGCGGCCAGGCCGGCGGCCAGCGACAGGGCGAGGGACACGAGGATCTTCTTCATGGCGCCATGATGCCAGCCCCGGGCGGCGGACGCCGTGCCCGGCGCAAGCAGCCCCGCCGGCGTCGGGCTCTTGGATTTGTTGCTTGCAATTAAAGCGTGCGCGATATAAACTACAGCCATGCCTTCCGCAAAGACTCCTCGCTCGAACAGCGCTTCCACGCAGCCACCTCGGCTGGACGGTCTGCTGTGCTTCACGCTGTACTCGACGTTGCTGAGCCTGAACAAGGTCTACCGCGGGCTGCTCAAGGCGCTGGATCTGACGTATCCGCAGTACCTGGTGATGGTCGTGCTGTGGGAACGCGATGGCGTCAATGTCTCCGAGATCTGCGATCGCCTCTTCCTGGAGACGACCACGCTGACGCCGCTGCTCAAGCGCCTGGAGGCGCAGGGCCTGGTCGCGCGCACGCGCAGCCGCTCCGACGAGCGCCAGGTGATCGTCACGCTGACCCCTGCCGGCAAGGCGCTCGGCGCGAAGGCGGCGGAGATTCCGGCATGCGTCGGCCAGGCGATGGCCATCGACGATCGCAAGATGCGCGAGCTGCGCGGCGATCTCGAGACGATGCGCGCCAGCCTCAACCGCGCCGCCTGAGGGGCGGGACCAACGAACCGGCACAGCCGACCTGACCCGCTTCCCCCTCCCATTTATATCGCGCGCGATAAACATACGAGCGATAAAACTTCCCGGCACCTCGCCGACAACCCAGAAGAGGAAACTCCATGACTGCAAGCAACCGTCCCCTTGCCAACGACCTCTCCTTCGGCGCTTCGCGCCGCAACCTGCTGGCCGGCAGTGCCGCGCTGGCCGTCGGCTCGCTGGCGGCGGGCGCCGCCATGGCGGCCGGCAATTCGCCCGCCGGCGCGTCCGCGCCCGCGCATGGCGGCAAGCGAGGCAGCCGCAGCGTCGACACGATCACGGCCAGCGACGGCACCCGGCTGTACTACAAGGACTGGGGCAAGGGCCCGGCTGTCGTCTTCAGCCACGGCTGGCCGTTGAACTCGGACAGCTGGGAATCGCAGATGCTGTTCCTGTCCTCGCGCGGTTATCGCACCGTCGCGCATGACCGCCGGGGGCACGGCCGCTCGAGCCAGCCGTGGGACGGCAACGACATGGATCACTACGCCGACGATCTGGCCACGGTGATCGAGACCCTGGACCTGCACGACGTCGTGCTCGTCGGCTTCTCCACCGGCGGCGGCGAGGTGGCGCGCTACATCGGCCGTCATGGCACGAAGCGCGTGGCCAAGGCCGCGCTGATCTCGGCGGTGCCGCCGCTGATGCTCAAGACGGCCGCCAACCCTGCGGGCCTGCCGATCGAGGCGTTCGACGGCATCCGCGCCGCCCAGCTCGCGAACCGTTCGCAGCTGTACAAGGACATCCCCTCCGGCCCGTTCTTCGGCTTCAACCGACCCGGCGCCAAGGCTTCGCAAGGGCTGATCGACTCCTGGTGGACGCAGGGCATGCAAGGCGGCCACAAGAACACCTACGACTCGATCAAGGCGTTCTCGGAGACGGACTTCACCGAAGACCTGAAGAAGTTCGAC
>JBJMWF010000192.1:0-5136 GCA_045810265.1 Vitreoscilla sp. | reverse complement strand
GACGTGCACATGGATCGGGCCGTCGAACTCATGCGCCAGGCGGCGCAGTTCGGCGATGGAGTCGGCGGCTGCCGCGCGCACCGAGTGGATCGCCAGGCCCGCGTTGAGCGGCACCAGCGAGGCGCGTCCGGCCGCGGCCACGCGCGCGTTGAATTCCTGGCTGCGCCGCCAGACCTCGTGCGCGCCGGCGTGAAAGCGGCGCTGGTCGGGCCGCAGCGACGGCGAGGTGAAGCCCGCGCGTTCGTACAGCACCGGCAGCAGCGTCAGGCCGATGCCGGCGTCGGCGGCGGCGTCGGCCAGCGCCATCGAGAGCGCGAGCGGATCGTCGTAAGGCGTGCCGTCGGGCTGGTGCTGCAGGTAGTGGAACTCGCAGACCTGCGTGTAGCCGCCGCGCAGCAGCTCGACGTACAGATGCGCGGCGATCGCGCGCAGGCTGTCGGGCGTGACCGCGTTGGCGACGCGGTACATGCGGTCGCGCCAGCTCCAGAAGTCGTCCTGCTCGCCGTCGCGGCGCTCGGCCAGGCCCGCGAAGGCGCGCTGGAACGCGTGGCTGTGCGCATCGACGAGACCGGGCAGCACCGGGCCGGCCAGGCGCTCGGCGTCGTGCGGGGCGGGCACGCCGGCGGCGACGTGCGACCAGTGCCCGTTGGCATCGACTTCGAGCACGACGGACTGCTGCCAGCCGCCGCCGATCCAGGCCGCGGGCGCCCAGTAGCGCTGCGCCTCCTTCATCGCGGCCGCCAGTCGCGCATGGTACGCAGCAGCTCGCGCAGCAGTGGCTGCACCTGCGCGGCCTTGTCGGGGCGGTAGGCGTACGGCGGCGTCTCGTCCATGTAGCAGTCCCAGATCATCTCGAGCTGCACCGCGTGGATGTCATCGGCCGGTCGGCCGTAGTGGCGCGTGATGTAGCCGCCCTTGAAGCGGCCATCGACCACGTGCGAGTAGCGGTCCTGTGCCGCGAGCACGCCGCGCAGTTGCTCGCGCAGCGACGGCGCGCAACTGCTGCCGTCGACGGTGCCCAGGTTCAGCGCCGGCAGCCGGCCTTCGAACAGCCAGGGCAGTTCGCTCTTGATGCTGTGGCCGTCGAAGATCACCGCGTGGCCGTGTTCGGACTTCAGGCGCGCCAGCTCGGTGGCGATGGCACCGTGGTAGGGCTGCCACCACTGCCCGATTCGTTGCTCGATCTCGGCGGCCGTCGGCGCGCCGCCGTCCACGTACAGCGGGTCGCCGGTGAAGAAGCGCGTCGGGCACAGCTCGGTGTTGTTCGCGCCGGGGTACATCGGCGCGTTGTCGGACGGCCGGTTCAGGTCGATCACGAAGCGCGAGGCGCGCGGCTGCAGCACGCTGGCGCCCATCTCGGCGGCGAAGGCATAGAGCTTGTGCAGGTGCCAGTCGGTGTCTTCCACATCCAGCGCCCGCGGGTGGTAGCGTGCCTTCAGCTCGTCGGGGATGAGCTCGCCGCAGTGCGGCAGGCTCACCAGCAGCGGCGTGGTGCCGGGCTTCAGGTGGAAGCAGGGGTGATCGGCAATCATGAGGGCTGGCTCGTGGTTCGCTCGAGGGAGACGGCGCTCGCGTCCGCGGCGCCGACGATGCTGCGCCGGCATGTCGGGTGGCCGAACCAGTAGGCCAGCTCGCGCGGGTGCTCCAGGTCCCACAGCGCGAAGTCCGCGCGCAGTCCGGGGGCCAGCCGTCCGCGGTCGGCCAGGCCCAGCGCGCGGGCGCCGTTGACCGTGGCGCCGCGCACGGCTTCTTCGGGCGTCAGGCGCAAGTCGACGCAGGCCAGGTGGATCATCAGCGGCAGCGACAGCGTGGGCGACGTGCCCGGGTTGTGGTCGGTCGCGACGGCCATCGCGACACCTGCCTCGCGCAGTGCGGCGATCGGGGGCAGCTTCGTCTCGCGCAGGAAATGGAAGGCGCCGGGCAACAGCATCGCCACGCTGCCGGCGGCACGCATCGCGGCGACGCCGGCGTCGCCCAGATGTTCGAGATGGTCGCAGGACAAGGCCTTGTAGCGCGCCGCGAGTGCGGCGCCGCCGGAGTCGCTCAGCTGCTCGGCATGCAGTTTGACCGGCAGGCCCAGTGATCGCGCCGCTTCGAACACGCGCTCGACCTGCGCCGTGCTGAAGGCGATGCGCTCGCAGAAGGCGTCGACGGCGTCGACCAGGCCCTCGGCATGCCAGCGCGGCAGCCATTCGCAGACGGCCGCGATGTAGTCGTCGGCGCGCCCCTCGAACTCGGGCGGCAGCGCGTGCGCCGCCAGGCTGGTGGTGCGCACGCAGACGCCGCTCCTGCCCAGACGGCGCGCGACGCGCAGGCACCTGGCCTCGTCCTCGAACGACAGGCCGTAGCCGGACTTGATCTCCACCGTTGTCACGCCGCCGTCGCGCAGCGTGCGCAGGCGGCGCGCCGCCTGTGCGTACAGCTCGTCTTCGCTGGCGGCGCGTGTCGCCCCGACGGTGGAGCGGATGCCGCCGCCGGCCCGGGCGATGTCCTCGTAGCTCGCGCCCTGCAGCCGCAGCTCGAACTCGTGCGCGCGCTGGCCGCCATAGACGAGGTGGGTATGGGCGTCGATGAGGCCCGGCGTCAGCAGGGCGCCGTCCAGATCGTGTTCCTCGACCGCGGCGTTGCCCAGCGCGGGCAGGTCGGCCTCGGCGCCGATCCAGGCGATGCGCGCGTCCTCGGTGACCACCGCGCCGCGCTCGATCAGGCCCCAGCCGGTGGCGTCGGCCAGCGTCGCCACGCGTGCGTGACGCCAGACGCGGCGCGCTGGCGGGGGCGTGGCGGCAACGGCCTGTTCGGGCAGGCCCGGCGTGAACGATTCGAGGAAGTCGGTCATCGTTTCGGCGGCAGCAGGCGGATCCAGTAGCCCGGAAGAGTGTGTTCCCGTGTGGCGCCGGTGTCTTGCAGCGGCGCGATAGCCCACGCTGGCGATGCGTCGAACGGCGACTCGCACCAGGCCAGCGACAGCGCGGGCATCTCGATGGGCACCGCGCCGGCGCCGTGCAACGCCACCGGCTGCAGCGCGAAGAAGCCGAAGCCGGGGCTCGTGCCGGGGCCAGCCTCGTCGAGGAAGGTGGCGGGCGTGACCAGCGAATCGGCGCGGTCGCTGCGCACCATCACGTTGAGGTCGCGCGTGGAGCCTTGCAGCAGCGCGCAGTCGGGCGCGTCGGCGCCGTCGAAGCGCAGCGGCGACTCGCCCGGCCGCACGTTGAGCGTGCGCTCGGCAAAGCGCAGTCGCACGCCGACGCCGTCGAGCACGGCGAACCATCGCGTGATGCCGGGAAACGGCGAGAAAGGGCCATCGGCGTCGATGTCGGCCACGCTGATGCGCAGCGTCCAGTCGTCCTGGCCGGCGTCCTTGCCGGCCCTCGGCAGGCGCAACAGCTCGCGGGTGACGCCGCCGCCGTTCTTCCACGGCGCCGGAGTGGCGGCGGCGGAGTCGACGAGGATCACGGCCGGAACTGGCTCTCGAGCGTGTAGCGCGAGCCGGGATGCACCAGCCGCGCCAATGTCACGGGCACGCCCCGGCTGACGGTGCCGCGCACCACGATCAGGCACGGATCGGAGCGTTCTATGCCCAGCAGCCTGGCCTCCTGCGCGGTGGGCAGCGAGGCCTCGATGGCGACGTGGGCCTCCCACAGCGGCGCGACGTCGAGCAGGTAGTGCGTGGGCGTCATCTGGGTGAAGTCGACGTCGAGGTAGCCGGGCGCGCAGGCCGGATTCACGTAGCGGTCCTCGCACTGCAGCGCGATGCCGTGCTCGTGGTGCACGATCAGGGTGTGGAAAACGGTGTCGCCGGGATCCAGGCCCAGGCGCTGCGCCAGCGCCGCCGGCGCGGGCTCGGCACGCTTGAGGTGCACGGTCGCGTCGTGGCGGTGCCCGCGCTTGCGGATCTCGTCCTGGATGTCGTTGATCGTCAGGGTGGAGGAGACCCGGTTCAGTTGCGCGGCGAACGTGCCCACGCCCTGCAGGCGCGTGATGAGACCGGCATCCTGCAGCTCGCGCAGCGCGCGGTGCACCGTCATGCGGCTGACACCGAATTGCCCGACGAGGTCGGCCTCGGACGGCATCTGCGCACCCGGCGCCCAGCGGCCGGCTTCCAGCGCGTCCTTCAGGTACTGCTTGACGCGCGCATACGGCGGCTGCGGTGCCGTGCGGTGCGAGGCCGTGTTGCCGAGCGCGCCGCCGGCGGCGATCACGTCCTGCGATGCGCGCGGCGCATGCACGGCGGGGTGGGCGGGCAGCGTGCGCAAGCGTGAACGGGTGGACGATGGCATGGCGCGATCCTACTTGCACAAGGTTGTCTAGACAAGTAGAGTACGACCCGTACCGAGGCTGCGCGTGCCCCGGAATGCGGCGCCGATTCCGGCGATCCACTACACCTCTTTTCTGCAACGCGCATACCCTGTTCAAGGTATGTCGCGGCTGCAGGCCTCTTGCCGGAGAAGCTCCGTGAACGATCTGTCCAACGTCCCCGCCGCTGTCGCTTCCTTGCCGCGCCCGGTGCGCGCGCCGCGCGGCCCCCAGATCTCCTGCAGCAACTGGCTCATCGAGGCCGCCTACCGGATGATCCAGAACAACCTCGATCCGGAGGTGGCCGAGAACCCCGACGCGCTGGTCGTCTACGGCGGCATCGGCAAGGCCGCGCGCAACTGGGATTGCTTCGACGCCATCCTCGCCTCGCTGCGCGCGTTGAAGGAAGACGAGACGCTGCTGATCCAGTCGGGCAAGCCGGTGGGCGTGTTTCGCACGCATGCCGACGCGCCGCGCGTGCTGCTGGCCAACTCCAACCTGGTGCCCAAGTGGGCCACCTGGGAGCACTTCAACGAGCTCGATCGCAAGGGCCTGATGATGTACGGCCAGATGACGGCCGGCTCGTGGATCTACATCGGCAGCCAGGGCATCGTGCAGGGCACCTACGAGACCTTCGTCGAGGCCGGGCGCCAGCACTTCGGCGGCAGGATGGCGGGCCGCTGGATCCTCACTTCGGGCCTTGGCGGCATGGGCGGCGCGCAGCCGCTGGCCGCGAGCTTCGCGGGCGCCAGCTCGCTGACCATCGAGTGCCAGCAGAGCCGCATCGACTTCCGTCTGAAGACGCGCTATCTCGACGAGCAGGCCACCAGCATCGACGACGCG
>JBJMWF010000191.1:0-6835 GCA_045810265.1 Vitreoscilla sp. | reverse complement strand
GGCTACGGCGGCGGCGGCGGTGGCCGTGGCGGCTACTGAGCACCTGCTCGCTGTTACTGACACGCATCTGTCGGTTTGAATGAATAAAGCCCTGGCGCCTCGCGGCACCCGGGCTTTTTCCTTTGCGACGACTGCAGGGGTCGGCGGCGTCCGATCGCGCATGCCGGTGGGTGGCGTCCGCGATGGCGATGCGCTTCAGGCGACAGCGGCACCAGTGTCGTCCTGGACGTTCCCCTGATGCGGCCGCGCGTCATTGCGCGCCTACGCCCTCAGCGAGCGCTCACTGCGTCTTGCGCGCCTTGCGTGCGCGACCGGAAACCGCGCGGTCGTATATCCAGTCGGGCAGTATCCGCAGCACGCGTGTGAGCACTCCCATCTGCCAGGGAATCACGCGCAATCCGACGCCCGCCTCTATCGCGTCCAAGGCTCGGCGCGCGAATTTGTCGGCCGGCATCAGGAATGGCATGGAATATGAATTGCCGCGGGTCAGCGGGGTATCGACATACCCCGGCGCGATCGTCACGACGCGCACGCCGTGGGGCCGGCATTCGACGCGCAGGCTCTCGCAGAAACTGATGACGCCCGCCTTGCTCAGCGAATAGGCGGCGTGCCCGGGCAGCCCGCGGATGCCCGCCACACTGGCGATTCCCACCAGCCGGCCGCTGCGTCGGGCGCACATCGGCGCGATGAACGGCTGGAAGGTCGCGGCCATGCCCAGGTTGTTGGTCTCGATGACCGCGCGCAGCACCTCGAGGTCGGCTTCGACGCTCAAGTCGACGCCCACGCTGATGCCGGCGCTGGCGATGACGACATCGGGCAGCCCTTGCGCCTCGATGCAGGCCCGGCCGGCGGCGGTCATGGCGGCCATGTCGCGCGCGTCGGCCACGTAGACGGCGGCTCGATCGGCCGCCCAGCCCTGGGACGCGATCCAGGCGCGCATCTCGTCGCCGCGCCGGGCGACCAGCGCCAGCCGGCCGCCGCGGCGCGCCCATTCGAGCGCCATGGCCTGGCCGATTCCGCTGGACGCGCCGGTGATGAACAGCAGCGGCGCCGTCATCGCGCGGCGGCGCTCTTGCCCGCCACCGACTTGCGCAGCGACTGCTGCATCAGCGCATGCACGTTGCCATGCAGCGTGAGCAGCCGCGACTGATCGTCGTACTCCAGACCGTCGGCGTTGAACTCGCTGTCGCCCTGGCGCACCAGCACCATGTACTTGGAGTCGACCTGGCGCAGCTTGGGCAACGCGTGCAGGTGCTCGCCATTCATCTGGATCGGCAGTTCGCCAGGGGCTTCGGAGATGACCTGCGCCTGGCCGTCCAGCCAGACCTCGCTGCTGTCGCCGCGCGCGCGGCCATGCAGCGCGGTGGCGATCATGCGGCGGCCGTCGGGCTCGGTCGTGACGACGCGGATCTGCTCCACCTCCATGATGTCATCGTCAGGAAAGTGCTGCATGTGCTCGCCCTGGATCTCCACCTTCAACGCCCCCGTGGGATCGAAGCGCTGCAGGTTGAACTGGTCGAGCGTGTAGTCGGCCTCGTGCTTGACGACGCCCGGCTCCGACGGCGCCAGCAGGCCCGGCGTGTTCTTGGCGATCAGCCAGGTGCCCAGGGCCAGCGCCACCATCAATATCAGCGGCAGGTAGCCGACCAGCCGTTCGCGCATGCGCACCGGCCAGCTCAGGGGTACGCGCCGCTGCTGGTCGTCCAGCGGCGGATGCAGCGGGCTGAGCGCGACCGGCACCTCCGGCAGGTCGGGGATGTGGAGTTCGGCCTTCATCGGCGGGTCACTTCGAATCCAGGGTCACCAGCAGCTTGGTCATCAGCGGCACGTACAGGCCGTTGGCCATCAGCAGCAGGTCGCAGAACTCGCGCGCCGCGCCGCGACCGCCTTCGCGCGCCGTGACGTGGTGCGCGGCGCCGAGCGCCTCCGCGTGTGCGTTGGCGGGCGCGCACGCGAAGCCGGCGTTGGCGAACAGCGGCAGATCGGGCCAGTCGTCGCCGATCACGGCAACGTCGCCCCAGTCGACGCCCAGCGCCTGCAGGATCTCGTTGGCGGCGGCCACCTTGTCGGACGCGCCGAACGCGGCGTGCGGCAAGCCCAGATCGCCCACGCGGCGCCGGACAGCGGCCGAATCGCGCCCCGTGATGACGATGGGCACGATGCCGCCCTTGCGCAGCATCAGCAGGCCCTGGCCATCGAGCACGTTGAAGTTCTTCAGCGTCTCGCCGGCCTCGGTGATCCAGATGGTGCCGTCCGTGAGCACGCCGTCGACGTCGAAGATCGCGGCCTTGATGCCGGCGCCCGCGCCCTGCGCCTTGAGCAGCACCTCGGGCGGAAAACTCAGGTGCGAGCGGGGAGTCGACGTCATCAGATCACCTTCGCGCGCAGCAGGTCGTAGGTGTTGAGCGCGCCGACCAGATCGCCCCTGCCGTCGACCACCAGCAGGCTGGTGATGCGATGGCGTTCCATCAGGTCGGCCGCATCGACGGCCAGCGCGCCGGCGCGGATCAGGTGCGGACGCGGATGCATCACCTCGTGCGCCACGCGCTGGCGCAGGTCGGCGCCGGTCTCGATCAGGCGGCGCAGGTCGCCGTCGGTGAAGATACCCACGGGTGTATTTCCGTCGACGATGGCCGTGAGGCCCAGCCCCTTGCCGGACATCTCCTGCAGCAGCACCGAGAAGGCGGCGTCGCGCGCGACGCGCGGCACGCCGTCGCCGGTGCGCATCAGGTCGGACACGTGCGTCAGCAGCTTGCGCCCCAGCGCCCCGCCCGGGTGCGACAACGCGAAGTCCTCCTCCCGGAAGCCGCGGGCGTCAAGCAGCGCGACCGCCAGCGCGTCGCCCATCGCCATCTGCGCCGTGGTGCTGGCCGTGGGGGCCAGGTCCAGCGTGCAGGCTTCCTTGTCGACGGCGCAGGACAGCACGATGTCGCACACCTTGGCCAGCGACGAATCGGAGCGGCCCGTCAGCGCGACCAGCGTCACGCCCAGGCGGCGCAGCGCGGGGATGATGGCGCTCAGCTCGCTGGACTCGCCCGAGTTGGAGATCAGCAGGCAGACGTCGCCGGAGGTCACCATGCCCAGATCGCCATGCGCGGCCTCGGCCGGATGGACGAAGAACGACGGCGTGCCGGTGGACGCCAGCGTGGCGGCGATCTTGCGGCCGACGTGGCCGCTCTTGCCCATGCCCATGACGACGACACGGTGCTCGCAGCGCAGGATGGTCTCGACCGCGCGCGCGAACTCGGCGGTCAGGCGCCGCTGCATGCCCAGCAGCGCTTCGGCCTCGATCGCGAAGGTCTGGCGCGCCAGGTGCAATGCACGTTCGGCGTCGAACGGCAAGTCGTTTGTCAAAGTGGGCTGCCTGTGTTCTAGGATGGGAGGATTCTAGTGTCCCAGCTCGTTTCGAGCGTGACGCTGGCGACCCTCCACCTGCCCGGCCGCGTGCCGCGCCCAACCCGGTCCCGCATGGCCTCGACCCTCGAGCTTGTCCTGTTGTACCTGGCCGCGGCCATCGCCGGCGTGGTCGGCTTTCGCATGCTGCGCCTGCCGCCGGTACTGGGCTATCTGGTGGCCGGCGTCGTCATCGGGCCGAACGCGCTGCAACTGGCGCACGACACCGCCGGCGTGCGCGCGCTCGCCGAGTTCGGCGTTGTCTTCCTGATGTTCGTCATCGGGCTCGAATTCAACCTGCCCAAGCTGCGCGCGATGCGCACGCTGGTCTTCGGCCTGGGCGCGTCGCAGGTCGTCGTGACCATCCTCGGCGCGATGGGCGGCAACCTGGCGCTGGTCTGGATCTTCGCGCTGCTCGGACGCCGCTGGGATCTCACCTGGCAGGCCGCCGCCGTCCTGGGCAGCGCGATGGCGATGTCCAGCACCGCCCTTGTGGTCAAGCTGATGGCCGAGCGGCTGGAGCTCGAGAGCGAGCACGGACGGCGGGTGATGGGCGTGCTGCTGTTCCAGGATCTGGCCGTCGTGCCGCTGCTCGTCATCATCCCGGCGCTCGGCGGTGATACCAAGGACCTGCTCAAGACCCTGGTGCCCGCCGTCATCAAGGCGGTGGTCGTGCTGGCGCTGCTGCTGTCCGGCGGCCAGAAGGTGATGAAGTGGTTCCTGACCGCGATCTCGCGGCGCAAGAGCGACGAGCTGTTCATGCTGAGCCTGCTCGGCGTCACGCTGGGGCTGGCGGCGCTGACCGAGCTGGCTGGCCTGTCCCTCGCGCTCGGCGCCTTCGTCGCCGGCATGCTGATCGCCGAGACCGAATACAAGCACCAGGTCGAAACCGACATCCGGCCATTCCACGACGTGCTGCTGGGCCTGTTCTTCATCACGATCGGCATGAAGCTGGACTGGCACACGCTGGCCGACGAGTGGATGCTGGTGATCGTGCTGACGACCGCGCCCATCCTCGTCAAGGCCGGGCTGGTGGCCGGCCTGGCGCGCATCTTCGGCAGCGCGGCGGGCGTCGCGCTGCGCACCGGGCTGTACCTGGCGCAGGCGGGCGAATTCGGCTTCGTGCTGCTCAGCCTGGGCACGGACAACCATGTGCTGCCCGAACGCTGGGTCGCGCCGGTGCTGGCCAGCATGGTGCTGTCGATGCTCGCCTCGCCGTTCCTGATCCTGTATGCCAACCGCATCGTGATGCGGCTGGCCAGCAGCGACTGGCTGATGCAGTCGGTCGCGCTGACCTCGATCGCCAAGCGCGCGATCACGGCCGAGAAGCACGTGATCATCTGCGGTTACGGCCGCTCGGGCCAGAACCTGGCGCGCATGCTGGAGGTCGAACGCATCCCGTTCATGGCGCTGGATCTGGACCCCGACCGCGTGCGCCAGGCCGCGGCCGCCGGGCAGAACGTCGTGTTCGGCGACGCGGCGCGGCTGTCCAGCCTGATGGCGGCGGGCCTGGCGCGGTCCAGCGCCGTGGTCGTCAGCTACCACGACACGCCGTCGGCGCTGAAAGTCCTGCACCTGGTGCAGACGCACGCACCGCGCGTGCCGGTGATCGTGCGCACCATCGACGACTCGGACCTGGAGGCGCTCAAGGCCGCGGGCGCGACCGAGGTCGTGCCCGAGGCGATCGAGGGTTCGCTGATGCTGGCCTCGCACGCGCTGGCGCTGGTGGGCGTGCCCATGCGCCGCGTCATCCGCCTCGCGCGGGACGCGCGCGAGGCGCGCTACGGGCTGCTGCGCGGCTTCTTCCACGGCGCCGACGACGACGAGGCCGGCGACCAGCAGCAGACCCGCCTGGCCAGCGTCACGATCCCGGCGCATGCCTCCGCGGCCGGCCTCACGCTGGGCGAGACCGGCGTCGATGCCGACGGTGTGCACGTGGTGTCCCTGCGCCTGTCGAACGGCCGCGTGCTGCCGCCCAACCCGGACCAGCGGCTGGCCGCCGGCGACACGCTGGTGCTGGCGGGCATGCCCGAGCCGCTGCAGGCGGCCGAGGAAAAGCTGACGACCGGTTAGCCCGGCCGCCGCCATCGCTGACGCCCCCGCGGCGTGCAGCCAAGTCCGCGTCCCGCGCGGTCGTCCTTGCAAGCTCACGCTCGATCGCGACAACTGCCGCGCCCGGCCGGGCCGATCTTTGAGATTCGTGCTCGTCAAGGAATCCTGCTTGCCAGAGGACCGGGCGACAGACCGCATCAAAGGATGACCATGCAAGACACCGCTTCGACCACGCCCCCCGTCGTCGTCCTGACCGGCGCCTCGAGCGGCATCGGCCGCGCGATCGCGCACCGGCTGGCCGAGCGCCAGGCCGACGTCGTGCTGGCCGCGCGCGACGCGCACACGCTGCAGACGGTGGCCGACGAATGCGAGCGGCGGGGCGCGCGCGTGCTCGTGGTGCCGACCGACGTCGCCAACGCCAATGCGGTGGCCGACCTGGCGCGCGCGGCGATCGAGCGCTTCGGCCGCATCGACGTCTGGATCAACAACGTCGGCGTCGGCGCCGTCGGCCTGTTCGACGAGGTGCCGCTGTCGCTGCACCGCCGCGTCATCGAGTCCAACCTGATTGGCCACATGAACGGCTCGCATGCGGCGCTGGCGCACTTTCGCCAACGCCGGCGCGGCACGCTCATCAACATGATCTCGCTCGGCGGCTGGGTTCCCGCCCCGTACGCGGCCGCCTACACGGCCAGCAAGTTCGGATTGCGCGGCTTGACCGAGACCATCCGCGCCGAGATGTCGGCCTTGCCGGACGTGCACGTCTGCGCCGTCTATCCGACCTTCGTCGACACCCCGGGCGTGGATCACGGCGCCAACCGGGTGGGCCGGCGCATCAAGCCGCCGTCGCCCATGCTCGACCCGCGCGAGGTCGCGCGGGCGGTCGTGTCGCTGATCGATGCGCCGCGTGCGACCGTGATGGTGGGCGCCGCCGTCGGCGCGCCGGCGCGCTTCGCGCACGCGCTGGCGCCACAGCTCACGGGCCGCATCGGACGCTGGGCGATGGAGAAGGCGTTGTCGCGCGCCGGGCCGGCCGACACGGGCAACGGCAACCTGTTCGAACCCTCGGCCGGCACCGACATCGACGGCGGCCACCGGCGGCAGTCGTCCTTGCCCCTGGCGCCACTGGCCGTCGGCGCCGTGATCGCGCTGGGAGTGGGTCTTCTCGCATCGAAGACCGCCCGGAAACGATTCGCCAGCCTTTAGACGGCCGAGCGAGCGCGTCCTTGTCGGGCGCCGTCGAGGAAGCTCGCGCCGACGGCCCGTCAGGCCACCGGGGTGCCGCGCTCCAGCGTGCCGCGCATGCGCTCGGCCATCACGGCGCCCGAGGCGCGCAGGATCTCGTAGGCCAACTCGGGCTGGCTGGCCAGCATCTCGTCCAGCCGCGGGCGGC
>JBJMWF010000190.1:0-14199 GCA_045810265.1 Vitreoscilla sp. | reverse complement strand
CTGTCCAGCTTGATCTGCAGGCGCAGGTCGTTGACCGAGTCGGCATTGCGCAGCGCGTCCTCGTAGCTGATCAGGTTGGCCTCGTACATGTCGAACAGCGCCTGGTCGAAGGTCTGCATGCCGAGCTCGCGCGAGCGCTTCATCAAGTCCTTCAGGTCGCCGACCTTGCCCTGGAAGATCAGGTCGGCCACCAGCGGCGTATTGAGCAGGATCTCGACCGCCGCCACGCGGCCCTTGCCTTCCTGGCGCGGCAGCAGGCGCTGCGAGATCAGCGCCTTCATGTTGAGCGACAGATCCATCAGCAGCTGCGTGCGGCGCTCTTCGGGGAAGAAGTTGATCATGCGGTCGAGCGCCTGGTTGGAGCTGTTGGCATGCAGCGTGGCCATGCACAGGTGGCCGGTCTCGGCGAAGGCGACCGCCAGGTCCATCGTCTCGCGGTCGCGGATCTCGCCCATCAGGATGACGTCGGGGGCCTGGCGCAGCGCGTTCTTGAGCGCCATCTCCCAGCTGTCGGTGTCGATGCCGATTTCGCGCTGCGTGACGATGCAGTTCTTGTGCGGATGCACGAACTCCACCGGATCTTCGACGGTGATGATGTGGCCGAAAGTGTTCTCGTTGCGCCAGTCGAGCATCGCGGCCTGCGAGGTCGTCTTGCCCGAGCCGGTGGCGCCCACCATGATGATCAGGCCCCGCTTGGTCAGTGCGACGTCCTTGAGGATGCGCGGCAGGCCCAGGCTGTCGATGGTGGGGATGTCCTGCGGGATGGTCCGCAGCACGATGCCGACGTGGCTCTGCTGCAGGAACGCGCTGCAGCGGAAGCGGCCGATGCCGGCCGGCGAGATCGCGAAGTTGCACTCCTTGGTGCGTTCGAAATCGGAGGCCTGCTTGTCGTTCATGATGGCGCGCGCCAGCGCCATCGTGTGCGCCCCGGTGAGCGGCTGCGGCGAGACCTTGGTGACCTTGCCGTCGACCTTGATCGCCGGCGGGAAGTCGGCCGTGAGGAAGAGGTCGGAACCGTTGCGCGTGACCATCAGGCGCAGCAGGTCATTGACGAATTTCGATGCTTGTTCTCTTTCCATGGCCTTCAACCTTTCAATGTCTGCTGGCTCGATCTTGCCAGCAACCGGCCTGATCGACGGTATTCAATGGCAACGGCCGTGGCTTGTTCCGGGGCAAACGTCACCGGTCGAGCAGCGGCGCCCCGGTCACTCCCGGGTGAGCAGCGCCGACAGGCGTGCGCTCACCTGGCGCAGCCGCAGCGAGAGGCGTCGCGCGAGCCATGCCAGCAACGCGGCCGCCAGGCGCGGCTCGTGCTGCATCATGCGGTCGAGCGCGGCGGCGCCCAGCACCGCGAACTTGGCCGTGGTGAGCGTCGTGCAGGCCGAGAAGCGAGCCCCGGCGTCGAGCAGTGACATCTCGCCCAGCACGTCGCCCGCGCGCGACTCGCCCAGCCGCGCCTTCGCGCCCCAGGGCTGCACGCGCTCGACGGCCACGGTGCCGTCGAGGACGATCAGCAGGAAGTCGCCTTGCTCGTCCTGGCCGATCACCTGGCGGCCCGCCTCCACCTGCACGTACTCGAGGTAATTGCCGAACACCGACAGCGCCTCCGGCCCGAGCTGCGACAGCTGCGGATCCTGGCCGAACAGCTTGACCAGCGCCAGCGTGCCGAGCGCCGGGTCGTACGGCTTGGTGTGCAGGTCCAGGCTGCGCGTGTCCCAGCTGACCATCAGCTGGGTGTCCTGATGCTGCTCCTGGAACTGCGTCGCGAAGTAGCTGGACGAGTCGTCGCGCGGCGTGATGGCCAGCGGCGTGGGCTTGCGGCGAAACCGGGCGAGAAGGTTTTTCACGGGAAGCGCGTTTGGCGAGGGGAATCAGCCCGGGAAGTTTTCCGGGAATTTGGCCTTCTGGCGAGCTTCCGAAGGAGCGACGACGTTGCGGCGCACGAGGTCCGCCAGGCATTGGTCGAGCGTCTGCATGCCTGCCGAATTGCCGGTCTGGATCGACGAGTACATCTGCGCGATCTTGTTCTCGCGGATCAGGTTGCGGATGGCTGCCGTGCCCAGCATGACTTCGTGGGCGGCGACCCGGCCCGCGCCGTCCTTGGTCTTGCACAGCGTCTGGGAAATGACGGCGATCAGCGACTCGGAGAGCATCGCGCGCACCATGTCCTTCTCGGCCGCCGGGAACACGTCGACCACCCGGTCGATCGTCTTGGCGGCGCTGGACGTGTGCAGCGTGCCGAAGACCAGGTGGCCGGTCTCGGCAGCGGTCAGCGCCAGGCGGATGGTCTCCAGGTCCCGCATTTCGCCCACCAGGATGCAGTCCGGATCCTCGCGCAGCGCCGAACGCAGGGCATTGGAGAAGCTGAGCGTCTGCGGGCCGACCTCGCGCTGGTTGATCAGGCACTTCTTGGATTCGTGCACGAACTCGATCGGATCCTCGATCGTCAGCACGTGGCCGTAGCTGTTGTCGTTGAGGTGGTCGATGATGGCGGCCAGCGTCGTCGACTTGCCCGAACCCGTCGGGCCCGTGACCAGCACCAGCCCGCGCGGCTTCATCGCCAGGTCGGCGAAGATCTTGGGGCAGTTCAGCTGTTCCAGCGTCAGGATCTTGGACGGAATCGTGCGGAAGACGGCCGCCGCGCCGCGGTTCTGGTTGAACGCGTTGACCCGAAAGCGCGCCAGGCCCTGGATCTCGAAGGAGAAGTCGCACTCCAGCGTGTCTTCGTAGTGCTTGCGCTGGGTGTCGTTCATGATGTCGTACACCAGGCCATGAACCTGCTTGTGCGACATGGGATCGACGTTGATGCGGCGGACGTCGCCGTGCACGCGGATCATCGGAGGCAGGCCCGAGGACAGGTGCAGGTCGGAAGCCTTGTTCTTGACCGAAAACGCGAGCAGTTGGGTGATGTCCATGTGGTCCGTGACCCTCGCAAGGGCTTATGCTCCGGCCCGAATGGCCAGCATCGCAGAGAACATACTACAAGTCCGGGGACGAATTTCGTCCGCTTGTCGGGCATTTGACCGCCTTCCGTCCACCGTGCACCTGATGGCCGTCAGCAAGACGTTTCCGGGTGTTTCAGTGCGCGAGGCGTTCGCTGCCGGCCAGCGCGATTTCGGCGAGAACTACGTGCAGGAAGCGCTCGCGAAGATCGCCGAACTCGCCCAATTGAGCACCAACGCCGACGATCCGCTGCGCTGGCACCTGATCGGCCCGCTCCAGAGCAACAAGGCGCGCGAGGTTGCGGCCAACTTCGACTGGGTGCACTCGATCGACCGGATGAAGCTGGCGCAGCGGCTGTCGGACCTGCGTCCACCCACGATGGCGCCGCTGCAGGTCTGCCTGCAGGTCAACATCAGCGGCGAGCAGAGCAAGAGCGGCATCGCACCCGAAGCGGCGCTGGCGCTGGCACGCGAGGTGGCGACCCTGCCGAGGCTGAAGCTGCGCGGGCTGATGGCGATCCCCGAGCCGGCCGGCGACCTGGCTGCGCAGCGGGAGCCGCACCTGGCGCTGCGCAAGCTGTTCGAGGCCTTGAATGGCGAAGGGCTGGGGTTGGACACCCTGTCCATCGGCATGAGCGCCGACCTGGAGGCGGCGATCGCCGAAGGAGCGACCTGGGTGCGGGTGGGCACGGCGATCTTCGGATCGCGTCCCGCCAAGTCGGAGCCGGCTGTGTAAGCGGTTGCTCACACCGGCGAATTCAACCGCGGCGCAGCAGCGCGAATTCCTGCAAGGCGGCGGGCTCGTCGATCGGCGCGAACACTTCCACCACCGACAGGCCGTCGCGCAGGTCCAGCGTCGAATCGAGCCAGCCGTCGCACTTGACCTTGGGGTCGTACTCCACTTCGCACAGCATGTCGATCGCCTCTTGCGAGGGCCACGTGCGGCGATAGACGACCGCGTTGCTGTTCATGGCGGCGCGCACCATCGTGCGAGCGGCCTGCGCGCGCGCCCAGTCGTTGGCGGCGTGGTTGGCGTTGGCGACGTAAGCGGCTGCGTTCATGAAAGACCTCGTTCGGTTCGTTGCGGTGTGAACTCGCGTTCAACCGATGAGTGAACTTTGCCGGCGAAGGTAACCAGACGCATCCCTCTGGTGGGGGCCCCCCGGAGTGGGGGCGCGGCCGCTCAGACAGGCAGCGCCGTGGTGGTCTTGAGTTCTTCCATCACGGCGTAGGTGCGCACGTCGCGCACGCCGGGCAGGCTCCAGGCGACGGCCGCCACCAGGTCGCGGTAGGCGCCCATGTGGGCCACGCGCGTCTTGAGCAGGTAGTCGAAGCCGCCGGCCACCTCGTGGCACTCGAGGATCTCGGGGCGCAGCCGCACCGCGGCCTTGAAGGCCTCGTTGACGGCGTTGCTCATGTCGGCCAGCCGCACCTCGGCGAACACCAGCAGGCCGGCCTGCAGCAGGTTGGGATTGAGCCGCGCGCTGAAGCCGAGGATGACGCCGTCACGCACCAGCCGCCTGACGCGCTCGTGCGTGCTGGCCGACGACAGGCCGACGGCAGCCGCCAGCTTCAGGTTGGTGATGCGGCCGTCGGCCTGCAGGATGCGCAGCAGCCGCAGGTCGACGTCGTCCAGGCCGGCGGGCGAGTTAGCGCCGTCGCCCGGCTCCGCCGCCTGCTGGCGACCGCGCAGACGCGAACGGGCGCGCGCGGGACGCACGGCCGGGGCAGGCGCCAGGGCATCGTTGGCCGCCAGGGGGACGGGCCGTTGCAACTGCGGATCGGCAGACGACATGGGCTCAACGGTGCCGGATTGGCGCATGAGCCGTTCACTGATTTGCCGTCCCGCCGCCGAGCATTCTGCGGCAATGGACGGCGGCCGTGCCGCTTCAGATCGGCAAGGCGTTGGTCGTCTTGACCTCTTCCATCACGGTGTACGTGCGCGTCTCGCGCACGCCCGGCAGGCTCCAGATGACGGACGCAATCATCTCGCGATAGGCGGCCATGTCGGCCACCCGCGTCTTGATCAGGTAGTCGAAGCCGCCGGCCACCAGATGGCATTCGAGGATCTCCGGCCGGGTCTGGACGGCGGCCTTGAAGGTGTCCATGATGTCCGGCGCGGTGCGGTCGAGCAGCACCTCGATGAAGACCATCATGCTGGCGCCGAGCTTGTTGGGATTCAGCCGGGCTTCGTAGCCCAGGATGAAGTTCTCGCGCGTCAGGCGCTTCACGCGCTCTAGCACCGCCGTCGGAGACAGATGCACCTCCTCGGCCAGCTTCAGGTTGCTGATGCGGCCGTCGCGCTGCAACACGCGCAGGATGCGGGCGTCGATCTTGTCGATGCCCTTGTCGTTGGGCAGATTCGACACCGAAGACGGTTCGGGCTGGGTCTTGTTCATGCTGGACGAATCTCCGCGGTCTCTGACGAAATCCGAATTTATCTCTTGGATTCTCGCTCTAAGCTACCAAATTATCCAGTCAGGATTTCCACTGCCATGTCCCTCTCCAGCCTCCCGTTTGTAGCGGCGCCACAACAGGCCCGCCTGCCCTATCCGTACCGACCGGAGGTGGATGTCGTCGAGGCCGCGCTGGCGACGCTGCAGGGCCAGCTGGACTGGAGCAACGTGATCCGCGCCGGCCGCCCGTGGGTGGAAGCGGTGCGCGACAAGCCGGCCCCGTTCTGGGCCATGGAATCCTTGCTGCGCGAGTACCCCATCTCCAGCGCCGAAGGCCTGGCGCTGATGCGGCTGGCCGAAGCCTTGCTGCGGGTGCCCGACGTCGAGACCGCGATCGCGCTCACCGCCGACCAGCTGGGCCGCGCCGAGTTCGATGCCGACTCGGTGGTCGACGGCCCGCACAAGATGCTGGCCGGCATCTCGGCCAGCGCGATCTCGCTGTCCAAGAAGTTCCTGCCGGGCGCCGATGGCGAGGGCGGCCTGCTCAAGCGCCTGGGCGCCAAGACGGTCGTCGCCGCCACCGTGCGCGCGATCCAGCTGCTGGGCCGCCAGTTCGTGCTGGGCCGCACCATCGGCGAGGCGATGGAAGAGGCGCAGGACCAGCGCAAGGAGATGGAAAGCGCCCGCCGCGGTTCGGCCAACGCCGCCACCGGCCTGCGCTTTTCCTACGACATGCTGGGCGAAGGCGCCCGCACCGAGCACGACGCCGAGCGATACCTGGCCTCGTATGCCAACGCCATCCACGCGATCTCGCGCGGCCAGGTGGCCGCATCGCCGGAGACGGCCGACGGCATCTCCATCAAGCTGTCGGCGCTGTTCTCGCGCTACGAGGACGGCCAGCGCGAACGCGTGTTCGCCGAGCTGCTGCCGCGGGTGTGGTCGCTGATCGAGCAGGCCGCCCACGCCAACCTCAACCTGACGATCGACGCCGAGGAGACCGACCGCCTCGAGCTGTCGCTGGACGTGCTGGACGCGCTCGCCGCCCGCATTGCCACCGCCTTCCCCAAGTGGACCGGCTTCGGCCTGGCCGTGCAGGCCTACCAGACGCGCGCGCTGCAGGTGGTCGACGCCGTCGCCGAGATCGCGCGCCGCCACAAGCTGCGCTTCATGGTGCGCCTGGTCAAGGGCGCGTACTGGGACGGCGAGATCAAGCGCGCGCAGGAAGGCGGCCTGCCCGGCTATCCGGTGTTCACGCACAAGGAACACACCGACATCTCCTACCTGGCCTGCGCGCGGGCGCTGATCGGCCACGCCGATGTCATCTATCCGCAGTTCGCCACCCACAACGCCGGCACCATCGCCGCGATCCTGCAGATGGCCCGCGCCCGCAACGCGGCCTTCGAGATGCAGCGCCTGCACGGCATGGGCGAGGGCATCTACCGCGAGGTGATGAAGGATGCGGCGGTGGCCTGCCGCGTCTACGCGCCGGTGGGCGAGCACCGCGACCTGCTGGCCTATCTCGTGCGCCGGCTGCTGGAGAACGGCGCCAACTCGAGCTTCGTGCACCAGCTGGCCGACAACACGGTGGACGTCGAACGCCTGCTCGCCTCGCCGATGACCACCGCGCGTCCGCCGGCGTTCCCGATGCCGGCCTTCCTCTATCCGGTCGACCACGGCCTGCAGCGGCGCAATTCCACCGGCGTCGACCTGGCCGTGATCGCCGACCGTGCGCCGCTCGACGCGGCCGTCGCGTCCACCGTGGTGCCGGCGATCCGCGAGGCCACCACCGAGGAAGTCATCACCGCGATGGTGAAGCTGGACGACGGCTTCGCCGCCTGGAACGAGCGCCCGGTCGACGAGCGCGCGACCATCATCCGCCGCGCCGGCGACCTGCTCGATGCGCGCCTGGCCGAGTTCTGCGGCCTGCTCGTCAAGGAGGCGCACAAGACGCTGGGTGACTGCGTGGCCGAGGTGCGCGAGGCGGTCGACTTCTGCCGCTATTACGCCGACCAGGCGCAGATCCGCCTGCAGGACCAGGTGCTGCCCGGCCCGACCGGCGAGAGCAACGAGCTGCGCATGAACGGGCGCGGCGTGTTCGTCTGCATCTCGCCCTGGAACTTCCCGCTCGCGATCTTCGCCGGCCAGGTCGTCGCCGCGCTGGTGGCCGGCAACACGGTGGCCGCCAAGCCCGCGGAGCAGACGCCCGCCGTCGCGGCGCGCATGGTCGACCTGCTGCATGAGGCCGGCGTGCCCAAGGATGCGCTGATGCTGCTGCACGGGCCCGGCGAGACGGTGGGGGCCTCGCTCACCGCCAACCTGCATTGCGCCGGCGTGTGCTTCACGGGCTCCACGCAGGTGGCCAAGATCATCCAGCGCACGCTGGCCCACAAGGACGGCCCCATCGTGCCGTTCATCGCCGAGACCGGCGGCCTGAACGCGATGATCGTGGACTCCAGCGCGCTGCCCGAGCAGGTGGTCGATGCCGTCGTGCAGAGCGCATTCCGCTCGGCCGGCCAGCGCTGCTCGGCGCTGCGCCTGCTGGTCGTGCACGGCTCGATCGCCGACGGCGTGATCGAGATGGTGCGCGGTGCGCTGGCCGAACTCAACGTCGGCGACCCGTCGCGGCTGGCCACGGACGTCGGTCCGGTGATCGACGACGAGGCCTTCACGAACGTGTCGCGCAACGTGGCGCGGCTGAAGAAGGAAGCCCGGCTGCTGGGCGAGGCCAAAGTGGGCGGGGATTTCCCACGCCTGGTCGCGCCGGTCGCCTTCGAGCTCGGCTCTATCGCCGACCTGAAGGAAGAGATCTTCGGCCCGGTGCTGCACGTGGTGCGCTGGAACGGCGACGTCGACCAGGTGATGCACGACATCAACGAGCTGGGCTACGGTCTGACGCTGGGCATCCAGACGCGCATCGACAGCCGCGCGCAACGACTGGCCAGGCTGGCCAAGGTGGGCAACGTCTACATCAACCGCAACATGATCGGCGCGGTGGTGGGCGTTCAGCCGTTCGGCGGCGAAGGCCTGTCGGGCACCGGTCCGAAGGCGGGCGGCCCGCACTACCTGTTCCGCTTCTGCGCGGAGCAGACGCTGACCGTCAACACGGCGGCGGCCGGCGGCAATGCGGCCTTGCTGGCCGGTGAATCCGGCGGCCACTGACGCGAGCCTCCCGTTGTCATCCTGCGCGCAGTCGCAGGATCCACGCGGGCAGCCGACGCAGCCTCGGGGGTGGATTCCGCGACTGCGCGCGGAATGACAGCCTGTCCTGGTCTGACAGAATCCCCGCATCGTCAACGCTGCGGAAACCTTTCATGAGCGACGAGACCTTCGACGGCGGCTGCGACTGCCGCGCCGTGCGCTACCGGCTGCACGCGCGGCCGATGTTCGTGCACTGCTGCCATTGCCGCTGGTGCCAGCGGGAAAGCGGCAGCGCCTTCGCGCTCAACGCCCTGATCGAGAGCGATCGCGTCGAGCTGCTTGCCGGTCCGGTCGACGTCGTGGACACGCCGTCGCACAGCGGCAAGGGCCAGCGCATCGCGCGCTGCCCGGCGTGCCGCGTCGCAGTCTGGAGCCAGTACAGCAGCCCCCTGCTGGACTTCGTCCGCGTCGGCACGCTGGACGAGCCCGACGCCTTCCCGCCCGACATCCACATCTTCACCTCGACGAAGCAGCCGTGGGTGCAGCTGTCGGGCGACGTCCCGGTGGTGCCGGAGTACTACCGCAGCGCGGAACGATGGCCGGCCGACTCGCTGGCGCGCCGAGCGCTGTTGCTCCCGCCGAAATGACGACGGGCCGCGCGGGCCCCGTCTCCGGCGATCAGGCGGCGATCAGTTGGTGATCTTCAGCCAGTTGATGTTGTAGCCCCCGGCCAGCGCCTTGACCGCGATCTGCTGCTGGCCGGCGGGCAGCGTCACCTGGTGCGAGATCGTCGTCCAGTTCTGCCAGCCCCCCGTCTTGGGCACGCTGACGCTGCCGTAGACGGGGCTGCCGCCGGCCTTTTCCAGCTGGATCACGCCGCCGCCGTTAAGGCTGGCCACTCGGTACTGCACGGTGTACGTGCCGGCCGTGGGGACGTTGACGTTCCAGACGATCCAGTCGTTGGTGTCGATCCAGCCGACGTCCGAGCCGCCTTCGGAGCAGGCCTCCGTCTGCACGCCGCTCATGGTCGCCCAGTTCTCGGCCTCGATCTGGATGTTGATCGGCGCGCCCTTCTGGTAGACGCGCACATAGTCCACGTACATCTTGGCCGGCAGCGAGCCGTCGTCGATGGAAAAGCCGGGCCAGTTGCCGCCGACCGCCATGTTCAGCAGCAGGAAGAAGTCCTTCGCGAACGCCTGGGTGTTGCCGGTGCCGCCGGTGATCTGCATCACGTGGTACTGCGTGCCATCGACGAACCAGCGGATGTAGTCGGGGTCCCATTCGATCGCGTAGACGTGATAGTCGGCCGGCGTCGTCACCATGCTGTTGCCGTAGTCGGCCTGCGAGCCGTTGGCGGCCTGCCAGTGCGCGGTGCCGTACACCGTATTGCCGGTGTTGATCTGCTCCATGATGTCGAGTTCGCCCGACGCCGGCCAGCCGACGCTGGAGATGTTGCTGCCCAGCATCCACCAGCCGGGCCAGGTGCCCTGCTTGACCGGCAGCTTGATGCGCGCCTCCATGCGGCCGTAGGTCCACGACTTCTTGCCCTGCGTCTTCATGCGGGCCGAGGTGTAGTGGTAGCCGCCGAAGTCCTCGCGCTTGGCCGTGATCACGAGGTTGCCGTTCTCGATGGTGGCGTTCTCGCGGCGGTAGTACTCGAGCTCGTTGTTGCCCCAGCCGCCGCCGCCGGTCTCGAACACCCAGTCCGGGCTGATGGAGCCGTTGAATTCGTCGGACCAGACGAGTTGCCAGGACTGCGCCTGCGCGGCTTGCCCCAGCAGCAGCGCGGCCGCCGAGAGCAGGAGGGTTCGGAATTTCATCTTGCTTGCCTCATGAAGTTGCTTTTGATGACCGGCGCAGGCGAGCCATGGAACCGATTCCGTTCGCCGCCGCCCGATCCTAATGAAAGCGGTTTCATGAGGCATCCCCAAAACCGGGTACGGCACGCCGCCAAGCGTGCGGTCAGCCCAGCCGGGACGCCTCGGCCTTGCCCAGCAGCCACTGCAATCCGGCCAGGTGCTGCTGGTCGTGGCTGCACAGGTAGTGGATCAGGCTGCGCAGCGTCAGCGGGCCGTAGCCCTCGAAGACGGCGGTGCGCGCCAGTTGCGCGTCCGACAGGTCGGAGATCATCGCCAGGGTCTCGACTCGCGCCGCGCGGAACGCGGCGAGCACGCGCGCAGGCTCGTCACGTGCGTACGCGCGCTCGCGCACGAGCGCATCGGTGTCGATCGACGCCAGGGTCGGATGCGTCTCGCCGAGCGTGCGGCGGATGCGCACCTGGTAGCCCAGCGTCTCGATGTCGCGCACGTGGCACAGCTGCTCCAGGGCCGTCAGCGGCTCGCTGGGCACGCCTTCCCACGAGGGCGGCGCCCAGCGCGCGAACTCCGCCGGGAAAGCGGCGAAATGCGCTTGGAGCTGATCGGGGAAGTCGGCGAGGGTGCGGAGCGTGATGGCATGCATGACGTCACCTTACCGCAGCCGCCTGCCCCGCGGCACCAACCCCTGCCTCGCAATGAAAAAGGGCCCCGAAGGGCCCTCTCGATGGCAAGCCAGCAGGCCCGCTTCAGGGATACAGGCCGCGCTCTTCGCGTGCGATCAGGATGCGCTCGCAAGCGACGGCAAAGGTTGCCGTGCGCAGCGTGATCTTGTGGCGATCGGCCGTGTCCCAGATCTTCTTGAGCGCGTCGACCATGATCTTGTCCAGGCGCACGTTGATCTCGTCCTCGCTCCAGAAGAAGCTCGAGAAATCCTGCACCCATTCGAAGTACGACACCGTCACGCCGCCGGCGTTGCAGATGACGTCCGGCACCACCAGGATGTTGCGCTCGAACAGCATGTCGTCGGCCTTGGGAACCGTCGGACCGTTGGCGCCTTCGAGCACCAGCTTGGCCTTGATGCGGCGGGCACGCTCTTCGGTGATCTGGCCTTCGAGGGCGGCCGGGATCAGGATGTCGCAGTCGACGTCCCAGAACTCTTCCGACTTCATCACGTCGGCGCCCTTGAAGCCCGCCACGCCGCCCGTGTTGTTGACGTGCGGCATCAGGTCGGCCAGGTCGAAGCCGTTGGCGTTGTAGATCGTGCCGGTGTGATCCTGCGCGGCAACGATCTTGCCCCCGGCCTGCGCGAACAGTTCGGCGGCCGAGCCACCGACGTTGCCGAAGCCCTGCACCGCGACGCGGGCGCCGTTCAGGTCCATGCCGATACGGCGGGCCGCTTCCCTGCCGGTGACGAACACGCCGCGGCCGGTGGCCTTGATGCGGCCGGCCGAGCCGCCCAGGTGCAGCGGCTTGCCGGTGACGACGCCGGTCGACGTCGAGCCGGTGTTCATCGAGTACGTGTCCATCATCCAGGCCATGATCTGGCCGTTGGTGTTCACGTCGGGTGCCGGGATGTCCTTCTGCGGGCCGATGATCAGGCCGATCTCGCTGGTGTAGCGGCGCGTCATGCGCTCCAGTTCCTTGTGCGAGAGCTGCTTGGGGTCGACGCGGATGCCGCCCTTGGCGCCGCCGAACGGCAGGTTCACCGCAGCGCACTTGACCGTCATCCAGGCCGACAGCGCCATCACTTCTTCCAGCGTGACGTCGGGGTGGTAGCGCACGCCGCCCTTGCCCGGGCCGCGCGACAGGTTGTGCTGCACGCGAAAGCCCTCGAAGTGCGCGACGGTGCCGTTGTCCAGCTCGATGGGCACGTCGACGATCAGCGCGCGCTTCGGGCGCTTGAGGGTCTCGACCCAGCGCGCCTGGTTGCCGAGATAGGGCACCACGCGATCGACCTGGGACAGGTACGTGCCCCACGGGCTGTCACCGGTCGGCGAGACGTACGACAGATTGCTCATGACGGAATTCCTTGTGTCTGATTGAGGTTCGCGAGCCGCACGGGCCTCGTGAGCGGCGGCTTCGCAAGATCCTTGGGCGCGGCGGTCTCGATCGGAGACAGGCCCGCGCCGGGAGTGGCCGCACTGTAGGCCGGACCACGCCGAATTAGTCACCGAGGCCCATGCAACTTTTGCATGACCCCTGCGCCTCGGTTTCATGCCGGTTACGGCGTCGGCCAGTTCTACACTCGATGGATGATGAACTCGAACCCCCAATCCGCGCCACCTTCGGGGACTTCCTCGCCCGGGGCACCGCCTCTGCTGGCCTTCGTCGGCGGCGGCAACATGGCCTGCGCGATCCTCGGCGGACTGGTGGCGGCAGGACACCCGGCTGACCGCGTCGTCGTGGTCGAACCGCATGCGCCTCAAGCGGACGTCGTTCGTGAAAGATTTGGCGCTCGCGTGGAGGCCGCCGGCGGCTCCGCACTGGCCGGCGCGGACATCGTCGTGTGGGCCGTCAAGCCCCAGGTCTTCCTGGCCGCCGCGGCGCCGTGCGCGCCCTTCGTCGGCGGCGCCCTGCAGCTGTCGGTGATGGCTGGCATCCGCAGCGACGCCATCGCGCGCGCTGCCGGCAGCGAGCGTGTCGTGCGCGCGATGCCCAACACGCCCGCATTGATCGGCGAAGGCATCGCCGGCCTGTTCGCGCGCCCGGCGGTCACACCCGACGACCGCGCCGCGATCGAACGCGTGCTGGCGCCCACCGGCGAGACGCTGTGGGTGGCACAGGAGAGTGACCTGGACGCCGTGACGGCGTTGTCAGGTTCCGGCCCGGCTTACGTGTTCTTCTTCCTCGAGGCGATGATGCAGGCCGCGGCCGACATGGGCTTGAACCCCGAGCAGGGCCGACGCCTCGCGCTCGCGACATTCAAGGGTGCGACCTCGCTCGCGCGCGCCAGCGACGAGTCGCCCGAGACCCTGCGTTCGCGCGTGACCTCCAAGGGCGGCACCACCTACGCCGCGATCACCGCGATGGAGTCCGCGGGCGTCAAGCCGGCCATCGTGCAGGCCTTGCGCGCGGCGCAGGCGCGCGCGAAAACGCTGGGCGACGAATTCGGCGCCTAGCCGCGTCGGTCAGGCCGGACCGATCGCTGCGCGCGCCCGCTTACCGCAGCGCAGCGCCGCCGACCACGAACGACAGCACCACGCCCGCGAACACCGCCGCGCCCACCCAGTGGTTGGCGCGGAAGGCGCGAAAACATCCTTCCCGCGTCCGGCCCCAGATCAGCGTCAAGTGCCATCCCGCCTGCAGCGCAGCGATGACGATGCCGACCGCGTAGACGGGCCCCAGTCCCAGCTTCAGGCCCAGGTACAGCCACGACAGCAGGTAGATCGCGTAGAACGCCATCACGCCGGCGACATCGAAGCGGCCCAGCGTGATGGCCGAGGTGCGGATGCCGATCTTCAGGTCGTCGTCGCGGTCGACCATCGCGTACTCGGTGTCGTAGGCCAGCACCCAGAACAGGTTGCCCGCCAGCAGCCACCAGGCCAGCGCCGGCACGGCGGCCGGGATCGCCGACAGCGACCAGTCGCGCCCGCCGGTCGCCGCAGCGAACGCCATCGGGATGCCGAAGCTGAACGCGACCCCCAGCACCGCCTGCGGCATCGAGACGAAGCGCTTGGCGTAGGGATAGGCGATGGCCACGACCAGGGCCACGACCGAGAGCAGGATCGTCGGCGGATTGGTGGTCAGCACGAGGCCGAACGCGAACAACGCCAGCACGGCACCAAAAGTCAGCGCCGCCTTGACCGACAGCGCGCCGCTGGTCACGGGTCGCTGCGCGGTGCGCTTGACGTGCTTGTCGAACTCGCGGTCCGCCACGTCGTTGATGCAGCAGCCGGCGCTGCGCAT
>JBJMWF010000189.1:0-2664 GCA_045810265.1 Vitreoscilla sp. | reverse complement strand
GCACCTTCATCGGCACCACGGCACCGCTGGGCGAGGCGATGGCGCGCAGCCTCATTCCGCACAACCACGCCGTCTACGACAACCAGTTCATCCTCGAATACTTCCGCATGACCGCGGATCACCGCCTGCTGTTCGGCGGCAAGTGCACCTATCTCGGTGGCACGCCGGTCAACCTGCCGCAGGCCATGAAGCGCAACATCTCGCGCGTGTTCCCGCAGCTGTCGAACGTGCAGATGGACTACGCCTGGGGCGGCCACATCGACATCACCATGCGCCGCATGCCCGACTGGGGCCAGCGCGACGGCCGCGTGTTCTGGGCCCAGGGCTTCTGCGGCCACGGTCTGGTGCCCACGCGCGTCGCGGCCAGGGTGGTCACCGACAAGATGCTCGCCCGGTCCGACGAGCTCGACTGGTTCGCGCCCATCGTCAACCCGCCGTTCCCGGGCGGCGAGGCGATTGGCGGGCTGATGCAGGCGGTCGGGATGACCTACTACCGGGTGCGCGATTTCGTCTGAGCGTCGCCCCGACTTGTCAGCGTCCGGAGGATGCGCGAGCATGCCGGCGATGAACCATCGCACCTTGCTTCGCCAAGCCCGCGCCGGCTTGATCGCCGCCGCCTTCCTGGCCACCGGTGGCATCGCCGCTGCCATCGATCCCGCAGCGGCGGGCGCCTCCGCCGCGCAGGGGCGCATCGAAGCCTTGATCGGCGATGCCGGGTGCGACGAGCAGGGCCAATGCCGCACCGTGGGCATCGGCGCCAAGCCCTGCGGCGGCCCCGAGAGCTGGCTGGCCTGGTCGACGCGCAGCACCGACGCACGCGCATTGCAGGACGCCGTGCAAGCCCAGGTACAGGCGCGCAAGGCCGAGAACCAGCGCAGCGGCCTGGCCTCCGACTGCATGGTGCGCCCCGAGCCCACGGCCGTCTGCCGGCCGCGCGCCGGCGACGGCAAGAAGACCTGCCAACTGGGGCAGGGCGGCGTCGACTCCGCGATCTGAAGACCTACCGGGCGCCCTGCGGCGGCGTTCCGCAGCCCGAGGTGTCTGGCTCGCTCTCGTCCGCGCTGCGATGCGGATGACCGAGACTTCCATCCCGCGGAGGTGAGCGTGCCTCGTATCTTCCCCATGCCTCGTCTGAAGTAGATTCTCAATCTTCCGGCGAGGCCGGGCAGGGATGACACCGAAACGTGCCTGGGGCGAGAAGCCCGTGCGTCAGATGGGTGCCCCTGCCCGTTTCTTCGTTCGTCAATCCGTACGGTAACTTGGGCCTGCACCGCGCGTGAGCCCGCATACGAGGAAGGTCGAGAACGATGAGTCGTTTCTGGGTAGGCATCGATGTGTCCAAGCGCAAGTTGGACGTGGCTCTGCTCAATGACGCCGGGAAGGTGAAGTCCAAGTCCCTGGCCAACGACCCTGCGGGGTTTGCGGCCTTGATGACCTGGTTGAAAGAGCGTGGCGCCGATGCGGCGTCAACGCACATCTGCATGGAATCGACGGGCACCTACAGCGAGGGGTGTGCAACCGCATTGGCTGACGCAGACTGGCTCGTCAGTGTCGTCAATCCGGCGCAGCCCAAAAGCTTCGGTCAAAGCGAGCTCAACCGCAACAAGACCGATGCCACGGACGCGGCGCTATTGGCGCGCTATTGCTCGAAGATGGAGCCCGCTGCCTGGCAGCCGCCGCCTTTGGAATATCGAAAGCTGCGCTCGTTGGTAGATCGCTTGCAAGCACTGAAGGACATGCATCGGCAGGAGGCCAACAGACTGGAGGTTGCCGCCGAAGGGGCGACTCACCAGTCCATCACTGAGCACCTGAACTGGCTGGAGGCACGCATCGCCGAGTTGGAGAAGGACATTGATGACCATATCGATGGCAACAAGGAGACTCTGGGCAAAGATGCCCAGCTGCTCACCAGCATCCCTGGTATCGGCCGGACCACGGCAGCCAAGGTTCTGGGACTACTGGGAGACTTGCGCCGGTTCAGCAGCGGCAAGGCGCTGGCAGCCTTCATTGGCGTGACGCCCAAGCGTCATGAGTCAGGGACGTCTATCCGCGGCCGCAGCAGCATCGGTCGAGCCGGCCATACCCGGATTCGACACGCCTTGTTCATGCCCACGCTGGTGGCTACCAAACGAAACCCCATGATCAAGGCATTTCGTGGCCGCCTGGTCGCTGCTGGCAAACCCAAGAAGTCTGCCGCCCTCGCCGCGATGCACAAGCTCGTCCACCTCATGCACGCCGTCGTCTGCAAAGAAGTCAATTTCGACGCCCGATTTGGGCAGTTGGCGCTTGACGTTCAAGACGGTATCTGACGCCGATCCCTTGCTGATCGGCGTCAGGCACGCTCACGTCCGCGGGATGGAAGTCTCGGTCATCCGCATCGCAGGGCGGACGAGAGCGAGCCAGACACCTCGGGCTGCGGAACGCCGCCGCAGGGCGCCCGGTAGGTCTTCAGATCGCGGAGTCGACGCCGCCCTGCCCCAGTTGGCAGGTCTTCTTGCCGTCGCCGGCGCGCGGCCGGCAGACGGCCGTGGGCTCGGGGCGCACCGTGCAGTCGGAGGCCAGGCCGCTGCGCTGGTTCTCGGCCTTGCGCGCCTGTACCTGAGCTTGCACGGCATCCTGCAATGCGCGTGCGTCGGTGCTGCGCGTCGACCAGGCCAGCCAGCT
>JBJMWF010000188.1:0-3423 GCA_045810265.1 Vitreoscilla sp. | reverse complement strand
GGCGCAGGCGCTGGGAGCGCCGATCAATGTGGGCGTCGCGCGGCTGTCGCTGGTCGCCCGCGTGGGCGTCGTCTGGTCGCCGGCGCACGGCAACCAGTTGCTGCCATTGCTGCAGGCCGCCGAGGCCGCGCTGGCCTCGCTGCCGGCGGGACAGGGCGGCGTGGCGTCCGGCCCGGTTTCCGCCTAGCAACGACGTCCTAGAACGGCGCCGACGACGGCACGAAGTCGTCGCCGGTCGTGTCGTCGACCGGCAGCTGGCGCGGCTCGTGCGCATGCTTGCCGGCACGGCCGATCGCGTGCTCTGTCGCCCGCGTCAGCTTCTGCACCGCCCCGTTGACGGTCGCGTCGACCGAGGCTGCGTCGTTGGTCACCGCGATCGGCGGCCTGCCGTTGACGCGCGCCTCCATCGTGCAGCGCAACACCGCCGCGCCGCTCCTGCCCGCGTTCTCGTCGCTGAGGTGCACTTCCACGCGCGTCACTTGGTCGGCGAAATGTTCCATCGCCGAGTCGACGACGCTGCGTACCCATTCGTCGCGCGCTTCGCTGTTTCCAAGGTGGTGGTCGGCATTGATCTGGATCTGCATGTCGTTGTCCTGAGGTTCGTATTGCCACTGTCGCGGCAGGCCTCGTGCCCAACGCGGCGGCTGTCGCGGCATGGCGATTGCCCGACAGCGGCATGCAACTTCCGGCCACGATCATGAATTCCAGCACCAAGACCGAACGGACACGCGACGACCTGGACGACGGGCGCAACGGGCGCGTCGTCGGCGAGAACGACGACAACGCGCTCGAATCGATCGGCAAGGCCATCGTCGCGCCCGTGGAGGGCGCCGACGAGCGCGCGGGGCCCGCCGCCCAGCCGGACCGTGCCTTCACTGACCTGACCCAGACCTTGCCGCAGGGCCAGGAGGAAGTTCGCGCGCCGCAGTCTTCGACGCCGCGCGGCGACGCGCCTTAGCGAGTCAGGCGCGCAACGCGTTGCGCTGCAGAATCGTCAGCCGGGTCTGCAGGCGCCGGCGAAAACCGAGCTTTTCGTAGAGCCTGATCGCCGAAGCGTTTTCGGCGAGCACGTGCAGGAACGGCGTCTCGCCGCGTGCGACGATGCCTTGCGAGACCAATCGCATGAGGTCGGCCGGCAGGCCCTGGCCGCGCCAGTCGGGGTGGCAGCAGACGGCGCTGATCTCGGTGTGCCCGGGCACGCGCATGCGCTCGCCCGCCATCGCCACCAGCTGGCCGCCCGCCTCGAAGCCGAGGAAGCGGCCCAGCTCCGGCGTGCGCTCGTACCACGGGCCGGGCGCCGTCAATTCCACGAGCGCCGTCATGCGCGGCACGTCGGCGGCGCCCAGCAGACGGAAGCGCTCGGGCGCCCTCGCCTCGCCCAGCGCGGGCCCGACCATCTGCACCAGGTTCTTGCGATCGGCGACCTCGAACCGCGGGCCCGGGTCGAAATCGTCGACGGAGGACAGGGCGACGAATTCCCCGGCAGCCATGTCGGCCGCGAGCGCATCCAACCCGGCTTCGGACACGACCGGCATGCCGGCAAAGCGCGCGAACTCGGGACGGAATCGGCGCGCCAGGCTGCCGCCGCGGGACCAGCCGGCCTGCGCCGTGGTCAGCGCATGCCAGATGACGTTGTCCAGAGGATGGTCTGACGAAGTGGAAGTCATGCCGCCAGTGTGCCTGCTCGACGCGCTGCCGCCGCACCTCAGCGGGCGTCGAACGACACCAGGAACTCAGCGCCCGTGCCGCCGTTGCGCGCGACCAGCGACCAGCCGTGCGCCAACGCGATCTCCTGGCAGATGGCCAGGCCGAGTCCGGCACCGGTGTCGCGTCGCGCGGCGCCGCGCCAGAAACGCTTGAACAGCTCCGGCAGATCCTCCGCCCGGATGCCCTCGCCTTCGTCGCGCACCGACAAGCCGTTGGCGCGCACGTCCACCGTCACGACGCCGCCCTTGGGCGAATGCTGGATCGCGTTCTCGATCAGATTCTTCAGCAGCACGAAGACCGCGCCGCGATCGGCGCGGCGCGGCGACAGCGCCTCGGCCAGGCGCAGGTCCAGCAGCACACCTGCACGCTGCGCGAGGCGCTGCAGGAAGGCGACGGCCTCGCCGGCGACGGCCATGAGCTCGATCTCGGCCATCTGGTAGTTGCGCGCCTCGCTGACCTCGGCCAGGTGCAGCAGCTGGTGCACCTGGCGCGCCATGCGGTCGATGTCGCCCAGCAGCAGGTCGCGGTCGGCGGAGTCGCTCAGTTCGACCTGGCCGCGGATCAAGGCCAGCGGTGTCTTGAGTTCATGCGCGGCCGCGGCGAGGAACTCCTGCTGCACGCGATAGCCTTGCTGCAGGCGATCGAGCGCTGCGTTGAAGGCGCCGATCAGCGGTTGCAGCTCGCGCGGCATCGCCGCCTCGGACAGCCGGGTCTCGAGGTTGCGCGGCGCGATGCGGGAGGCGGCGTCCGACGCGCGCCGCAGCGGCAACAGGAAGTGGCGCAGCGAGCCGTGCACGCCGAAGGCAAACAGCAGCAGCGACACCGCGGCGATCAGCAGCGCGTTCTGCAGGATCGGGCCGACGATCGCGCCGCTGAACAAGGTGGCCGCGCGATCGCTGATGGCGGCCTGGACGGTGTAGCGGTGGCCATCGTGCGACAGCGCCTTCGAGACCACGTGCAGCGGCAGACCATCGACGACCACGTCGAAGCGCTCGCGCGCCGGATCGAAGCCGCCGGACGCGGGGGCGAACGGCGGGGCACCGACGTCCGACGACAACACCGCGGTGCCGCGGCCATCGACGACGCGGTATTTCCAGTCGCGCGTCGCCGCCGTGTAGACCCAGGCCGTGTCCGGCGGCTCGCGCAGCGCCAGAGGCGCGCCGGTGGCGTCGAAGACCAGGTGCGACTCGATCCAGTCGACCTGCTTGCCCAGCGCGTGCGACAGCGCCGCCGACCGATGCCAGTTGAACGCCGTCTCCAGCACCAGTGCCGCCAGCAGGATGCTGAGCAGGGATGCGACGATGAACATCGCCAGCAGGTTGCCGCCCAAGCTGCGGCCCTGGTGATGGCGGCGATGGTGCACCAGCTCCCACGCCGCGCGCCGACGCCAGCGTGCCTCGCGCCGCGAAGTGCCCGCCGCCCCGCCACGCCGCGGGTCGCCTGCATCGGCGTCCCAGCGGCACCAGTCGCTGTCGCGCCAGGGGCGGCGCGCGGAGCGCGGATCAGTGCGCATCGGGACGCAAGGCGTAGCCGTGGCCGCGCACGTTGACCAGTTGCAGCGTGGAATCGATGGCGTGCAGCTTCTTGCGCAGCCGATGCAGGGCGACGTCCAGGGCGTTGGGCGTGACCGCCTCGGTCAGGCCCCAGGCCGCCGCCTCCAGCGCGCCGCGCCGCACCACCAGGCCGGCCGCCTTGACCAGGCACAGCATGATCTGC
>JBJMWF010000187.1:0-15066 GCA_045810265.1 Vitreoscilla sp. | reverse complement strand
GGTGGTCGTCATGACGGCCGGCTACGCCAGCTTCCAGGCCGCCAACAACACGGCGCTGATGAGCCGCATCGACGCGGCGCAGCGCGGTGTCGCCTCCGGCATGCTGAGCCTGTCGCGCAACCTCGGGCTGATCACCGGCGCCGCCGCCATGGGCGCCGTGTTCGCGGCGGCCACCGGCCCGGCGGCATCCGATCCGGCCGCGGTGGCCTTCGGCCTGCACGTCACGTTCGCTGTCGCCAGCGTGCTGATCGCCCTGGCCCTCGCGGTCGCGGCGGGTGCACGGGCGCTGGCAAGGCGGCAGGCGACACGCGCGCGCCGCGGTCGCGACCTCAGTACTCCTGCTTCGTCGGCCGGAACAGGATCTCGTTGATGTCGACGTCATCCGGCTGGCTCAGTGCGTAGACGACGGCGCGGGCGAAGGAGTCGGCGGGGATCGCGATCTCGTAGAACGCCTTGACGCCGGCCTGGACGTCGGTCTCGGTGATGCTGTCCGGCAGCTCGGTGGCCACCGCGCCGGGCGACACGATGGTGGTGCGGATGTCGTAGGACTTGACCTCCTGACGCAGACCTTCGGTCAGCACGCGAACGGCATGCTTGGTCGCTGAATAGACGGCCGTGCCCGCGCGCACCCGGTGGCCCGCGACCGAGGACACGTTGACGACGTGGCCGCTCTTCTGCCGTTGCATGTGCGGCAGCGCCGCCGCGATGCCATACAGCACGCCCTTGATGTTGACGTCGATCATGCGATCCCAGTCGTCGATCTTCAGGCGCTCCAGCGGCGAACTGGGCATCAGGCCGGCGTTGTTGATGATCACGTCGATGCGGCCGAACTTCTCGACCGCCGTGTCGACCAGGCGCTGCACCTCGGCGGCGCGCGTGACATCGGTCTGCAGGGCCAGCGCCCGGCCGCCGGCGCGCCCGAGCTCGCCCGCCAGGGCTTCGATGCGGTCGAGGCGGCGCGCGCCGAGCACGACGATCGCGCCGTGCGCCGACAGCATGCGTGCCGTCGCCTCGCCCAGTCCGCTGCTGGCGCCCGTGATGACGACGACCTTGCCTTCGATGTTGTTGCTGCTCATGCGTTGTTCCTCAGGGCTGGGCCGCGGCAGGCGGGATGCGTCCGCGACCGGAAATGGGGAGTCGGTGAAACCAGCGCCCATTGAAGCGCGGACCGGGAAACCGCGCTGGCGTGGGCCTGTGCGGCACGCACCCAGGGGCATTCCCTCAGTGGGCTGGCTGCAACGCCGCGGGTGTCGCCCGTCCGGGCGTCGCGCGAACTTGGATACGATGTCTGCACAAGCTTCAAAACAGTCCTGGGAGGGTTCCCCAAGGAGCCCGGTCAATGAAGATTCTCGTGGTCGACGACCACCACGACAGCGTCGATTCGCTCAGTCGCCTGCTGGAAGCGCACGGCCACGAGACGGCCCGCGCCTACAACGGTCGTCAGGCCCTCGATGTGTTCCGCCAGTTCGAGCCGGCGGCCGTCGTGCTGGACATCGACATGCCCGTCCTCGACGGCTACGGCGCCGCGCGCGCCATCCGTCTGACCCCCGGCGATCGGCTCCCGGTACTGGTGGCATTGACCGCGCTCACCGGCCACGAGACCCGGCGGCTGGCCTTCGACGCCGGCTTCGACGCCCACGTGTCCAAGCCGGCGCGCGTCGAATCCTTGCTCGAGTTGATGGACAAGCTGCGCAGCGAGCGCTCCTGAGTCAGCGTGCCCCCGGTGTCGCCTGTGCGAAATGCACGGCGAGCGCATCGATGAACAGCCGCGTGCGCCGCGGCAGATGGCGCCGCGAGGCATAGACGGCGGACACCGGCGCCTCCTCGTCGCTCCATTCGCGCAACACTTCCACCAGGCGACCGCTGGCCAGTTCGTCGGCGACATCCCAGATCGAGCGCCGCGCCAAGCCATGGCCCGCCAGCATCCAGTCGTGCACCTGCTGGCCGTTGTCCGACACCAGGCGACCGCGCACCCGCACATGGGTGGCCACGCCGCGCGGCGGCCGGAAGCGCCAGTCGGCGTGCAAGGCCGCGCCCGAGCTCAGCACCAGACAGGCGTGGCGCGCCAGTTCGGCTGGCGTCTGCGGCGTGCCATGGGTCTTCAGGTACTCCGGGGTCGCGCAGACGACGCGACGGTTGTCGGCCAGCTTGCGCGCGACCACGCGGTCGTCGCCGAGCGGCCCGACGCGCACGGCGCAGTCGACGCCGGATTCGACCAGGTCCACCAGGCGATCGCTCAGCGACAGGTGGATCGCGAGGTCCGGATGCTTCGCCGCAAACGCAGCGACGGCCGGTCCCACCCAGCGCCGGCCCAGGGCCGAGGTGGCCGACACCCGCAAGGTGCCACCCAGCCGCCCGTCGTCGCCGCCCAGCAGTTCCTCGGCTTCGGCGACGTCGGCCAGGATGGCCTGGCAGCGCTCCAGGTACAGGGCGCCGCCGTCCGTCAGGCCCAGCCGGCGAGAGCTGCGCTGCAGCAGGCGTGCGCCCAGTTGCGCCTCCAGCCTTGCCAGCCGCTTGCTCGCGACCGCCGGTGACAAGCCAAGCTCACGGCCCGCCGCGGACAGGCTGCCGGCAGCGACGGCTCGCACGAACAGCTCCATGTCCTGTAGATCGGCGGCCATTTCTATCTTCAACTTTCTGGAGAAGGTGGTAGTCAATTCTGCTGGGTTCCGTTCACTTCCGGAATAGCCCAAAGTACCAACATCACCACTTCGTCGGAACCCTCATGAACCCCACCCCGCTCTCCAGCCAGACCGTCGCCGTGTTCGGTGCCAGCTCGGGCATCGGCCTGGCCGTCGCGCGCGGCGCGCACGCGCTCGGCGCGCGCGTGATCGCGATCGGGCGCAACCGCGCGCGCGTGCAGGCCGCCATTGGCGACGCCGGCCTGGAACTGGCCACCTGCGACATCGCCGACGAGGCCCAGGTGGCGGCGCTGCTGCGCGACCTCGGCGCCCTCGATCATGTGGTGGTCACCGCCGGCGGCGTCGTGGCGCCCTCGCCGCTCGCGGCGCTCGACTTCGACATGGCACGCGAGGCCATCGCCACCAAGCTGCAGGGCAGCCTGCTCGTGGCCAAGCATGCCGCGCCGCGCCTGGCCAAGGGTGGCTCGATCGGCTTCACGACGGGCTTGCTGGGCCGCAAGATCGCGGTCAACACCGTGGTCAAGACGGTCATCAACGCCGGCCTGGAAGCCGCGGTGCGCCAGTTGGCGCGCGAGCTCGCCCCGCTGCGCGTCTACGGCGTCAGCCCGGGCCCGGTCGACACGCCCAACTGGGGCCCGCTGACCGACGTGGCGCGCCGCGAACGTGCCGCCAAGCTGGCCGCGACGCTGCCCGTCGGCTTCATGGCCAGCGCGGACGACACGGCGCAGGCCTACCTGTTCGCGATGCAGGCGCGGGCGTTCACCGGCGCCGTCATCGACCTGGACAGCGGGGCGATGATCGGCGCCTGAGGGGATCGCCGAAGCTCAGGCTTGCGGCGGCTGGCCGTTGGAGGCCATCACGCCGCCATCCACCGGCAGGTTGACGCCGTTGACGAAGCGGGCGTCGTCGCTGGCCAGGAAGGCCACCACCGCGGCGATGTCGGCCGGCTCGGCGACGCGGCCCAGAGGCATGCGCTCGCGGAACTTGGCCATCAGTGGCTGGTCGTCCAGCATGTCCGCCGTCATCTCCGAGCGCGTCAGCGACGGGCACACCGCGTTGGCGCGCACGCCCCGGGCGCCGAAGTCCAGCGCGATCGAGCGCGTCAGGTTCACCACGCCGCCCTTGGCCGCGTTGTAGGCGCTCATGGCCCAGTCCGCGCCCAGGCCCGACACCGACGCGGTGTTGACGATGCAGCCCTTGGTCTTCAAGAGCTCCGGCAACGCGGCGCGGCAACCGTAGAACACGCCCGACAGGTCGGTGGCGATGGTCTTGTCCCACTCATCGAGCGTGACCTGCGTGACGTCGCCTTCGGCGAAGGTGCCGGCGTTGTTGACCATCACGTCCAGGCCGCCGAAGCGCGCGACCGCCGTGGCCACCAGCCGATCGACCGCCTTGGCGTCGCTGACATCGCACTCCACCGACAGCGTGCGCTCGGCCGGCAGCGCGGCAGCCGCGTCGTTGAGCTTGTCCTGGTGGCGGCCGCAGATCACCACGTTGGCGCCTTCGCTCGCGAGCCGCTCGGCGATGCCGCGTCCGATGCCCGACCCCGCGCCCGTGACGATGGCCGTCTTTCCGGTGAACCGTTGCATGTGAACTCCCGAATCCGCGTGAGGCCGGATTTCGGCAAGCCTCATGCCCCGCTCAGCGGCACCGCCGTCGTCTGCTTGACGCGATCGAGCACGAAGCTGGTCTTGCAGTCCTGCACGCTGGGATGCTTGAGCAGCGTGTCCATCACGAAGCGCGAGTAGTGCGCCATGTCGCTCACCAGCACGCGCAGCAGGTAGTCCATCTCGCCGGTCAGCGAGCTGCATTCGACGACGTCCGGCCAGGTCTGCACCGACGCGCGGAACGCGTCCATGGGCTTGCGCTTGTGCGTCTCGGAGTGCTTCTCCAGGCGCACGGTGATGTAGGCGGTCAGCGCCAGCCCGACGGCCTCCGGCTTGACCAGCGCGACGTAGCCCGCGATCACGCCGGCGTCCTCCAGCCGCTTGACCCGGCGCAAGGTGGCCGAGGGCGACAGGCTGACCTCGGCCGCCACCTCGTCGTAAGTGGCGCGGCCGTTGGCCTGGAGCACGCGCAGTATGCGTATGTCGACGGTGTCCAGCTTGAAATCTGCGTCCATCTCAGCATCTTGCAGGATTCCTGCGTAAATCGCTACCGGCGGCGCGGATTTGCAGAAATGCTGCGAGGCGATTTCCCTATGATTCGAAGGCATCCCGCACTCCGGAGTCCGCCATGAAAGACTTGTTCGACAACCCGATGGGCCTGCAAGGCTTCGAATTCGTCGAGTTCGCCTCGCCCGTGCCGGGCCTGATCGAGCCCTACTTCGAGATGCTGGGCTTCACGCTGGTGGCCAGGCACCGTTCCAAGGACGTGCTGCTGTACCGCCAGGGCGAGATCAACTTCATCGTCAACCGCGAGCCCAAGAGCGTCGCCGGCTACTTCGCGGCGGAGCATGGCCCCTCGGCCTGCGGCATGGCGTTCCGCGTCAAGGACTCGCACAAGGCCTACAACCGGGCGCTCGAGCTGGGCGCCCAGCCCATCGAGATCCCCACCGGCCCGATGGAGCTGCGCCTGCCCGCCATCAAGGGCATCGGCGGCGTGCCGATCTACCTGATCGACCGCTTCGAGGACGGCAAGTCCATCTACGACATCGACTTCGAGTTCATCGACGGCGTCGACCGCCGCCCGGCCGGCCACGGCCTGAAGGTGATCGACCACCTGACGCACAACGTCTACCGCGGCCGCATGGCATTCTGGGCCGACTTCTACGAGCGCCTGTTCAACTTCCGCGAGATCCGCTACTTCGACATCCAGGGCGAGTACACCGGCCTGACCTCGAAGGCGCTGACCGCGCCCGACGGCATGATCCGCATCCCGCTGAACGAGGAATCCAAGAAGGGCTCGGGCCAGATCGAGGAGTTCCTGATGAAGTTCAACGGCGAGGGCATCCAGCACATCGCGCTGCTGTGCGACGACATCCTCGCCACCATCGACAAGCTGCAGATGTCCGGCGTTCCGCTGATGGCCGCACCCAACGACATCTACTACGAGATGCTCGAGTCCCGCCTGCCCGGCCACGGCCAGCCGGTGGCCGAACTGCAGGCGCGCGGCATCCTGCTGGACGGCAGCACCGAAGGTGGCACGCCGCGCCTGCTGCTGCAGATCTTCTCGCAGACGCACCTGGGCCCGGTGTTCTTCGAGTTCATCCAGCGCAAGGGCGACGACGGCTTCGGCGAAGGCAACTTCAAGGCCTTGTTCCAGTCCATCGAGCGCGACCAGATCCGGCGCGGCGTGCTGACGGCCGAAACGGCCGCCTGAACCATCCACGCCTGAGCGCCTCAGCGCTGGTTGGCCTCCAACCATTCACGCAATCGCCGCACCCCTTCGACCAGCCGCGCGGTGTCCTTGGTCGCGAAGCACCAGCGCAACCACCCGCCCGCCTCGGGTGCGAACGCGGCGCCCGGTGCGAGTCCGAGGCCGGCCTCGGTGACCAGCCGCCTGGCGACTGACAGCGAATCGTCGAAGCCCTCGATGCGGAAGAAGGCATACATGCCGCCACGCGGCAGGGCCAGCTGCACCCCGGGGATGGCGGCGAGCAGCGGCACCAGCGTGTCGCGGCAGGCCTTCAGGTGCGCGACGATCGCCGGCGTGATCTGTTCGCGATGCGCCAGCGCTGCGAGCGCGGCGCGTTGCGTGAAGACGCTGGCGCACGAGGTGTTGAACTCGATCAGCTTGCCCAGCGCGTCGGTCAGCGTCGCGGGCACCACCAGCCAACCCAGGCGCCAGCCGGTCATCAGAAAGCTCTTGGAGAAACTGTGCGCGACGATCAGGCGGTCGTCGGGCAACGCGACGTCCGCAAAGCTCGGCGCGCAGTCCTTGTCGCTGGTCTCGAAGTACAGGCGCTCGTAGACTTCGTCGGCCAGCAGCCAGGTGTCGCACGCCCGGCAGTGGTCGAGGATGCGTTGCTGCTCCGCGCGGGTGAGTGTCCAGCCGGTCGGGTTGTTGGGCGCGTTGATCACCAGCAGCTTCGTACGCGGCGTGACGGCGGCCAGCAGCGCGGCCATGTCGAGTGTCCAGGCGCCGTCGATCGGGCGCAGCGCGACGCAGTGCACGGTCGCGCCCATGATCGTCGGCTGCGCGACGAGATTGGGCCAGACGGGTGTCACGACGACGACCTCGTCGCCCGCATCCACCAGTGTCTGCGCCGCCAGCATCAAGCCGTTGACGCCGCCCGAAGTGACGACGATGCGTCCGGCGTCGACCGGCGGATGCAGCGCCGACGTGTAGCGCGCCAGGCTCTCGCGCAGTTCGGGCAGGCCCAGGTTCTGCGCATAGAAGGTCTCGCCACGCTCCAGCGATTCGATGGCGGCGCGCCGGATCACGTCGGGCGTGACCTCGTCACTCTCGCCGAACCAGAATGCGAGGACGTCGGTGCGGCCCATGCCGGCGTTGGCGATCTCGCGGATCAGCGAGCCCTGGAGGTCTTCGATGGCTTGGCGCATGGCAGCTCGGAGGGAATCGACCGCCGATTGTGGGCCAGGCTGATCAGGCGCCGAAACTGATGAACCCGAGCGAGCGGGCGCGCGTCACGGCGTGCTTGCGCGAGCCCGCCTCCAGCTTGGTGAACAGGTTCTTCAGGTGCCACTTCACCGTCTCGTCGCTGATGGCGATGGACTTGGCGATCTCCTTGTTGGAGAAGTTGCGCGCCAGCAGCAGCAGGATGCTGCGCTCCTTGGGCGTCAGGGTGCGCGGGCCCTGTCGCCGCTGGCGTTCCTCGGCGGCGTCCTGCAGGGCGGACGGCGAGCCCGACGTGCCGGCCGCGGCTTCGCCGGGGTTGGCGCGCCGGCGAAGCCGCACCAACGCCAGCGGGTAATTCATCTTCTGGATCGATTCCTTCTCGTTGGCGTCCAGGGCCTGGCGCGCGTACCCGTAGGCACGCGCGTGGTCGCCCGCCTCGGCCCAACGCTCGGCCAGGAAGACGTAGAGTCGCGCCGGCGCCTTCCAGCCCTTGACCCGGCTGCCTTCGGCCAACGCAGCCTCCGCGTAATGCAGCGCGGCCGAGGGCAGCGTCATGCCGGGCGGCGCCGGCAGCTCGAAGCGATGATGCAGGTCGGCCAGGACTTCGCCGACACCCTCGCGCAGCGAATGCAGCTCGAACTCGTCGATCAGCGCGCTGGCCTCGGCGCAGACCGCCAGCGCCTGCGCACACAGGCCGGCGGTCATCAGGCCACGCGCCTGCATGATCAGCTTGACAGCGAGGCTGTGCCGGAAGCCGACCTCGCGGTACAGCGCGATGGCCTGGCTCATCGGCGCCAGCGACTCCTCGACCCGCCCCAGCGCGCAAAGCGTCTCCGCCAGCGAGGCGTAGGCGATCGCCAGGTGCGTGCCCGGCGCGCCGATCGACAGGGCGACGATGGCCTCGCTGAGGATGCCGTGGCTTTCGTCGTGGGCGCCGAGCGTGCGCATCAGCTCGCCGACCCGCGTGTTGGCGGTGCCGATCAGCGTGGGCCAGCCGGTGATGTTGGCGCGCGCGGCGGCCGTCTCGAAGCATTCGGCGGCCAGGTCCATGTCGCCCAGGCCCTGCGTGGCGGCGCCCGCGTTGATGGTCGCCACGATCTCCAGCCGCACCAGGCCGACTTCCTGTGCGTACGCCGCGGCTTGGCGATGCAGCAGCACCGACTCGGCCGGATCGCGGTACGACAGCGCCAGCGCGCGTGAGGCATTCCAGAACGCGTGCCAGGCGGTGCGGGCCTCGGGCCACTCGGCGCCGGGCGGCTGCAGGCCGATGGCGTGGTCGACGTCGGGCTGCGAGTAGGCGCGCTCGAAGCTGAGCCAGATCTGCGCGATGGCCAGGCGTTCAGGCGCGGCGAGGGTCTCGAAGCAGGCGATCGCCCGTTCGTGCGCGGCCAGTTCGCGCGTGCGCTGCACCCGCATCTTGGCGAGGGTGGCTTCGGCGAGCCAGGCATCGCCTTCGGCGCAGGGGTCGGCGTGCAGGTCGAGATGCTGGCGGGCGTCGGCCAACCAGCGCTCGGCGACGTCGAACTCGCACAGCAGCGCCGCGGCCTCGCAGGCGGCGAGCGCAGCGCGCGCCCGATGGGCGTCGCGCCGGCGCGAGCCTTCCGGCGTGGGCGGCAGCAAGGGCACCACGCCGTCCACCAGACGCAGGGCGCGGGCGCTGTCGCGCTGGCGCAGGTGCCAGGCCAGCGCGATCGTCGCGGCGAGCACCTCCGCATCCCAAGGCCGGGTCAATACCTCCTCGAGTGCCAGGATCTCGGCCTGCGCGGCGAACATCTTCATCGGTGGAATTGTAGGACGCCTGCCCCGGAGAATGTTCGTGCTGGTGCTGCCTGGACGTGCCAAATGCGGCAGATTGCTGCGGCAGGCACGTGTCGGGCCCGGTTCAGGCCGGCGTGAACGGCAGCGTCAGGTACAGCTTGCCCAGATCGGTCAGCTCGCCCGCGCTCGCCCCGAGCAGGCTGGTGAAGTGCGCGTCGCTGCTCCAGCGGCCCGTGAACCAGGCGTAGCGGAACACATCGGGACGGCTCTCGCAGGTGCTGACCATGTCGGTCATCTGCGCCTCCTGCTTGGCGAGGGTGTCGATCGCGGCGCTGTCGCCGGTATGCCAGTTGGCCATCTCGGTGACCCAGAACGGCTTGCCGTACTTGGCCAGGCGATCGAGCTGCGCGCCCAGGCCGTAGTCGTACCAGTGGAATGCGAGATAGTCGATGCGCGGGCTGCGGCCGCCGTTGGCCGCCTGGTAGGCCGCGATGAAGGCATCCAGCCAGACCACCGGATCGCTGTAGCCCGGCAGCGTGCCCCAGGTGATCGCGGGCCCGACGATCTTGGCACCGGTCGCCGCGGCGACGGCTTCATAACCAGGCCATGCAGCGGCGGCCTGGGCCGGCGTCATGTCGGCCTGGTCGACGAGGTTCGGCTCGTTGAGCACGAGCAGGTACTTGATGTTCGGGTTGGCCTTGACATAGGCCTCGACCGAGGGCGCGTCGTAGCTCGCGTTCCACAGCATCGGCAGGTAGTCCATCGCCGCCTGCGACGCCGCGTTCGCCGGCAAGGCGCTGTTCGGACGTGTCGCCCAGTTGTACCACCAGCTCACGCCGGCGGAGAGCGCCTGCAGGTCGGACAGCGAGGCGAAGTCGTAGGCGACGCCGCGCTTGGCGCTCTTGAGCGGCGCCGGTCCGGGCGCGGGCGGCGACGGTGGCAGCGGATTGGGGGCCGGCGCCGGAGCCGGCGGCGTGGGCGCAGGCGTGGGCGCCGCCGGCATCGGCGCGGCCGACCCGCCGCCGCCGCAGGACACGAGCGCGAACCCGGCGGCCAGCATCAGCAGGCGCCGGCGCAGGTCGCCGTCGGGGAGGGGTTGGCCGTTCATCGCTCGCTCCGTTCTTGTCCGCATGCGGCAGCGGGTCGATGACCCGGGCCGGGACGTCCCAACGACGTCCGTTCGCTGTTTGGCCAGGATTCGCAAATCCCGTGCCGGAAGGCCGGGCGCGCCGGCCGACGTGGTATCCAAATGAAAGCCGACGGGCGTCGCGCGGTGGAACCGATTCCTCGCGCGCTCCGCGCCCGCCGCGCCGACCTGCGCTGCGACCAAATTTGTCACTCCGCGAAGTGACGAAACCGGTCACTTCGCGCGCGGTGGCGACGCGTCTGGTCCGCATTGCGGCGCGCGGCGCGAGCCCGGCCGTCCGCCTCGTTGCAAAATGCCGGTTGCCAATCAAGGAGACGCCATGTCCACCGTCAAGATCACCCCCGACATCGTCGTCAGCAACGGCGCGCCGTTCGTGCTGTTCGGCGGCATCAACGTGCTGGAATCGGAGGAGCTCGCGCTGCGCTCGGCCGAGGAGTACGTGCGGGTCACGACCAGGCTGGGCATCCCCTACGTGTTCAAGGGCAGCTTCGACAAGGCCAACCGCTCGTCGATCCACTCGTACCGTGGCCCCGGCCTGGAAGAAGGCCTGCGCATCCTCGAGGCGGTCAAGACGACTTTCGGCGTGCCGCTGATCACCGACGTGCACGAGCCGCATCAATGCGCCGCGGTCGCCGAGGTGGTCGACGTGCTGCAGCTGCCCGCGTTCCTGGCGCGCCAGACTGACCTGGTGGTCGCGCTCGCCAAGACGGGCCGCGTCATCAACATCAAGAAGCCGCAGTTCCTCAGCCCCTCCCAGATGGCCAACATCTGCGAGAAGTTCCGCGAGGCCGGCAACGACCAGCTGATCCTGTGCGACCGCGGCACCTGCCTGGGCTACGACAACCTCGTGGTCGACATGCTGGGCTTCTCGGTGATGAAGAAGACGACCGGCGATGCGCCGGTGATCTTCGACGTCACGCACTCGCTGCAACAGCGCGAGTCCGGCGCCGCGGCCTCGGGCGGACGCCGCGCACAGGTGGCCGAGCTGGCGCGCGCCGGCCTGGCCGTGGGCCTCGCGGGCCTGTTCCTGGAAGCGCATCCGGAGCCGGACAAGGCGCGCTGCGACGGCCCCAGCGCGCTGCCGCTGGATCAGCTGGAGCCCTTCCTTGCGCAGATGAAGGCGATCGACGATCTCGTCAAGTCGTTCCCACCGCTGCACATCCACGGCTGAAGGCTTGACGGACACGGAGCGCCTCGTCGAGACGGAGGTGCAGCGCAATCCGGTGTACGTCAGCGTCCAGACCTACCGCCAACGCGTGGCGATCAAGCGCTACGCGCAGCGCTGGCCGCGCGTCACCATCGTCGACTGCTGATCAGGCCTCGGCCAGGCTGCTGCGATGACGCAGTTGCGGGAACCAGCGCATCCACAGGCCGACGACGAGCAGCGTGCCCATGCCACCGGCCACGACCGCGCCGACCGGGCCGAACAGGGCCGCGGTGGCGCCCGATTCGAATTCGCCGAGCTGGTTGCTGGCGCCGATGAAGATCGCGTTGACGGCGCTGACGCGGCCGCGCATCTCGTCGGGCGTGTCCAGCTGCACCAGCGTCTGGCGCACGACGACGCTGACCATGTCGACCGCGCCGTTGACGAACAGCGCCACCATCGACAGCCAGAACCAGGGCGAGAGGCCGAACACGATGGTGGTGACGCCGAAGATCGCCACGCACGAGAACAGGATCGCGCCGGCGCGGCTGCGGATGGTCCATCGCGCGAGCACCAGCGACATCAGCAACGCGCCCATCGCAGGCGCGCCGCGCAGCAGGCCCAGGCCCTGCGGGCCGACGTGCAGGATGTCGCGCGCATAGATCGGCAGCAGCGCGACGGCGCCGCCCAGCAGCACCGCGAACAGGTCCAGCGAGATGGCGCCCAGCACCACCGGCTTGGCGCGGATGAAACGCACGCCGGCAAGCAGCGTATCCATGGTCACCGGCGCGCGGGGCGCGGGCTTGTGGTCGTAGCGCGCGCTCCAGACCAGCGAGGCGCCCAGCACGAACAGGACGGCGCAGACAGCGTAGACCACGCTGGCGCCGGCCGCGTAGAGAAAGCCGCCCAGCGCCGGGCCGCCGATGATCGCGGCCTGGTTGCCCGACGAGCTGAACGCCATCGCGCGCGACAGGATCGCCGTGGGCACCAGCAGCGGCGTCAGCGCCTGCTGCGCGGTCATCTGGAACGAACGCGCCACCCCCAGCAGCAGCGACACGCCCAGGATCAGGTCGCGCGAGATCCAGTGTTCGTGCGTGGACAGCAGGAGCAGCAGCGCGGCCAGCAGTTGCAGCAGCAAGGCCAGCGAGACGATGTGGCGGCGGTCGTGGCGGTCGGCGACGTGGCCCGCGACCAGCGCCAATGCAAGCGCCGGCGCGAACTGGAACAGGCCCACCAGGCCCAGGCTCCACGCGCTGTGCGTGAGGTCGTACATCTGCCATCCGACCGCGACCATCAGCATCTGGTTGGCCATGGTGCCGGCGACGCGACCTGCCCAGAACCGGAAGAAGGAGGGGTAGGACGCAAGCGAGAACGGCACCGGCATAGGGGCGGCATCGTCGCACGGGCACCCTTCCCCGCGCTGGCGCGGGGTTGAAGGGCGGATGCCGCCGGCTCGGCGAACTAGAATTTCATTCTTTCGCCGACGCCCGCCATGAAACTCGATGCCATCGACCGCAAGTTGCTCGAGATGCTGCAGCTGGACTGCGACACGCCCATCGCCGAGCTCGCGGCCGCGGTGCAGCTGTCGACGACGCCCTGCTGGCGCCGGGTGCAGCGCATGAAGGAAGCCGGTGTGATCACCGGACACGTGGCGCTGGTCGATCCCAAGAGCGTCAATGTGGGCGTGACGGTGTTCGTCAACATCAAGACCAGCCAGCACACGCAGGCCTGGTTCGACCAGTTCCATGCGACCGTCGACTCGATCCCGGAAGTCGTCGAGTTCTATCGCATGAGCGGCGACATCGACTACCTGCTGCGCATCGTCGTGCCCGACATCGCCGCCTACGATGGCGTCTACAAGCGCCTGATCGCCGGGACGCAATTGTTCGACGTGAGCTCGAGCTTCGCGATGGAGCAGCTGAAGTTCACGACCGCGCTGCCACTGCGCTACGCCGACTAGGATCTACCGGACGGCCAGCCCGCCGAATCCGCGCGCGAGCAACAGCAGCGCCACGCACACGCTGACCACCGCGAAGCCTTGCTGCAGCCGCGGCCCCGCGACGCGCGCCGCGATCACCCGCGCGAGCAGCGAGGCGACGACCGAGCCGACTGCGAACGGCAGCGCGATCTCCCAGGCGATCGTGCCTTTCCACGCCGCGGCTCCCACGCCGCCGACCGACGCAAGCGCGATCACCGCCAGTGACGTGGCGACGATGCTGCGAGCCGACAGTTCCGTGAAGCGCGTCAACGCCGGCACGATGACGAATCCGCCGCCCACGCCCAGCAGCCCGCTGAGCAGACCCGCGGCGACGCCCGTCAATGCGAGCGCCTGGGCACACGGGCGCGTCCACACGAGGCGGCCGTCGCGCGCATCGAGCACGCAGGGCAGCGCCGCGCGCGACGCGGCGTGCGCCTGCGGGCGCAGCGCCTGGCGCGCGCGTTGCCACATGCGCCAGGCCGACAAGGCAAGCACCGCGGCGAACGCGATCGTCAGGGGCGCGTTGGGCACGCGCTGTCCGGCGGCGACGCCCAGCGGCGCGAGCACCATCGCCAGGCCGCCCATCAGGGTCGCCGCACGATAGCGCACGATGCCGTCGCGCAGGCCCAAGGACGCCGACAGGGCCGCGGCCAGTCCGACCGCCAGCAGGCCGATGGGCGCGGCCTGGGCCAGGCCCAGGTGCAGCGCGAACACCAGCAGCGGCACCGCGAGGATGCCGCCGCCGGCGCCCGTGAGCGCAAGCAGCAGGCCGACGAGCGAACCGAGGGCAAAGGACATCATGGCCGTATTTGAACAGTGCGCGGCGCACGCCAGATTCCAGCGCCTGCTCATCGGGTTCATCCTCACCGGAAAAGGGCTTGTCGGCGACGCCTACTCGGTGCGAGACTGGGCCGATGGACAGCCAACACGCCACCCTCGATCCGCAATCCCATACCTGGTTGGAACTCGGAGAAGTGCAGCAGTTGCTGCTGGATGCCTACCCCGGTGTCGTGCTGGGCGTCGATGCGCAAAGCCGAATACGCTGGATCAATCCGGTCGCGGCCGAGCGCCTGGGCTACGGCCGCGAGGAACTGAGCGGCAAGCCCATCGCCGGCAGCCTGATCGCCCTGGAGGAGCTCGAGGCGCGCGCCGTCGAGCTGTCGGCCATCCTGGGTGAGCATGTGGTTGCCGATGCGGGCGTGCTGGGCACCGCGTTGCGGCGCGACGGCGTGGCCAGCGAGCACGACTGGGTGCTGCGCCACAAGGACGGCTCGCCCCATCCCACCCGCCTGAACGTGGGCGCGCTGCGCGACGGCCGCGGCCAGGTGACCGGCCTGATCGCCGTCGAGCCGCTGCATCGCGGCAGTGAGGAGTCACCGCTGCGCCTGACCCATCACGACAGCCTCACGGGCCTGCCCACCCGCGCGGTGCTGCAGGATCGCGCCGAGATGGCCCTGCTGCGTTCGGCGCGGCAGAAGAACGTGCTGGCGATGATGCTGATCGAGATCGACGGCTTCGATGCGATCTGCGAGCAATACGGACATACCGTGGGCGACGACGTGCTGCGCGCCACCGCCGGCCGGCTGCACTTCGAGCTGCGCAAGACCGACACCGCGGTGCGGCTGGATCGCGGCCAGTTCGCCGCGATGCTGGTGGACCTGCACCAGCCGGAAGAGGCGCAGCGCGTGGCCGCCAAGGTGGCGCAGGCGCTGGGAGCGCCGATCAATGTGGGCGTCGCGCGGCTGTCGCTGGTCGCCCGCGTGGGCGTCGTCTGGTCGCCGGCGCACGGCAACCAGTTGCTGCCATTGCTGCAGGCCGCCGAGGCCGCGCTGGCCTCGCTGCCGGCGGGACAGGGCGGCGTGGCGTCCGGCCCGGT
>JBJMWF010000186.1:0-4931 GCA_045810265.1 Vitreoscilla sp. | reverse complement strand
GGCCAGGAACACGACTCTCCTGCCACCCTGCACGCCCGGATCCTGCTCGAGAACGCCGGCAACCAGGTGGTTGAAGCCCTTGACCAGCTTGGCGCCGGCGAAGGCCTGAGCGACGGCCTTGGAGGAAGGTTGTCCACCCAGTTGCTCCGGCGGCACGCCGTAGGCGTTGGTCACGTCGATGATGGTCTTGCCCTTCCAGCTCGCAAGCGCCTCGGCGACCTCCCGGTGCGCCTCGAAACGCACCGCCAGGAAGATGACGTCCGCCTTCAAGGCTTCGGTCAGCGTGCCGGGCATGACCTTGGGGCCGACGGCGGCCGCGTCCGAAGCAAAGCTTTTGGGGTCGCGCGTGGTCGCGACGGAGACCTCGATGCCCTTGCGGGCGAACGCCTTGGCCAGTGCGTGGCCGATCTTGCCGAAGCCGATGATTGCGTAGCTCATGTGTTTCTCCTTGGTGCTCGATAAGCCCGGCGGGCTCCCCAAATCGAAGGGAGCGCCGGCCGGGAGGGGTGGGTCAGAGTTGCGCCAGGCCGCCGTCGACGGCGACCTCGCTGGCGGTCATGAAGCTGCTGTCCGAGGACGCGAGAAAGGCAGCCGCCGCGCCGATCTCCGCCGGATCGGCCATGCGCTGGAGCGGTGTCATCGCGGCGTAGACCTTCTGGCCTTCCACGCCCAGCGCTTCCTTGGCCAGCTCGGTCGCGGTCGCGCCGGGCGACAGCACGTTGACGCGGATGCCGGTGCCCTTGAGGTCTTCCGCCCAGGTGCGCGCGAGGTTGCGCACGGCCGCCTTGCTGGCGCTGTAGGCGCTCATTCCGGGCGCGCCGGTGGTGCCGGCGCTCGATCCGGTCAGGATGATCGAGCCGCCCGGGCCCATCAACGGCAGCGCCTTCTGCACCGTGAAGATCGTGCCCTTCACGTTGGTGTCGAAGGTCTCGTCGATGTGCTGGGCGGTGATCTCGCCCAGGCGAGCCTGGCTGCCTGCGCCGGCGTTCGCGAAGACGATGTCCAGGCTTCCGCGCTCGGCCTTCACTGCGGCGTACAGCCGGTCGAGATCGGCCGGATCCGAGACCGAGCCCTGCACCCCGCGGGCGTTGGGTCCGAGCTTGGACACGGCGGCGTCGAGGGATGCCTGTCGACGGGCGTAGATGAAGACGAAGGCGCCTTCCTCGATGAAGCGCTTGGCGGCGGCGAAGCCGATGCCGGTCGCGCCGCCGGTGACCACAGCGGTCTTTCCATTCAGTCGGGTCATGTCATCAATCCTTGGTTGAAGTTGTCAGGTAGCAGGGGCTGCTGGAGGGAAACATTGATGCGAATCACGAGGGCTGGCCCTGGCGGGCCTCGGCGGCGAGTAGCTCGACCTGGCCCATGGCCTCCGCCAGGCTGCCCTGGGCGGCCTCCGGCCCGAAGCTCTGCGCCTCGATGCGAATCGTCTCGACGTCGGACAGGCCGATACACCCCAGGGTGTGCTTGAGGTAAGGCACCAGGAAATCGGACGCCGCCATCGGACCGCTCGAGTAGATGCCGCCGCTGGCCGCGACCAGGTAGACCTTCTTGCCGGCGATGAGTCCTTGCGGCCCGTCCTTGGTGGGCACCATCGTGCGCCCCGGCCAGACGACATGGTCGATCCATGCCTTGAGGGACGACGAGGGCGCGAAATTGACCATGCTCGCGCCGATCACGACAACGTCGGCCGCCGTCAGTTCATCGATCAGCGACTCGGCCACTTGCGTGGACGCCAGCTGGGCGGAGGTTCGTTGCCCGGCGGGCAGCGCACGTCCCTCGGTGTAGGCGACGTCGATATGCGGCAGCGGATCGGCGGTCAGGTCGCGCACCTGGACGGTCGCGCCCAGTTCGGTGGCCAGGCGCCGCGTGAGCGCGGTCGCCACCTTGGTCGATTGCGAAGCGAGGCCGCGTGCGCTGGACAGCAGCGTCAGGATATGAGGCATGAGCAGTTCCTTGTGGACCGACAGTTCGATCAGCCAAAGATAGTGGCTCCATTGCCATCCGATAAGTGGTTAGTATCTTGTTTTTCTTTCAAGCATTGCTTGAAGGTAGCAAGGCAGATGGAAACCCTGGCAAACCTCGAATCCTTCGTCCGGTCCGCCCGCACGGGCAGCTTTTCGGAGGCCGGACGCCGGCTTGGCCTGACCGCTGCCGCCGTCAGCCGGAACGTCGCGACGCTGGAGCGCAACCTGGCTGTGAGGCTGTTCCACCGGTCGACCCGCAAGCTCACGCTGACCGACGCAGGCGAACGCTTCCTGCTGTCGATCGATGGCAACCTCGAAGCGCTGCAGGCTGCCATTTCCGTGGCCTCGACCGACAGCAGCGAACCGGCCGGGGTGCTGAAAGTCAGCATGAGTCCCACGATCGGCGTCCGCTACCTGCTGCCGCTGCTGCGCGACTTCCTGGCGACGTATCCAAGGATCCGCCCGGAATGGCATCTCGAGAACCGGGTCGTCGATCTCATCGCCGAGGGCTACGACGCCGCGATCGGCGGCGGCTTCGACCTGACGCCGGGCCTGGTCTCGCGCACGCTGGCTCCGCTGCACCTGATCCTGGTCACGACGCCCGCGACCCTGGCGGGACGCAAGCCACCCACCCACCCTTCGCAGCTCGCGGCCTTCGACGGCGTCGTCATGCGCTCGGCCGGAACGGGGCGCGTTCGAAGCTGGATGCTCAGGCATCGAAAGACAGGCATGGAACTGCCTGCCGTCCTGAACGAAACGGTCGTCCTGAACGACCCCGATGCGGTGGCCGAAGCCGTCCGCCTCGGTTTCGGCGTCGCCCTGGTCGGCCTGCTGGCGGTGCTGCCCGCACTCGAGCGCGGGGAGCTCGTCCGGTTGCTGCCGGACTGGTACGCCGACGCCGGCTCGATATCGATCTACTACCCGTCGCGAACACTGATGTCCGCCAAGGCCCGCGTGTTCGTCGATCTCGTCGTCAACACGTTCAAGAGCCAGAGGCTCGATGTGGCGCTGAATGCCAATCGTCCGCAAAGAACCAGTTGAACATGGCCGGCGCTCGCGCCTTCGGACCAAAGCGACGCCCAACCTGCCGCTGCGTGTGCGATTGGTCATTGATGCCTTGGCAGCCGGGCCACCGGCCATGAGCGAACCCAGGCGGCGACAGGGGGATGTCAGACCCGGGCTTCAACCGATCTTGGGCGCGAAGGAGCCCGTCGCGGTTGCACGCGAACTGCAGAGCGCGCGCAGGCGAATTGACGTATTATGTGCATCATGCGAACAGCGAGGCACCGTCTTGAGGCCGAAACCAGGAGCGCCTCGCGCGGACAATCGCCTGATCGTTCGCCGTTAAATATGATGCTCGTAATGCGGGTACGCCCGTGACCGAATCAAGGACAGACGAATGACGAACCAGGACGAACGCAAGGACATGAAGGCATTCACGCTCGAACGATATGCAAAGAGGCAGCCGTTGCATCTGGCGAGCATCCCCAAGCCCGAACCGCGCGAGGACGAAGTCCTGGTCGAGGTCCATGCGGCTGGCGTGAACCTGCTCGACTCCAAGCTCCGCGATGGCGAGTTCAAGCTGATCCTCCCTTATCGACTGCCCATCGTCCTGGGGCACGACGTGGCCGGCGTGGTGGTCAAGGTCGGCCAGCGCGTGCGCGAGTTCAAGGTGGGCGACGAGGTCTATGCGCGAACCGATGATTTCCGGATCGGGACGTTCGCGCAGTTCGTCCCCGTCAAGGAATCCTCCCTCGCGCACAAGCCCGGCAACCTCACGATGGAAGAGGCCGCGTCCATTCCGCTGGTGGCCTTGACCGCCTGGCAGGCCCTGGTCGAACGGGCCAAGCTGAGCAAGGGCGACAAGGTCTTCATCCAGGCCGGCTCCGGTGGCGTCGGGACCTTTGCAATCCAGTTGGCCAGGCATCTTGGCGCCACCGTCGCAACGACGACCAGCGCGGCCAACGCCGAACTCGTCAAGCGCCTGGGCGCGGACGTCGTGATCGACTACAGGACGCAGGACTTCGAAGCGCTTTTGCACGACTACGACGTCGTGCTGAACAGCCAGGACGGCAAGACGCTGGAAAAGTCGCTTCGCGTGCTGAAGTCCGGCGGCCGGCTGATCTCGATCTCGGGCCCGCCCGATCCCGAATTCGGCCAGCAAAGCGGCGCCCCGCGCTTCGTGAGGCTCGTCATGCGTTTGTTGAGCTCCGGCATCCGAAGGCGGGCCAAAGGACGCGGTGTCGGCTACTCGTTCCTCTTCATGAAGGCTCACGGTCGCCAGCTGCGCGAGATCACGCGTCTTGTCGAAGCCGGCGTCATCCGGCCCGTCGTGGATCGGGTCTTCCCGTTCGAACAGACCAACGAGGCCCTGGCCTACGTCGAGGCCGGTCGCGCCAAGGGCAAGGTCGTCGTCAAGGTGAAGTGATCGCCTTCGTCGGCAGCCTGGTGACGGGATTGGTCACTCATTGGATGGTTAGCTGACGAGAATCGTCACCGCCCACGACCAGATGCGTCGGGTCACGACGAATGTTCCGCGCCTGCGCATTCCCTTTGTGGTGCGGTATTCGAGACGCCTGCCGGGTTTGCGCGCGCAACCATCGGCGTTTCTGCACGACTCATTCACGACGCCATCGTCGTTGCTCCTTCGAGGTGCGTGACGCGATCCGGTATGTTTCGTGCTCCCAAGAGAAGCTCGACTCACAGGAAATCGGCTTCGTCATGAATTGGTCATTGATCGGCAATGGATGCAGGCAGCGCGCTGGTGACAGGGAGCCCGAATGCGATGCCATGGAGCATGCGGCCGACGCTTCGCACGGACTTGGGATTCGCATGCGCCTGGTCACGCTGATGTTGCTGTCGGCGTCCGTGGCGGCGTGCGGTGGCGGGTCTTCTGGTTCGGACGCCGGCTCCGCTGCGGTTGCACCAGCTCCGGCACCATCGCCATCGCCATCGCCATCGCCATCG
>JBJMWF010000185.1:0-19555 GCA_045810265.1 Vitreoscilla sp. | reverse complement strand
GCGACCCCACGCGAAGCGCCGGCATCGCCTTCGCGGCTGCGCAGGCCAGCCTTCGCGCGCTCAGCGAACGTCGGTGATGGGTGCCGCGCCGGCCTCCGCGACGCCGCAGGCGACGAGGCGCTCGCAGATCTGCTGTAGGCGCTGCGAGTCGCAGTGGATGACCAGTGAACGCACGCGGCCCCAGCGCAGCTCGAACTCGTGCACGCCGGTGTTGGAGCCCTGCGTGCCGTCCGGCAGCGTGAAGCGGTCGTCCCAGGTCACCGCGGCCATCGTCTTCCACGGCATGCCGCCGACGAAGATCGCGCGGACATCGAAGGCCAGCCCCGGCAGCAGCCGCTGCAGCCGGGCGTACCAGCGCGCGGTCGATTCGACGCTGCGCCGATCGCCCGCCAGCGCGTGCTGGCCCGGCATGGCGTGGCGATGCTCGGGCGAGAACTGCGCCACGATGCCTTCGTAGCGGCCGGCGTTGATGTCGGCGAAGGCGCGGCGCAGCTTGCGGCGGACGATGGCGTGGTACATGGCGAGTCTTTCGCGCTTTCTCAACTTGACAGCGTCAAGATGACGCCATCGTGCGACGCAATCCTTCTCGTGTCAAGATAACGTCATGCCATCCGCCATCGGCTCCCCCAAGCCGCGTTCGCGCAAGCCCGCGCCGCGGCCCTACCACCACGGCGACCTGCGCGCCGCGCTGCTCGCCGCCGCCGCGGGCTGGCTCGACGAGCGCGGCGCCGAGACGCTGACGCTGCGCGAGCTCGCGCGCGCGGCGGGCGTCTCGCACGCGGCGCCGTACCACCACTTCGCCAATCGCGAGGAGCTGATGGCCGGCGTGGCCGAGCACGCGTTCGTCCGGCTGGGCGACGCGCTCGCCGCTGCCGCCGGCGCCGCGGACCCGGTGCGCGCGCTGATGGACATCGGCGAGGCCTACGTGCGCGAGGCGCTCGCGCATCCCGCCCAGTTCCGGCTGATGTTCGGCCCGACGCTGGCGCGCAAGGCCGAGCATCCGGGCCTGCAGCGCGCCGCCGGGCGGGCATTCACCGTGCTGCTGGAGGCCGCCGCGCGCCACGCGCCCGAGGGCGGGCTCGAACTGGCGCTGGCCGGGTGGAGCCTGTCGCACGGCGCCGCCAACCTGGCCATCGACGGCGCCTTCGGTGGCCTGCCGATCGCCGCCACCGACGCCCGGCGCCTGGCCCGCCTGGACGCCGGCGCCCTGGTGCGGCGCCTGATCGCCGGCCTGCTGCAGGTGCCGCAGTCACCGACGCCGCAAAAGGCGGCAAGCCGGCGGCGTTGAGAAGGACTCACCCCGTTTCGCCGCCGCGTCCGTTCAACCGCCACAGCCCTTGAAAAGGAATTGGCGATGAACTCCTCCCTGCGATCTTCCCCGCGGCGGCGCGGCCTGCTGGCCGCCTGCGCGGTGGCTGCCCTGCTGAACCTGGCCTACGTGCCCGCCGCCCGCGCCGACGCGCGTCTGGTGCAGGTCGACATCGTCGACCGCGACGGCGGCGAGGCGCTGCACGTCTGGCGCGACCACGGCCGGCCCGTCGTCGGCGGGCGTCCGGGCGCGCGCTACTCGGTGCGGCTCGTCAACGACAGCGGCGAGCGCGTGCTCGCGGTCGTGGCCATCGATGGCGTCAACGTCGTCTCCGGCGAGACGGCCGGCGTCGGCCAGCGCGGCTATGTGCTCGAGCCGTGGCAGCGCACGGAGATCACCGGCTGGCGCAAGAGCAACGAGGAGGTCGCGGCCTTCGAATTCACGTCGCTGGCCGATTCCTATGCCGCACGCACCGGCCGGCCGCAGGACGTCGGCGTGATCGGCGTGGCGGTGTTCCGCGAGGCCAAGGCGATCGAGGTGTCGCAGGCGCAGCCGGTGCCACCCAGCCAGGGCGCGGCCAAGGCGGCGGCGGTACCGTCGCCAGACTCGCGGCCGGCGGCCGAATCGCGTCGCGCCGATGCGGCCGCAACCGGTGCGGCGGCCCCGGTCGAACGCGAGCGCCTGGGCACCGGCCACGGCGAACGCGAGGCCTCGGTCGTGCGCATCACCACCTTCCAGCGCGCCAGCGCCCGGCCCGACCAGCGCCTGGAGGTCCGCTACGACAGCCTGGACAACCTCGTCGCCGCCGGCATCGTGCCACCACCGCACGTGGCCGCGACCTCGCCGCGCGCGTTCCCCGCCGACTCCCCGCGTGGCTACGTGCCCGATCCGCCGCGGCGCTGACGCCTTTGGAACTGACGTCGATCTGGCGGCCTGGCGGCGACACCCACGGGTTAGCATCGTGGCCCGTGCAGGCCCAACCTCATCCCGATCCGACGCTCGCCTTCGTGCGCGAGCCGGAGGACGACCGGGTGCCGGCCGACGTCACGCCGGCCGCCGACAGCGACGAGTTCCTGATGCATGCCTTCGCCGGCGGCGACGCCGCCGCCTTCACCCGCCTGTACGACCGCCACGAGCGGGCCACCTGGCGCTTCATCCGCCATCGCCTTGGTGCGCAGCACGAGGGCGCGGCCGACGACGTGCTGCAGGAGACCTGGATCAGCGTCGCACGCGCGGCGCCGCGCTATGTCGCGACGGCGCGCTTCACCACCTGGCTGTTCACCGTGGCCCGCAACCGCGTGATCGATCACCTGCGCGCCCAGTCCAATGCGATGCTGTCGATCGACGCGCCCCTGTCCGCGCCGGAGGACAGCGAGGGCGACGGGGAGCGCTGGGCCGACCGCGTCGCGGCCGAGGCGTCCGACGGCCCGCTGGCACGCATCGAATCGCGCCAGCAGGCCCAGGCCTTCCTCGAGGCGCTGGCGCAGTTGCCGGCGCCGCAACGCGAGGCCTTCGTGCTGCAGGCCGAGGGCGGACTCAGCATCGAGGAGGTCGCCAGCGCCACCGGCGTGGGCGCCGAGACGGCCAAGACGCGGCTGCGTTATGCGAAGTCCAGGCTGCGCACGCTGCTGGCCGGATGGAGGGTGGCATGAGCGCCAGCACGCCCGGGCGTCCGGACAGGGACGACGACCTCGACCAGGCCTATGCGCGAGCCCATGCGCTCGCCGACGACGGCCGCGAGCCGCCGGCGTCCGTGCGCGCCAACGTGCTGGCGGCGGCGTGCGAGGTCGCGGAGCAGGCGAAGACGCGCGCGCCGGCCGAGGACGGCGCGGCCCGGCTCGCGCCGGTCGCGCCGCCCGTGACGAAAGTCGGCCGCGGGCGCTCGATGGCCGTCAACCTGTCCTCGTGGCGCGTGCGTTCGGGCGCGGCGGCCTGCGCGGCGCTGCTGGTGGCGCTGGGCGCCTGGCGCTTGGACGCCAGCCACCGCGCCGATGGCGGCGTGCAGGTCGCGACCGCGGCGCTGGAGCTGGCGGCGCCGCCGACAGTCACCTCGCCCAGGCAACTGCCGCTGCCGTCGGCCGCCTCCGATCCTCATGTGCCGCCGCCGGTCCTGGACGACCCCGTCGAGCCGGCGCGGGTCGCCAAGGCGGCCGCCCCGAGGCCGGCGCTGCGCGAGCGGGAGAAGGGCGTGGTGGTCGCGCAGGCCGGGCCGTCGGACCGCTCGCTGCGCGCCGCGCCGCAGCCGGGAGCCCGCGCGGACGCGCGTCAGATGCCGGTGCCCGCTGCGCCGCCCGCCGCGGACATGGCGCCCGCACCGACGCCGCCGGGGCCGGTGGCCTTGTCTGCCGAGGCTCCGGCCGCGCAGGCGCCGGCGACCGAGACGATCACCGACGCCGCGCCGACGCAACCGCCCACCATGCCACCGCTGCCGCCATCCGTTGTCCCGCGCCGCCTGCCGCCGCAGGCCGCTCCGGCGGCGCCGCGCAGGTCGTCCGCGGACGAGGCCAGCGTCGCCGCCGCCGAGCCCCCACCGCAGCGCGTGCGGGTCGCCGGCTCCAGCATGCGCCGCGTCGACGCCGCCGATGCCGCCGGCGCCGGCGCCGAGGCGGCCCGGAAACCGGCGTTGAGCGGCGTCAGCGCCCGCCAGCCGGCGACGACGCTGCACTCGGCCGCCGACCGCGGAGACGTCGAGACCTTGAAGGCGCTGCTGGCCGAGCCCGCGGCGCGGGTCGACCTGCCGGACGCCGCCGGCCGCACCGCGCTGCTGCATGCCGTGCTGGCCCAGCAGGCGGCCGCGGTGCGGCTGCTGCTCGGGGCCGGTGCGGATCCGTCCCGCGCCGACCGGGCCGGCCTGACGCCGCGGGCGGCCGCGCAGGCCGGGGCGAACGCCGAGATCGCCGCGCTGCTGGGCGCGCCCCGCTGAGACCGGGCCGGCACGGCCTGTCCCCGCGAAGCGCCGGTTCGTCGCACCGCGCTGGGGACGGCGCCGGGCTGCCGTTAGAGTGCAAGCCTGGAAATCCCTGAATCCGGCCCGGAGCCCCCCGTCATGTTGTCCATTGCCTCGCTCACCCACGTCTATCCGAACGGCACCCGCGCGCTCGACGACGTGTCGCTGGAGATCCCGCCGGGCCTGTACGGCCTGCTCGGGCCCAACGGCGCCGGCAAGTCGACGCTGATGCGCTGTCTGGCGACGCTGCAGGTGCCGACTTCGGGCAGCATCCGCTTCGGCGACATCGACGTGCTGGCCCAGCCGCAGCGGCTGCGCGCCAAGCTGGGCTACCTGCCGCAGGACTTCGGCGTCTATCCGCGGGTGTCGGCCTACGAGATGCTCGATCACCTCGCCGTGCTCAAGGGCCTCTCGGCCAGCGGCCCGCGCCGCGAGACCGTGGAGGCGCTGCTCAACCAGGTCAACCTGTGGGACGTGCGCAAGAAGGCCATCGCCGGCTTCTCGGGCGGCATGCGCCAGCGCTTCGGCATCGCGCAGGCGATGATCGGCAATCCGGCGCTGATGATCGTCGATGAGCCCACCGCCGGGCTCGATCCCGAGGAGCGCAACCGCTTCAACAACCTGCTGGCCGAGATCGGCGCCACCAAGGTCGTGATCCTGTCCACGCACATCGTCGAGGACGTGGCCGACCTGTGCTCGCGCATGGCGATCCTGGTCGACGGCCGCATCGTCAGCGCCGGCACGCCGGGCGCGCTGATCGAGGGCCTCAAGGGCAAGGTCTGGACGCGCGCGGTGGAGCCGGACGAGCTGCCCGGCCTGCGCAAGCAGTTCGCGCTGATCTCGACGCGGCTGCGCGGCGGCCGCACGGTGATCCACGTGCTGTCGGATGCGGCGCCCGACCCGCGCTTCGAGCCGGTGAGCGCGGGCCTGGCCGAGGTCTACTTCTCGACGCTGCACGCGCAGCGCAAGGCCAACGGCCAGTCGGGCAACGAGGCCTCGCGCCACGTCGCGGCGCACTGATCGGCCCGAAGGACAAGCCCGCCCATGTTTCGTCACATCGCCGCCTTCGAATGGCGCTACCAGCTCAAGAGCCCGGTCTTCTGGGTCGGCTGCCTGATCTTCTTCCTGCTGGCCTTCGGCGCCACCGCCAGTGACAACGTGCAGATCGGCAGCATCGGCAACGTGCACAAGAACTCGCCCTACGCCATCGTCCTGACGCAGGTGCTGCTGGGTGTGTTCTCGGTCTTCGTGACCGTCTCCATGGTGGCCAACGTGGTCGTGCGAGACGACGAGACCGGCTTCGCTCCCATCATCCGCACGACCTCGGTCGACAAGGCCAGCTACCTCGGGGGCCGCTTCGTCGGCGCCAGCGCGGCGGCCTTCATGGTGATGGCAATGGTGCCGCTGGGCATCTGGTTCGGCACACTGATGCCGTGGCAGGACGTCGAGAAGCTCGGCCCGTTCGTGCCGAGCCACTACCTGATGGGTCTGTTCGCCTACGAGTTGCCGACGCTGCTGATCACGTCGGCCTTGTTCTTCGCGGTGGCGATCGGCACGCGCTCGCTCGTGTGGTCCAACGTCTGCGCGGTGGCGTTCCTGATCCTGTTCTTCGTGGCTCGCGGCGCCACGCGCAACGATCCCGTGTGGGAGCGCATCGCCGCGCTGTTCGATCCGTTCGGGCCGTCCGCCTTGACCTACGTGACCAAGTACTGGACCGCCTCGGAGCGCAACACGGTGCTGCCGCCGTTCACCGGCGTGCTCCTGGCCAACCGGCTGCTGTGGACGGCGCTGGCCGGCGCGGTCTTCGCGATCGCGTACCGCGCCTTCCGCTTCGAGACGCGCTTTTCCGCTCCGAAGGACGCCATGGCGCTCGAGCAGCCCGCCGACGCCGCCAAGCTGACGCGAGCGCAGAAGGCCGCCCGCCGGCACCAGGACGAGCTGGCCGCGCTGGGCGAGCACAACCCGGCCGGCGTGCGGGAGATGCTGGCCGCGGCGGCACGCAAGGAGCAGCCGCTGCTGCCCGACATCCCGCCGGCGACGCCCGCCACCGCCCGCGCGCAGTTGTGGGAGCTGGCCAAGGTGGACATGGCCTTCGTGTTCCGCAGCCCGGCCTACTACGTGCTGATCGCGATCGGCCTGCTGCTGGCCGGCACCAACGTGTGGTTCGGCGGCGAGATCCTGGGCAGCCCGTCCTGGCCCGTCACGCGCCTGATGGTGGACGCGCTCGCCGGCGGCTACTCGCTGCTGCCCGTCATCCTGGCGATCTTCTATGCCGGCGAGCTGGTGTGGCGCGACCGCGACCGGCGCATGCACGAGATCATCGATGCCACGGCCGCGCCCGACTGGACGCACCTGGTGCCCAAGATCGTGGCCATCATCGCGGTGCTGTTGTCCAGCATGCTGGTAGGCGTGCTGGTGGCGATCGCCTACCAGGCGCTGAACGGCTACTTCCGCTTCGAGGTCGGCGGCTACCTGGCGTGGTTCGTCTGGCCGATGTCGGTCTCCGCGGTGCTGATCGCCATCCTGACCGTGTTCGTGCAGGTGCTGGTGTCCAACAAGTACATCGGCTGGGCCGTGATGCTGGTGTACTTCGTGGCCTCGGTGATGCTGGGCAACATCGGCTTCGAGCACAACCTCTACAACTACGCCAGCGGCCCGCAGGTGCCGTTGTCGGACATGAACGGCCTGGGCCGCTTCTGGATCGGCCAGGCCTGGTTCCAGCTGTACTGGATCGCCTTCGCCACGATGCTGCTGGTGTTCGCGCATGCGCTGTGGCGCCGTGGCACGACGGTGGCGCTGCGTCCGCGCCTGGCGCAGGTCGGGCGTCACCTGCGCGGCGTGCCTGGCACGGTGCTGGCCGTGGCGGCGCTGGTCTGGGTGGCCACCGGCGGCTGGATCTTCTACAACACCAACGTGCTCAACGCCTATTGCACGCAGCCCGAGCACGACCGCAGGATGGCCGAGTTCGAGAAGACGCTGCTGCCCTACGAGAAGGTGGTGCAGCCCAAGGTGGCCGACGTCAAGCTCGACGTCCAGCTGTTCCCGCGCGCGGCGCGGGCCGTCACGCATGGCAGCTTCGTGCTGGTCAACCGCAGCACCCAACCCATCCCGGTGCTGCACCTGCAGTGGGCCGAGGATCTCAAGCTCGATTCGATCTCCTTTCCCGGTGCGACGGTGCAGACCGACTACCCGCGCCTGCACTACCGCATCTACAAGCTCGCTTCGCCAATGCAGCCGGGCGAGCAGCGCACCCTCGGCTTCACGACGACGCTGGAGCAGCGCGGGTTTCCCAACGGGCGCCCGATGACATCGGTCGTGCCCAACGGCAGCTTCCTGAACAACTTCCAGATCTCGCCATCCGTCGGCTTTGCGCGCCAGGGCCTGCTCGAGGAGCGCGCCAAGCGGCGCAAGTACGGACTGCCGGCGGAGCTGCGTCCGCCCAAGCTCGAGGACGATGCGGCGCGCCAGTTCAACGAGTTCCTGCACGACAGTGACTGGGTCAACGCGGACATCACCGTCACCACCGACGGCGACCAGACGCCCATCGCGCCCGGCCAGATGGTCAGCGACACCGGCCTGGGCAAGGACGCTGCCGCCCGCCGCACGGTGCATTTCCGCAGCGACGCGCCGATCAACCAGTTCTTCTCGATCCAGTCGGGCCGCTACGACATCCGCCGCTCCGTGTGGCATGCGCCGGCGCAGGATGGTCAGCCCGCTCACGACGTCGACCTGGCGGTGTACTACGCACCGGGCCACGAGTTCAACGTCGATCGCATGCTCGCGGCGATGGCCGAATCGCTCGCGCTGTTCAGCAAGGAGTTCACGCCCTACCAGTTCAGGCAGGCACGCATCGTCGAGTTCCCGGCCTATGCGGCGTTCGCGCAGTCGTATGCCAACACGATCCCGTTCTCGGAAAGCATCGGCTTCGTCCAGCACTGGAGCAACCCCACCAAGATCGACGTCGCCACCTACGTGACGGCGCACGAGATCGGTCACCAGTGGTGGGGCCACCAACTGGTGCCCGCCGACCAGCAGGGCGCCTCGATGCTGGTCGAGACCTTCGCGCAGTATTCGGCCCTGCTCGTGATGGAACAGCACTACGGCAAGGACCAGGTGCGCCGCTTCCTCAAGTACGAGCTCGATCGCTACCTGCGCTCGCGCGGCGGCGCGGTGCTGGAGGAGCTGCCGCTGGCCCGCGTCGAGGACCAGGACTACATCTACTACCGCAAGGGCTCGGTGGCGATGTACTGGGCCAAGGAGGCGCTCGGCGAGGACGTCGTCAACCGCGCGATGCGCAAGCTGCTGGCGCAGTACGCATTCAAGGGCGCACCCTTCGCCAACACCACCGACTTCCTGAAGCTGCTGCGCGCCGAGGCCGGGCCGGCCAACGAGCAGGTCATCTCCGACCTGTTCGAGAAGATCACGCTGCTCGACCTGAAGGCCAGCAACGCGACGGCGACCCTGCTGCCCAACGGCAAGTACGAGGTGAAGTTCGACGTCGAGGCGCACAAGTTCTACGCGGACGGCTCGGGCAAGGAGACCGCGGCGCCGATGAACGAGCCGGTCGAAGTGGGCGTCTTCTCGGCCCGGCCGGGTGACAAGGGCTTCGACGCCTCCAAGGTGCTGCTGCTGCATACCGTGCCGATTCACGGGCCGCCGATGCCGGTCACGGTCGTGGTCGACGGACGCCCGGCCTGGGTCGGCGTGGACCCCTACAACAAGCGCATCGACCGCAACTCGGACGACAACCTGACCCAGGTGGACATGCCCAGGTAAAGACTCGTTACCGTCCAGCTGCCGGGTTGCGCTCGGGAGAGTCGTCACTATGTGGGACGATTGGCGTCCGGTGCCGCGGGTGCTGTCGAGGGATTGATGAACGGGTTGTGGGTACTGTCGGTCGTCGTGCACGCCTACGTGGCGCTGCGCTTGTTGCCGGGCGTCGTGGCGTCGGCGGGCGTCCCGTCGGCGTTGGTCCTGGGGGTGTTGCTGACGCTGTCGGCCGGCCTGGTGCCGCTGGGCCTGCGCCGGCGCAAGGGCAAGCGCACGCCGCAAGAGGTGCGGCGCAGCGACCTGCTGGCCTGGGCCAGCCTGACGACCATGGGCCTGTTCTCGTCGCTGTTCGTGCTGACCCTGGTGCGAGACGTAGTCCTGCTGGTGCTGCTGATCGCAGGCCTGGTGGGCCTGCCCACGGTGCCCGAGCGCTGGCGCGACCTGAGCGCCATCGGCGTCCTGGCGCTGGCCTCGCTCGTCACCTTGATCGGCCTGTACAACGCGCGCAAGCCGCCGCGCGTCAAGACGGTGGACGTGCCGCTGAAGGACCTGCCCGCGGCGCTGCACGGCTTCAAGATCGCGCAGATCTCGGACATGCACATCGGCCCGACGATCAAGCGCCCGGCCATGAAGTACGTGGTGGCCACGATCAACCGGCTCGACGTCGACGTCGTCGCCATCACCGGCGACCTGGTCGACGGCAACGTCTACGAGCTGTCGCGCCACGTGGCGCCGCTGGCCGGCCTGCGTTCGCGCCACGGCACGTTCTTCGTCACCGGCAACCACGAGTACTACTCCGGCGTCCACCCGTGGCTGAAATACCTGCCCACGCTGGGCGTGCGCGTGCTGCTCAACGAGCACGTGATCCTGCTGCATCGGCACGCGCCGATCGTGATTGCCGGCGTCACCGATTTCTCGGCCGCCAGCTACGACACCAGCCACCGCAGCGACGTCGCGCTTGCCATCACCGGCGCGCCGCGGGCCGCCGTCAAGGTGCTGCTCGCGCACCAGCCGCGCAGCGCGCCGGCGGCGCAGGCCGCGGGCTTCGACCTGCAGATCTCCGGCCACACGCACGGCGGCCAGTTCCTGCCCTGGAACTTCTTCGTGCGCCTGCAGCAGCCGTTCACCGCCGGCCTGCACCGGGTCAAGGACATGCTGATCTACATCAGCCGCGGCACCGGCTACTGGGGGCCGCCCAAGCGTTTCGGCGCGCCGTCGGAGATCACGCTGCTGCGGCTGGTCGACCAGACGGAACCGGTGCGCGCGTAGGACGGGCGCGCGTGAGGTAACCTCCCCGCATCGAAGGAATTCGCCCGGCGAGAACTTGCATGAAGACCGTCCATCACGCGCTGACGCAAAACACACCGGGCGTTTCGATCGAGCTGCAGAGCCTGCACTTCGGCACGCCGGGTCGCGGCCCGAAGGCCACGCTGCAGGCCGCGCTCCACGCCGACGAGATTCCCGGCCTGCTGGTCGCGCACCACCTGCGCGCGCACCTGGCCGCGCTCGAGGCCGAGGGCCGCATCGTCGGCGAGGTGGTGCTGGTGCCGGTGGCCAACCCGATCGGCCTGACGCAGCGCGTGCTGCAGGCGGTGGAAGGGCGCTTCGACCTGGGCAGCGGCGAGAACTTCAACCGCCACTACGCCGACCTGTTCGACGCAGTGGCCGCGCGGGTCGACGGCCAGCTCACCTTCGACGCCACGCACAACGTCGCCCTGATCCGCGACGCGCTGCGCGAGGCTGCGGCGGCGCTGCCCGAACGCAGCGCGCTCGAGAGCCTGCGCCGCACGCTGCTGGGACTGAGCATCGACGCCGACATCGTGCTCGACCTGCACTGCGACAGCCAGGCCGTGATGCACCTTTACACCGAAACCTCGGTGTGGCCGCAGGTCGAACCGCTGGCCCGCTTCCTCGGCTGCGAGGCGGCGCTGCTGGCCGAGGTGTCGGGCAACCATCCGTTCGACGAGGCCTGCTCGACCATCTGGCCGCGCCTGGCCGCGCGCTTTGGCAGCGGCACGCCGATCCCGAGCGCCTGCGTCGCGGTCACGGTCGAATTGCGCGGGGAGGCCGACGTCTCGCACGGGCTGGCCGAGCGCGACGCCCAGGCGCTGATCGACTACCTGGCGTGGCGCGGCGTCATCGCCGGCGCGCCGGCCGAACTGCCGCCGGCGCGCTGCGAAGCCACGCCGCTGGCCGGCTCCATCCCCGTCAACGCGCCGCACGGCGGCGTGGTCGTCTATCTGCGCGAGCTCGGCGGCAAGGTGGCCGTGGGCGAGCGCCTGGCCGACCTGATCGAGCCCATGACCGGCCTGATCACGCCGCTGCTGAGCCCGGTCGACGGCGTGTTCTACGCCCGCGAGGCGCGGCGCTTCGTGCCGGCGGGCACCGGCGTGCTGCGCGTGGCCGGGCGCGAGGCGCTGCGCCAGGGCAACCTGCTTACTGCCTGACCTGGCCGACGGGGACGATGCGACGAACGCCGGCTTGGCGGGCATGACCCGCAGCCGCGCTTTGCACGGCGCAGCTATGCTCGCGGGCACCCGAACACAGCGGCCTGGCCGCACCTCACGATGCCCGCTCCGATCTCGCGCCGCAGCCTGTCGCTGCTCGCCACTGCCGCCCTCGTCTCGATCCACGCGCTCGCCGCTGACGCCCCCGCCTCCGCGGCGTCGGCGCCGGCCAAGCCGAAGTGGGACGTCAACCACCCGCCCGGGCCCAAAGCCACGGTGCCCATCGACACCCGCAGCGGCACCTGGATGTCGGTCGACGTCAGCCCCGACGGCCAGCGGCTGGTGTTCGACCTGCTGGGCGATCTCTACACGCTGCCCATCGCCGGCGGCGAGGCGACGCCGCTGACGCATTCGATCGCCTGGGAGATGCAGGCGCGCTGGTCGCCGGACGGCAAGCGCATCGCCTACATCAGCGATGCCGGCGGCGGCGACAACGTCTGGACCATGAACGCCGACGGCAGCGATGCGAAGGCGCTCACCAAGGAAGACTTCCGCCTGCTGTACACGCCCACCTGGTCGCCCGACGGCCAGTACATCGCGGCCCGCAAGCACTTCTCGGGCACGCGCTCGCTGGGCTCGGGCGAGATCTGGCTGTACCACGCGGGCGGCACGGGCAAGGGCGTGCAGCTCAACGAGAAGCCGAACTGGCAGAAGGATCTGGGCGAACCCGCGTTCTCGCCCGACGGCCGCTACGTCTACTTCTCGCAGGACACCACGCGCGGCACCTCGTTCGAATACAACAAGGACTCCAACAAGGAGATCTTCGACATCCAGCGCGTCGACCTGCACGACGGCAGCGTCGAGCCCTTCGTCACCGGCCAGGGGGGCGCCGTGCGGCCGGTGCCCTCGCCGGACGGCAAGCAGCTGGCCTTCGTGCGCCGCGTGCGCAACCAGAGCACGCTGTTCCTGAAGGATCTTTCCACCGGGCAGGAGACGCCCGTGTGGGGCCATCTGGAGCGCGACATGCAGGAGACCTGGTCGGTGCAGGGCGTCTACCCTGGCTTTGCGTGGACGCCGGACAGCAAGTCCATCGTCGTGTGGGCGCAGGGCAAGCTGTGGCGCGTCGATCCTGCCCGGCGCGATGCGGTGGAGATCCCGTTCCATGTGAAGGACACGCGCGAAATCACGCCGGCGCTGCGCGTGCCCACCGCGGTCGCACCGCCCGCGTTCGACGTCAAGCAGCTGCGCTGGATGAACGTCTCGCCGCAGGGCGATCGCGTCGTCTACTCGGCGCTCGGCTACCTCTGGGTCAAGGACCTGCCCAACGGCGCGCCGCATCGCCTGACGACGCAGACCGCGCATTTCGAGTTCTACCCGCGCTTCTCGCGCGACGGCCGCCAGATCGTGTTCACGACCTGGAGCGACAAGGATCTGGGCTCGGTGCGCCGCATCGCCGCCAGCGGGGGCGCGGAGACCACGCTGACGGCCGAGCCGGGCCAGTACATCGAGCCGCAGTTCTCGCCCGACGGCCGCACGGTGGTCTACGTCAAGGGCCACGGCGGCCACCTGACCTCGCCGTGGCATGGGCTGGACACCGGCGTCTACCGCGTGGCGGCCGACGGCAAGGGCAAGCCCGAGCGCCTGGCCAAGGACGGCGCGGCCCCCCAGTTCGGCGCCACCGGCGACGCCGTCTACGTCACGCGTGCCAACGTGCAGAAGGAAGTCGACTGGTTCAGCAAGCTGGTACGCATCGACCTGGCCACCCGCAAGGAGACCGAGGTCGCGACCAGCGAGTTCGTCACCGACTACGCGGTCTCGCCCGATGGCCACTGGCTCGCCTTCCAGGAGCACAACCACGCCTACGTCACGCCGATGCCGATGGCGTCCAAGCCGATCCCGGTCGGCAGCAAGATGGACGCCCTGCCGGTGCGCCAGCTCGACGTCGACGCCGGCCAATACCTCAGCTGGTCCGGGGACAGCGCCAGCCTGCACTTCGGCCTGGGCGACCGGCTGTTCACCAGCGAGCTGCGCAACGCGTTCACCTTCGTGCCCGGCGCGCCCAAGGAGCTGCCCAAGGCCGACGCCGACGGCGTGCGCGTGGGCTTCAGCCAGCCGGCCGACACGCCCGCGGGCCTGATCGCGATCACCGGTGCTCGCATCGTCACGATGAAGGGCGACGAGGTGATCGCCGACGGCACCATCGTCGTGGACGGCAACCGCATCGCGGCCGTCGGCGCAAGCGATCGCGTCCTGGTGCCGGCCGGCGCGCGCCGGATCGACGCGCACGGCAAGACCATCATCCCCGGCATCGTCGACGTGCACTGGCACGGCGGCATGGGCGACGACGGCATCATTCCGCAGACGAGCTGGATCAACTACGCATCGCTCGCCTTCGGCGTGACGACGCTGCACGATCCATCGAACGACTCGGCCGAGATCTTCAGCGCGTCCGAGATGCAGCGTGCCGGCATCATCACCGGCCCGCGCATCTTCTCGACCGGCACCATCCTGTACGGCGCCAAGGCGCCGATCACGCAGCCGATCGACAGCGTCGATGACGCGCTCAACGCGCTCAAGCGCCAGAAGGCGCTGGGCGCGATCAGCGTCAAGAGCTACAACCAGCCGCGCCGCGAGCAGCGCCAGCAGATCCTGGAAGCCGCGCGCCAGACCGACATGATGGTGGTGCCCGAGGGCGGCTCGCTGTTCGAGCTGAACATGACGATGGTGGTGGACGGCCACACCGGCGTCGAGCACGCGATCCCTGTCGCGAACGCCTACGACGACGTCAAGCAGCTGTGGGGCCAGACCCAGGTGGGCTACACGCCGACCTACAACGTGGCCTACGGCGGCCTGGACGGTGAGCACTACTTCTATGCGACGACCGAGGTCTGGCAGCATCCGATTCTCAGGAACTTCGTGCCGCGCAGCGTGCTCGAGGATCGCTCGGTGCGCCGCGAGATCGCGCCGCAGGAGGACTACAACGTGATCCGCGTCGCGAAGACGGCCACCGAGCTGCTGCATGCCGGCGTGCGCGAGAACCTGGGTGCGCACGGCCAGCGCGAAGGCCTGGGCGCTCATTGGGACATGTGGATGCAGGTCCTGGGCGGCATGACGCCGCTGGAGGCGATCCGCAACTCGACGCTCAACGGCGCGCACTACCTCGGCATGGACAAGGACATCGGCTCGCTGGAGGTCGGCAAGCTGGCCGACCTGGTCGTCATCGACGGCGACCCGACCACCGACATCCGCCAGTCCGACCGCGTCGTCGAGGTCATGCAGAACGGCCGCCTGTACTCGCTGCCGCACATGGACGAGATCGCGCCGCGCAGCAAGCCTCGCGCGCCGTTCTTCTTCGACGGCGTCGACGGCGCCGCGATGCCGGTGAGCACCCATGGCCACGGCCATGGCGACATGGAAGGCGACGACTAGCGCGACGCCCGAGCCGCGCTATGCTCGCGGGCTGGCTCTCCCCAAGGCTTCACGCATGCGCATCGAGATCGAACCCGGCGTCCGGCTCTACTTCGACGTCGAAGGCACGCAGTTCGTGCCCGACGGACCGGTGCTGCGCGAGAAGCCGACGCTGCTGCTGCTGCACGGCGGCCCGGGCTTCGACCATTCGGCCTTCCGCCCGTTCTTCGGCCGCGTGGCCGACATCGCACAGGTGATCTACTACGACCACCGCGGCCACGGCCGCAGCGATCGCCGCCCGCCCGAGGAGTGGACGCTGGACACCTTCGCCGACGACGTCGTGCGCCTGTGCGACGCGCTGGACATCGCCAGGCCCATCGTGCTGGGGCAGTCGTTCGGCGGCTTCGTCGCACAGCGCTACATCGAGCGCCACCCCGATCATCCGTCCAAGGTCATCCTGTCCAGCACCTCGCCGCACCTGAGGCAGGATCGCAAGGAGGAGATGTTCGGCCGCCTGGGCGGCGAGGCCGCGCGCGAATCGTGCCGGCGCTTCTGGAGCGACCCGGGGCCAGCCAGCTGGGATGACTACGGCGTGCACTGCCGGCATCTGTACAACACCACGCCGCAGGATCCGCACGGCGCCGCCCGCACCATCCACAACTTCGACATCCTGTACGCCTCGGCCGCGGGCGAGCAGCGCCAGATGAACCTGCTGCCCGGCTTGGCGAACGCGCGTTGCCCCGTGCTGGTGATGGTGGGCGAGGACGACCCGGTGTGCCCGGTGGCCGATGCGCGCGACATCGCCGCCGCGCTGCCGCCGCACCTGGTGCAGTACCGCGCGTTCTCGAACGCAGGCCATGGCGTCTGGCGCGATGACGCCAACGCCGCCTTCGCCGAACTGCGGCGCTTCATCCAAGAGTGACCCGCCGGGGTGCTTGCCCCTCGCCGCAAGTCCCCTGAAAGCTGCCGCAAGCCGGATGGGCTGCAGAATGCCCGCATGAACGCGATCCTCGACGAAGTCACCAGCGCCGCCGAGCGGGCCGTCGCGTCGCTGCAGGCGCGGGCCGGCGGGCGGCTCGATTTCAGCGTCGAGAGCCTGGCGGCGGTCGACGAGATGCTGGTCGAGGCGTCGGCCTACGTCGCCGACCTGGACGAGGCGGTCGTCACCGGCCTGGTGCAGCAGCTCGGCTGCTACGTGCTCGAAGTGGGCCGGCGCAGGTTCGGCGGCGAGTACTTCTGGCACGAGCAAGGCGAGCAGCCCATCCTCGTCGTCGGCGAACCCGCCGCGCACATCGCGCTGATGACCTGGAGCAAGGTCGTGGGCCGGCTGACGGGCGACGAGGGCGACGACATCGTGTTCTTCTTCGACGGCTTCGCCGACAAGGCGGCCACGCCCGAGCCCGGCAGCAACGTGATGTTCCTGTGAACCGCTCGCATCGACCGCAGGAGACCGGATGAATACGCCCAGCGCAGGACCCTCGAAGATCGCCACCGTGCTGCGGGTGACGAGCGGCAATTTCCTGGAGATGTTCGACTTCTTCCTGTACGGCTTCTACGCGACCGACATCGCCAAGGCGTTCTTCCCCGGCAAGAGCGCGTACATCTCGTTGATGCTGACCTTCGTCACCTTCGGCGCGGGCTTTCTCATGCGGCCGCTGGGCGCGATCGTGCTCGGCGCCTACATCGACCGCATCGGGCGGCGCCGCGGGCTGATCGTCACCCTCGCGCTGATGGCCTGCGGCACGGTGCTGATCGCCTGCGTGCCGAGCTACGCGACGATCGGAGTGTTCGCACCCATCCTGGTCGTCGCCGGCCGGCTGTTGCAAGGCTTCTCGGCGGGCGTCGAGCTCGGTGGCGTGTCGGTCTACCTGTCGGAGATGGCCACGCCCGGCCGCAAGGGCTTCTACGTCAGTTGGCAGTCGGCCAGCCAGCAGGCCGCCATCATGGTGGCCGCGGCGCTGGGCTATGCGATCAACGCCTCGCTGCCGTCCGCGGCCATCGCTGACTGGGGCTGGCGCATCCCGTTCTTCGTCGGCTGCATGATCCTGCCGTTCGTCTTCTACATCCGGCGCTCGCTGCTGGAGACCGAGGAATTCCTGGCCCGCAAGGTGCGCCCGACCTTCCGCCAGAGCCTGCAGGCGATGGCGCGCAACTGGCCGCTGATCACGGCCGGCATGATGATGGTGGTGATGACGACGGTGTCGTTCTACCTGATCACCGTCTACACGCCGACCTTCGGCAAATCGGTGCTCAAGCTCGACGCGACCGACGCGCTGGTCGTCACCTTCTGCGTCGGCCTGTCGAACTTCATCCTGCTGCCGGTGATGGGCGCGTTGTCGGACAAGGTGGGCCGCTGGCCGTTGCTGGTGACATTCACCGTGCTGACGCTGCTCACCGCCTATCCGGTGCTGTCGTGGCTGGTCGCTGCGCCTTCGTTCGGCCGCATGCTGGCCACCGAGCTGTGGCTGTCGGTGCTCTACGCGAGCTACAACGGCGCGGCCGTGGTGGCGCTCACGGAGGTGATGCCGGCGCATGTGCGCACTGTCGGGTTCTCGCTCGCCTACGCGCTCGCGACGGCCATCTTCGGCGGCTTCACGCCGCTGGTGTCGACGTGGCTCATCAAGGTGACGGGCGACCATGCAGCGCCGGGCCTGTGGATGAGCGGCGCGGCGGCGTGCGGACTGTTGGCAACGTTCCTGCTCTACCGCGGGATCGCCAAGGAGCGTTGAACGAACGCTCAGGCCAGACGGCGCCGTCATGCTTGACGTCGGTTGTCCTACATGAGTTGCGACGTCGCTCCGACACGAGCCGGCCGGCTCCGGTGAGATAGTTTCTACAAGCCGGACGAGACAGGACGCAGAACTCGAACAACATCCGATGTCGTCCGGCTCCCCTTCACTCAAAGGAGCACGATCATGAACAAGGACCAAGTCAACGGCCGCGCCGAAACCATCAAGGGCGATGTCAAGGAAGCCGCCGGCAAGCTCGTCGGCAACGAGCGCCTGACCACCGAAGGCAAGGCGGACCAGGTCGCCGGCAAGACGCAGTCGACGGTCGGCGACGTCAAGAACAACGTCGGCAACGCCGTCAAGAACGTGATCGATCGCTGATCCCGTTTTCGCTCCGGGGAGCGCGAGGCCGGTGTCTCGCGGTCTTCCGGGAGCGTCGCTCGAGCGACCGCCTGCCGGTCGCATCCCCTGAAGACGGACGCCAGCGCCCGGACATCCAATGCATGTCCGGGCGTTGTCGTTTCAGGGCCGCGCGCAGCGGTCGTTAGACGTGGATGAAGCGGCCGCCGCCGAACGACCAGTTCTCCCAGGTGGTCTCCTTGAAGACCAGCATCACGTTGTCCGGATCGAGCCCGGGCGACTGGCGCAGGGCGTCGATCAGGTCGACGGCGATCTTGCGCTTGACCTTCACGCTGCGGCCGGCCGACAGCAGCACTTCGATCAGCACGAAGTCGTCGGTGCGGGGTGTCGAGAGGTCTGGATAGGTGGCGTCGTATCGAAAGTCGTCAGCCGACAGCTCCAGCACGCGATGGAAGCGATCCGTCTGCGGCACGCCGGAGGCCACCAGCGCGCCGTGCACGGCATTGAGCACGGCCGACTTGAAGGCGGCATCCTTGCCGCGACGTACGGTGAGTGTCACCAGGGGCATCTGGGCTCCCTCAGAGGTGGTCGGGCAACTGCAGGCCGATCGGAACCGGATCGTAGCCGGCGTCCGTCAGCGCCTGCGACAGCAGGAAGCGGTCGACGTCGGAGCTCACCCGCACGTGCTTGGTGCCGAGATTGACGTCGACGGTGGCGGCCGGATCGAGCGTGTGGATCGCCTCGGTGACCATGTTGACGCAGTGTCCGCAACTCATGCCTTCGACGAGGAATTCAACCATGGCGCTCTCCTGTAACCGGTGAACCCCCAGTGTCCCCCGCCCGGCGGCCCATCGGTGCAAGACGGCCGTGCAGCCCCAGGCCGCGTGCGGGTTTGATGAGTCGCGCGCCGCACACAAGTACCCCTGTGCGTGGGGCTTTTTCCAATCCGCGCAGATCGTTACAGGCAGACGGTCGACACTGCCTGTTTCTTGGGATTCAATTTCGCGATGTCCAGCCTGCCTTCTCCCTCTGCTCTCGATGCTCGCCGCGACTGGTCGTTTCCGGTCGAGGGGATGAGCTGCGCCGGCTGTGCCGGGCGGGTCGAGCGGGCGTTGCGCACGGTGCCTGGCGTCGCGGAGGCCGGCGTCAACATGGCCACCGAGATGGCCAGCGTGCGGGCGGAGTCGCCGGTGCCCTTCGACCTCCTCGAAGCCGCCGTGCGCAAGGCCGGCTACGCCGCCCGCGCGCCGGACGTGCCCGCTCCGCCGCCGCCGTCCGAGGCCCGGGCCTGGCGGCCGGTGATCATCGCCGCCGCGTTGTCGCTGCCCTTGCTGCTGCCCATGGCCGGCGCGCTGTTCGGCCAGCGGTGGGCCTGGCCCGCCTGGCTGCAGTTCCTGCTCGCGACGCCGGTGCAGTTCTGGTTCGGCGCGCGCTTCTACGCCGGCGCATGGCGTGCCTTGCGCGGCGGCGGCGCCAACATGGACGTGCTGGTCGTGCTCGGCACCTCGGCCGCCTACGGGTTGAGCCTGTACGAGTGGTGGGCCGCCGCGCGCCTGCACGGTGCAGGCACTGGACACCTGTACTT
>JBJMWF010000184.1:0-15386 GCA_045810265.1 Vitreoscilla sp. | reverse complement strand
GGACCACCAGCTCGCGCTGCCTGCCTACGAGCAGCTGCTCAAGGCCGGCCACACCTTCAACCTGCTGGACGCGCGCGGCGCGATCAGCGTCACCGAGCGCGCGGCCTACATCGGCCGCATCCGCAACCTGGCGCGCGCCGTGGCGCAGAGCTACCTCGAGAGCCGTGCGCGCCTGGGCTTCCCGATGGCGCCCAAGGCGTGGGCGGACGAAGTGATCGCGCAAATCGACAAGAAGAAGGCCGCCTGACATGACGACCGCAACGAATGATTTCCGCAGCCTGCTCGTCGAATTGGTTTGCGAAGAGCTGCCGCCGAAGGCGCTCAAAAAGCTGGGCGAGGTGTTCGCTGACGAACTTGGCCGTTCGCTGCTCTTGCAGGGGCTGGTCGAACTGAATGCAGAGCGTTCAGGGTTTGCGTCGCCGCGCCGACTCGGTGTGCATATCTCCGCCGTTTCGGCCAAGGCGCACGATCAGGCCAAAACCGTAAAGCTCATGCCGGTAGCGGTTGCCTACGATAAAGAGGGCGCACCCACGCCGGCCCTGCTCAAGAAGCTGCAATCACTCGGTCTCGACGCCGACGCCGGCCTCAAGCGCCAGCCCGACGGCAAGGCCGAGAGCCTGTTCGTCGACCAGGTGGTGCCGGGCGCGACCCTGGCCGAGGGCCTGCAGAAGGCGATCGACGAGACGCTGGCCAAGCTGCCGATTCCCAAGGTGATGAGCTACCAGTTGTCCGATGGCTGGAGCGACGTGAAGTTCGTGCGTCCCGCGCATCGCCTGCTCGCGCTGCACGGCGACGACGTCGTGCCCGTCACGGCGCTGGGCCTGAGCGCGGATCGCGTCACGCAAGGCCATCGCTTCGAAGCGAAGTCCGCCACCATCACGATCCGCAGTGCCGACAGCCACGCCGCGCAGCTGCGCGACGAAGGCTCGGTGATCGCCGGCTTTGCCGAGCGCCGCGCCGAGATCGTGCGCCAGCTCACCGCGGCCGCCGCGAAGGAAGGCCTCACGCCCATCCATGACGACGCCTTGCTGGACGAGGTCTGCGGCCTGGTCGAGCGCCCCAACGTGCTGACCTGCCACTTCGAGCCGGAATTCCTCGCCGTGCCGCAGGAGTGCCTCATCCTGACGATGAAGGCCAACCAGAAATACTTCCCGCTGCTGGACGCCGCGGGCAAGCTGACCAACAAGTTCCTCGTCGTCAGCAACATCAGCCCGAGCGATCCGGCGGCCGTCATCCAGGGCAACGAGCGCGTCGTGCGTCCGCGCCTGGCCGACGCCAAGTTCTTCTTCGACCAGGACCGCAAGAAGTCGCTGGCCGACCGCGTGCCCGGCCTGGACAAGGTGGTCTACCACGGCAAGCTGGGCAGCCAGGGCGCGCGCGTGACGCGCGTGCGCGAGATCGCGCGCGCGATCGCCGCCGAGCTCGGCGACCATGGACTGGTCGACCAGGTCGACACGGCCGCGCGCCTGGCCAAGGCCGATCTCGTCACGGACATGGTGGGCGAGTTCCCGGAGCTGCAAGGCATCATGGGCGGCTACTACGCGCGCCACGACGGCCTGGGCGACACCATCGCCGACGCGATCGAGGATCACTACAAGCCGCGCTTCGCCGGCGATGCGCTGCCGCGCAATCGCGCCGGCCTGGTCGTTGCGCTGGCCGACAAGCTCGAGACCCTGGTCGGCCTGTTCGGCATCGGCCAGGTGCCGACCGGCGACAAGGATCCGTTCGCGCTGCGCCGCCATGCGCTGGGCGTGATCCGCATGCTGGTCGAGGCGGCGCTGCCGCTGGATCTGGACACGCTGCTGGCGCTGGCCGTGCCCGCGTTCGGGGCGCTGATCATCGATCCGCGCACCGCGGTCTCGACCTTCATCGTCGAGCGGCTGGCCGGCAGCCTGCGCGAGCAGGGCTACTCGGCGCACGAAGTCGATGCGGTGCTGGCGCTTGGCGTCCAGCGCCTGGCCGAGGTCCCGCGGCGACTCGAGGCCGTGCGCGCGTTCGCCGCGCTGCCAGAAGCCGCGGCCCTGGCCGCCGCCAACAAGCGCATCGCCAACATCCTGAAGAAGAGCGCCGAGCCGGTCGAGGCCAAGGCCGACCCGGCCTTGTTCTCGGAAGCCGCCGAGAGCGCGCTGTGGACCGACGTCGGCACCGTGCGCCGTTCGGCCGACGTCCTGTTCGAGGCCGGCGACTACACCAGCAGCCTCAAGGCCCTGGCCTCGCTGCGCGCACCGGTCGACAAGTTCTTCGACGACGTGATGGTCAATGCCGACGATCCCAAGGTGCGCGCCAACCGGCTGGGCTTGCTGGCGACGTTGCACGGCGTGATGAACCGCGTCGCCGACCTCTCCCGTTTGTCCGCCTGAACGCCAACCGAGGATGCCCATGCAAGCCCCCAAGCTCGTGATCACCGGCCGCGACGGCATCCTCAATCACTTCCGGTCCGACCACGTGAAGGCGCCGGAAGAGTGGCATCCGATTCCCGGCGCGCTGGAGGCGGTCGCACGGCTGAACCACGCCGGCTGGCACGTGGTGGTGGCGACCAACCAGTCGGGCATTGGCCGCGGCATGATCGACATGACCTCGGTCAACGCAGTGCACCAGCACATGATGCGGCTGCTGTCGGAAAAGGGCGGCCGCATCGACGCCGTGTTCTTCTGCCCGCACGCGGCCACCGAGCAGTGCGAGTGCCGCAAGCCGGCACCGGGCCTGATGCACGACATCGGCGAGCGCTACGGCGTCGAGCTCGGCGCGGTGCCGATGGTGTGCGATACGTTGCGCGACCTCGAGGCCGCGCGTGCCGCCGGCTGCCAGCCGCACCTGGTGCGCAGCGGCCGCGCCGCGGTCGCCGACGAGGCCACGATCGCGCAGTGGCTGCAGGCGGTGCCGGGCACGATGGTGCACCAGGACCTGGCGGCCTTCGCCGAGCACGTCATCGGCGGCTGAGACCCTGACATCCCGGCGTCGCGGCGCCGCACGAGACCAACACCCAAGAAGAAAACCAAGGCATGACCAAGGCCCTCTCCGTCGTCCGCTCGATCCTGTTCTTCCTCTACATGGCGCTGACCGTGATCCCCTGGGGGCTGACGGTGTGCGTGTGCGCACCTTTCCTCAGCGCCGACCAGATCTACCGCTGGTGCATCAACTGGGTGGCGCTGGCCCATCACGGCTCGCGCTGGATCTGCGGCGTCAAAAAGCGCGTGATCGGCATGGAGAACGTGCCTTCTGCGCAGGACGCGATGGGGGCCGTCATCCTCGCGTCCAAGCACCAGTCCACCTGGGAGACCTTCGCGTTCCCGGTGGTGATGCCCCACCCGCTGGCCTATGTCTTCAAGAAGGAGCTGCTGTACGTGCCGTTCTTCGGCTGGGCGATGGCGCGCATGGACATGATCCACATCGACCGCAGCAAGCGCGCCGAGGCCTGGAACAAGGTGGCGGCGCAAGGCAAGCGCCTGAGCTCGCTCGGCAAGTGGGTGATCATGTTCCCCGAGGGCACGCGCAGCGCGCGCGGCTCCAAGGGCACCTACAAGTCGGGCGCGACGCGGCTGGCGATCGCCAACGGCGTGCCGGTGGTGCCGATCGCCGTCGATTCGGCCCGCTGCTGGCCGCGCAAGAGCTTCTGGCTCAAGCCGGGGGTCGTGACGATCTCGATCGGCAAGCCGATCTCGCCGGAAGGCCGCGAGCCCGAGGAGATGATGCGCGAGGTCGAGGACTGGATCGAGGCGGAGATGCGCCGGCTCGATCCGCAGGCCTACCTGCAGCCGGCGGCCTGAGAGGCGTCTGGGCGGCTGGCGCTCAGTGGCCGCCGCGCATCTTGTTGACCAGGTACTGCACCACCGCCGTCGTGTGTTCGGCGCCCTTGGCCAGCGTCGGCGACGTCTGGTACGTGCCGCCGACGACCAGCGTGGGCACGCCATTGACGCCGTAGGCGTCCATCAGCTGGTTGGCCTGCTGCACCTTGGCGCGCGTCGAGAACGAGTTGAAGATCGCCATGAAGCGCGTCGCGTCGACGCCGTTCTTCTTCATGAAGGCGGCGATGTCCTCAGGCTTGTCCAGGCGCTGGTGCTCCAGGTGGACGGCGTTGAACACCTTCTGCTGCAGGGTGTCGACCAGGTCCATGGCCTCCAGGGTGAAATACATCGGCTGGAAGTTGGTGTAGTTCTGCAGGAAGCGCACCGGCAGGCGATGGAAGTGCACGCCCGCCGGCTTGCCCTTGAGCCAGGTCTCCAGCGTCGGCTCGAACTCGAAGCAGTGCGGGCAGGCGTAGCTGAAGAACTCGACCACGTCGACAGTGCCGGCCGGTGCCGGCACGGGCGCAGGCGACGCCACCGTCTGGTAATCCTGGCCGGCGACCGGCGTGCCCTGCGCATTGGCGGTGCGGGCCAGGCCAAGGCCGAGCGAGGCGGCGGCGAGTGCGGAGAAGTGGCGGCGTTGCAAGCGAATCCTTTCGGGCGTCGGTCGGAAATGGCGCGCCGGCCCGGGCGGGACGGCGTGGCGGTGCGAGCATTGTCGCCAGTCTTCGGTACCGCTGCGTGCCGAAGGTTCCCTGGCCGGGCGCGAGACATGCGGCCGGCGTGAACAGGCCCTAGAATTGGCGTCCATGCCCCGACCCGGCCCGGCCGACGACGCTTCCTCCCAGCTCTCGCTCTTCGACGCTCCGCCGCCGAACGAGGCGCCGTCGACGCCGCTGCCTCTTGCGCCGCGCTCCGCTGCTCCGCGCGAGCCCCTTGCCCGACCCGTGCCCGTCCAACCCCCCGCTTCCGACTCCGGCGCCCCGACGCCCGCCCGACGCAACGAGCCCTCGCCGCTGCATTTCCGGCATCCGCAGGCCGAGCGCGAGATCCAGCTCGGCGAACACCGCGTGGGGTATGCGCTCAGGCGCGCCCGGCGCAGCAGCATCGGCTTTGTCGTCAGCGCCGAAGGGCTGCAGGTCAATGCACCGCGCTGGGTCTCGCTGCAGAACATCGATTCGGCCGTGCAGGCCAAGGGCGGCTGGATCGTGCGCAAGCTGCAAGAGCAGCGCGACCGGGCGCGCCGCATCGACGCCGCGCGCATCGAATGGCGCGACGGCACCAGCCTGCCCTTCCTCGGCGAGACGGTGATCATCGTGCTCGATCCGCGCGTCGCCGGCGCCGTGCTCGACGCCGGCGGGCAGTCGCTGCCCGGGGTGGCCAATCTGGTGCTGCGCGTCGGACTGCCGCAGACGGCGGAGCCGGAACAGATCCGCGACAGCGTCCAGAGCTGGCTGCAGCGCCAGGCGCTGCGCATCTTCACCGAACGCTGCCGGCACTTCGCGGATACGCTGGGCGTGCGGATGACGCGCCTGTCGCTCAGCTCCGCGCAGACGCGGTGGGGATCAGCGTCGGCCGACGGTTCGATCCGTCTGAACTGGCGCCTGGTGCACTTCGGGCTGCAGGTGATCGACTACGTCGTCGCGCACGAACTGGCGCACCTGCGCGAGATGAATCACAGCGCCGCTTTCTGGGACGTCGTGCGCTCGGTCGTTCCCGACTACCAGGTGTTGCGCAACACGCTCAAGGACGTACCCGTCCCCGTATTGGGCTGAAAGCACCGGGCGCGTAGCAACTGCGTACTACACGCAGCCTGCAGTTAGTTCGGAGCCACCCCCCAAAAGAGGGATGGCGAGGACGAACTGCGCAGGCAAAGTAGCACCTGCATGCTGTCATCACCCGTGAGGGATAAGGGAGCATTCAGGGAGCGAAAGCCGGACATGACCGGCAGCAGGGCCGGTCGTCTCACAACGATCGGCTTTGTTTTTTCCGCGCCCCGTTTTGATGGGCCTTTGATGTGAATCAGATGGCCGAGAAGCGGCGGATGCCATCTGCATCGAGATGACCGCGCAACCGGCCCATGCCGGCCAGCGCATGCAGGTGGGCGACGGCCTCGCCCATCGCGAACGTCGTCTGGTGCAGGTCGAGCTTGCGTCGGAACAGCACGGGCAGCAGGTCGGATGCGCTGCACGGCTTGTCGCGGCAGGCGGCCATCACGTCGTCGAAATGACGATCGTGATGCGCCACCAGCTGGCGCACCCGCTCGTGCAGCCCGCGGAACGGGCGGCCATGCGAGGGCAGTACCAGCGTGTCCTCGGGCAGCTCGCGCATGCGCGAGATCGAGGCCAGGAACAGCGGCAGCGGGTCCGCTTCGGGCTCGACGTCGATCACGCTGATGTTGGTCGAGATGCGTGGCAGGATCATGTCGCCCGAGATCAGCACCCCGAGCGCCGGGCAGTGCAGCGAGATGTGCTCCGGGGCGTGGCCGTACCCGGCGTGGCAGCGCCACTCGTGCTCGCCGATGCGCACGGCCAGGCCCTCCATCAGCCGACGGTACTGGCGCGGCACCTGCGGCACCATCGAGGCGTAGTAGCCGCCGCGCCCGCGCACCTTGGCGATGGCTTCGGGGTCGACCAGCCCGTGCTCGGCGAAGAAGGCGGCCGCGTCGTCGCCGCCGAAGCCGGTGGTGGACTGGCTGGCCAGGCGGGCGGCGTTGAAGTCGGTCGCGCTGATCCACAGGCGGCAGTTCCAGCGCTGCGTCAGCCATTGCGCGTTGCCGATGTGGTCCGGGTGCATGTGCGTGACGAACACGCGCAGCACCGGCAGACCATCGAGATGGTGCGCGAAGACCTGCTCCCACGCGGCTCGCGTGGTGTCGTTGGCGACCCCGCAGTCGACGATGGCCCAGCCCTCGCGGCCGTCCTCGGCACGATCGCGCAGCAGCCACAGGTTGATGTGGTCGAGCGCGAAGGGCAGCGGCATGCGCAGCCAGCGCACGCCCGGCGCGAGCTCGATCACCTCGCCGATCCCGGGCAGCCTGTCGCCCAGCGGGTAGTCGAGTTTCGATTCGTCGGCGTTGGCCATGCGGGCTCCGGTGGACTAGACTTCCGTTTACGTTAACGTCAGTCTACCCATGAGCGCATCTCCGAGTACCGCCAGCAGGAACAAGGCACCGAAGGTCGCGGCCGCCAAGAGCTTCACCATCACCGAGCTGGCGGCCGAGTTCGACGTCACGCCGCGCGCGATCCGCTTCTACGAGGACGTCGGCCTGCTGGAGCCGCAGCGCGCCGGCCGCAACCGCGTCTACTCGCAGCGCGAGCGCACGCGCCTGAAGCTGACCTTGCGCGGCAAGCGCCTGGGCCTGAGCCTGCAGGAGATCAAGCAGCTGGTGGACATGTACGACTCGCCGTCGGACACCGCGCCCCAGCTCGAGGCCTTCCTGGCGGTGCTGCGCTCGCACCGCAAGCAGATCGAGCTGCAGCTGGAGGACATCCGCGTGACGCTGGAGGAGATCGACCAGCACGAGGAGCGCTGCAAGCGCCTGCTCGAGGCGGCGAATGGCCCCGCGCCGGCGCCCGCCAAGCGCGCGGTGCGCGCCTGAGCGGGCGCGCGATTCCCGCGTTGGTTTACGTTTACGTAAACGTCAACTAAAATCGCCCCGTCCGATGCCCGACCGGGCCGCGAGGCCCAGAATCGGTCGGCGAGCCGTGCTGCGCGCGCGGCGCCGGTGTCGGCTGCCTTCCCACAGTTCCACGGCGCCGCCCAAGCAGCGCGCCAGCCCAGGAGACGAGAGATGAACAACCTGCCCGGCCTGAATTTCATGCTCGGTGAAGACATCGACGCGCTGCGCGACGCCGTGCACGCGTTCGCCCAGGCCGAGATCGCGCCGCGCGCGGCCGAGATCGACCGCAGCGACCAGTTCCCGATGGACCTGTGGGAGAAGATGGGCGAGCTGGGCGTGCTGGGCATCACCGTCGCCGAGGAATACGGCGGCGCCAACATGGGCTACCTCGCGCACATGATTGCGATGGAGGAGATCAGCCGCGCCAGCGCCTCGGTGGGCCTGAGCTACGGCGCGCACTCCAACCTGTGCGTCAACCAGATCAAGCGCAACGGCACCGAGGCGCAGAAGCGCAAGTACCTGCCCAAGCTGATCTCCGGCCAGCACGTGGGCGCGCTGGCGATGAGCGAGCCGGGCGCCGGCTCGGACGTCATCAGCATGAAGCTCAAGGCCGAGGACAAGGGCGGCGTCTACCTGCTCAACGGCAACAAGATGTGGATCACCAACGGGCCGGACGCCGATACGCTGGTGGTCTACGCCAAGACCGAGCCCGAGCTGGGCGCCCGCGGCGTCACGGCCTTCCTGATCGAAAAGGGCATGAAGGGCTTCTCGATCGCGCAGAAGCTCGACAAGCTGGGCATGCGCGGCAGCCACACCGGCGAGCTCGTGTTCCAGAACGTGGAAGTGCCGGCCGAGAACATCCTGGGCAACCTCAACGGCGGCGCCAAGGTGCTGATGTCGGGCCTGGACTACGAGCGCGCCGTGCTGGCCGCCGGCCCGATCGGCATCATGCAGTCGGTGATGGACAACGTCGTCCCCTACATCCACGACCGCAAGCAGTTCGGCCAGTCCATCGGCGAATTCCAGCTGATCCAGGGCAAGGTCGCCGACATGTACACCGTGCTGCAGGCGGGTCGCGCGTTCTGCTACACGGTGGGCAAGAATCTGGACGCGCTCGGCTCCGAGCACGTGCGCCAGGTGCGCAAGGATTGCGCCTCGGTGATCCTGTGGTGCGCCGAGAAGGCGACCTGGATGGCCGGCGAGGGCGTGCAGATCTTCGGCGGCAACGGCTACATCAACGAGTACCCGCTGGGCCGCCTCTGGCGCGATGCCAAGCTCTACGAGATCGGCGCGGGCACCAGCGAGATCCGCCGCATGCTGATCGGGCGCGAGCTGTTCTCCGAGACCATGTGAGCCGGCGATGAACCAGACGCGTCCGCCGCTTCCGATCCTGCAGGGTGAGCGCTGCCTGCTGCGCGCGCTGGTGCCCGAGGACGCGCCGGCGCTGGTGGTGCACGCGAACGATCCGGCGGTCGCGCGCAACCTGTTCGACGCCTTTCCGCAGCCGTACACGCACGAAGCCGCCGAGGCCTGGGCGGCGCACGAGGCCAATTCCGGCGCGTTCGGACGTGTCTGGGCCGTCGTCGTGAACGACAGCCTCGTCGGCTGCATCGGCCTGCGGCAGGAGCCGGGCTGGCTGCGCTGCAACGCCGAGATCGGCTACTGGATCGGCCAGGCATTCTGGCGCCGCGGCATCGCCAGCGACGCGGTGCGGCAGGTCGTCGACTGGGCGTTTGCCGCGGTGCCCGAGATCACGCGGATCCACGCGCCGATCTTCGCGGGAAACGATGGATCCCAGGCGGTCGTGCGCCAGTGCGGCTTCGTGCGCGAGGCGATTCTGCCGCAGAGCGCCATCAAGGACGGCCAGGTGATCGACCGCGTGGTCTGGGCGATCTACCGCACGCAGGTGGCGCGCCGCGATGCCGACATCGGCGCCGCGCTGGCCGCCACCGCGGCCGATGCGATGGAGCGCGCATGACCACCGCCGCAGCGAAAAGTCGGCATCTTCAGATGCGAAGGCCCTTCGTTGGACTTGTCCTCGCGATGAAACCCTGCGCTTCGTAAACTGTCCGCCCACGCTCCACAACCGAAGAAATCATGTCCGACGACATCGCCAACGACCAAGACCTGACCAACCTCTTCGAGAAGAACAGCCGCTGGGCCGAGGGCATGGAGCGGCGCAATCCGGGCTTCTTCACCAGCCTGTTGACGCAGCAGACGCCGCAATACCTGTGGATCGGCTGCGCCGACAGCCGCGTGCCGGCCAACGAGCTCGTGGGCCTGCTGCCGGGCGACGTGTTCGTGCATCGCAACGTCGCCAACGTCGTCGCGCACTCCGACCTCAACGCGCTGTCGGTGATCCAGTACGCGGTCGATGCGCTGAAGGTCAAGCACATCATCGTCGTCGGCCACTCCAAGTGCGGCGGCGTGACGGCGGCGCTGAACAACACCCGCGTCGGCGTGGTCGACAACTGGCTGCGCCACGTGCAGGACGTGCGCAACGCGCACCTGGAGTTCCTGCAGGCGGTGCCCGAGGACAAGCGCGTCGATGCGCTGGTCGAACTCAACGTGCTGGAACAGGCGCGCAACGTGTGCCTGTCCACCGTCGTCGAGGACGCCTGGGCCAAGGGCCAGAAGGTGGTCGTGCACGGGTGGGTCTACGGCCTGCACAACGGCCTGCTGCAGGACCTGAGCTTCACCGTCAACAGCACGGACGACGTCGCGGCCGCCTACCAGCGCGCGTTGTTCGCGCTGCGCCTGCGCCATCTGCCGGTGGCCTAGCGCAAGACGAGAGAGCCCGTGATGTTCCCGCACCAGCTGGACGATCCGCAGGCGTTCGCGATCGCGCAGGCGATCGTCGAGGGCTTCGATCGCCACTACCGGCTGTTCAGCGCCGCCGCGCGCGGCGCCAAGGCGCGCTTCGAGAAGGCCGACTGGCAAGGCCAGCTCGATGCCCAGCGGGACCGCATCGCGTTCTACGACCTGCGCGTCGACGAGGCGGTGGAGCGGCTGCACGCCGAGTTCAAGGCCGCCGAGCTGCCGCGCGAGACCTGGCACGAAGTCAAGCTGCACACCATCGGGCTGCTGACCAACCACCGCCAGCCCGAGCTCGCCGAGACCTTCTTCAATTCGGTGACGACCAAGATCCTGCACCGGCGCGACTTCCGCAACGACTTCATCTTCGTGCGGCCGGCCGTCTCCACCGACTACATCGAGAACGACGAGCCGGCCGCGGTGCCCACGTACCGCGCCTATTACCCGACGCGCGAGACGCTGCACGAGACCTGCATGCGCGTCGTCACCAACTTCCAGCTCGAGGTGGAGTTCCAGGATCTCGCGCGCGACGTCGGCGACGTCGTGCAGGCGCTGCTGCGCTCGCTGGGCGACGCGCGGCTGCGCGCCAACTTCCAGGTGCAGGTGCTGTCGTCGCTGTTTTATCGCAACAAGGGCGCGTACGTGGTGGGCAAGATCGTCAACGGCTTCGGCGAGCTGCCGTTCGCGCTGCCCATCCTGCATGGCGACGACGGGCTGCTGGTGATCGACACCGCGCTGATCGGCGAGGACGACCTGCTGCTGCTGTTCAGCTTCGCCCGCGCCTACTTCATGGTCGACATGGGCGTGCCCAGCGCCACCGTGCACTTCCTGCGCACGCTGATGCCGCGCAAGACGCGCGCCGAGCTGTACAGCCAGGTCGGCCTGCAAAAGCACGGCAAGGCGCTGTTCTACCGCGACTTGCTCACGCACCTGCGCCACTCGAGCGACAAGTTCCGCATCGCGCCCGGCATCAAGGGCATGGTGATGCTGGTGTTCGACCTGCCTTCGTTTCCGGTCGTCTTCAAGATCATCAAGGATTTCTATCCGGCGCCCAAGGACACCACGCGCGAGCAGGTGATGGCCAAGTACCTGCTGGTCAAGCAGCACGACCGGGTGGGCCGCATGGCCGACACGCTCGAATTCTCCAACGTCGCCCTGCCGCGCCAGCGCTTCGACGACGAGCTCATCTCCGAGCTGAACCGCTTCTGCCCCAGCCTGCTGGAGGACGACGGCCAGACGCTGGTGATCCGCCACGTCTACATCGAGCGCCGCATGATTCCGCTCAACATCTACCTGCAGGACGCGACGCCGCGCCAGATCGAGCAGGTGGTGGTCGAGTACGGCAACGCGATCAAGGATCTGGTCGCGGCCAACATCTTTCCCGGCGACATGCTGTGGAAGAACTTCGGCGTCACCCGCCACGGCAAGGTCGTGTTCTACGACTACGACGAGATCGAGGCCCTGACCGACTGCAATTTCCGCCGCGTTCCGGCGCCGCGCAACGACGAGGAGGAGATGTCGGGCGAGCCCTGGTACACGGTGCAGCCGCGCGATGTCTTCCCCGAGACCTTCGAACCCTTCCTGCTCGGCAATCCCGCGGTGCGCCAGGCGTTCATGGCCCATCACGCCGACCTGCTGGACGCCGGCTACTGGCAACAGCAGAAGGAGCGCATCCTCGGCGGCTACGTGCACGACGTCTTTCCCTACGACCCGTCGCGCCGTTTCAGCGCGCAGCGCACCGCCCGCATGAATTCCGAAGCGCCAGCCAAGGAGCTGGCGCCGTCCTGACCGTCCTCTCTCTTTCCCGCCAGACCAAGGAGCCTTCCATGTCCGATTCCATCGTCATCGTTTCCGCCGCCCGCACGCCCATCGGCGGCATGCTGGGCGACTTCGCCGCGCTGTCGGCCTGGGAGCTGGGCGCCGTCGCCATCAAGGCGGCCGTCGAACGCGCCGGCGTGCCCGGCGATGCCATCGACGAGGCGCTGATCGGCAACTGCCTGATGGCCGGCCAGGGCCAGGCCCCGGCGCGCCAGGCCGTGCGCCGCGCCGGCCTGCCCGACTCCGCCGGTGCCGTCACGCTCAGCAAGATGTGCGGCTCGGGCATGCGCGCGATGATGTTCGCGCACGACATGCTGCTGGCCGGCTCGGCCAACGTGATGGTGGCCGGTGGCATGGAGAGCATGACCAATGCGCCGCACCTGATGTTCGCGCGCAAGGGCGTGCGCTACGGCGCCGCGCAGATGTTCGACCACATGGCCCTCGACGGCCTAGAAGACGCCTACGACCGCGGCCGCGCGATGGGCGTGTTCGCCGAGCAGTGCGTGGCCAAGTACGGCTTCACGCGCGAGGCGCAGGACGCGTTCGCGATCGCGTCGACGAAGCGCGCCAAGGAAGCCAACGAGAGCGGCGCGTTCGACTGGGAAATGGCGCCCGTCACCCTGCAGGGCAAGGCCGGCGACACGCTGGTCAAGCACGATGAACAGCCGTTCAAGGCCAAGCTCGACAAGATCCCGTCGCTCAAGCCCGCGTTCAAGAAGGACGGCACGATCACGGCCGCCAACGCGTCCAGCATCTCGGACGGCGCCGCGGCGCTGGTGCTGATGCGCGAGTCGGAGGCCGCCCGGCTGGGCCTGAAGCCCGTGGCGCGCATCGCCGGCCACGCCGTGCATGCCCAGGCGCCCGAGTGGTTCTCCACCGCCCCGGCCGGCGCCATCGAGAAGGTGCTCAAGAAAACCGGCTGGACCGCGCCCTCGGTGGACTTGTGGGAAGTCAACGAGGCCTTCGCCGCGGTGACCATGGCCGCGATGAAGGAGTTCGACCTGTCGCACGATATCGTCAACGTGCACGGTGGCGCCTGCGCGCTGGGCCACCCGATCGGCGCCTCCGGCGCTCGCATCGTCGTGACGCTGCTGGGCGCGCTGCGCCGCCAGGGCAAGAAGCGCGGCGTGGCGGCGCTGTGCATCGGCGGCGGCGAGGCCACGGCGCTGGCCGTCGAACTGCTGTAACCGTGCTGAAACCCCGATGAGCTTGAAACGGCGGGTAACCCCTGAGGGCAATGCCCCCGCCGAATGCGGACCCCGGCACACTGCGTGCCTTCAAAACGATCCTGCCTTCGTCCCGGTGGCGAAAGGCGGGTGTCCGCATCCGAACAAAGCTCATCCCGGAAGTTCATGACCGACTCCACCACCCTCATTGCCGACGAGGCCGCCATCGCCGCCCTGGTGCAGGTGGGCGAACGCATCGAGCACGTCGCGCACTACACGCGCGCCGAGATCTCGCGCTTCGCCACGCTGACGCTCGACCTCAACCCCGTGCACCACGACCGCGAGGCGGCGCAGCGCGCGGGCCTGGCCGACGTGATCGCCAGCGGCCAGCACACGTCCGCGCTGATGAGCGGCCTGGCCGCGTCGTACTTCTCGCGCGACGACGGCATCGCGCGCTCGATGTTGTGCCTGCACTTCAACTTCGCCTATCGCGAGCCGATCTTCGCCGGCTCCGACGTCGCCATGCGCTGGGTCGTCTCCAGCACCGAATGGAACGCCAGCCTGGACGGCGTCATCGCGCAACTCGAAGGCAAGGCGACCGTCGGCGACGCCCCGGCAGTGATCGCGCGCGGCACGGTGCTGGTGCGTCGCGCCTCATGATGGCGCCATGAACCGCTGGCTGCTGCGGCCGCGAGTGATGGCCGGGATCGCGTTCGCGGTCTTCGTGTGCATCGCGCTGTTCCAGCTGCCCTGGAGTCCGGCCGCCGGCGCGCATTTCGCCGCGCTCACCGGCGCGCCGCCGTTCGACGAGCGGCCCGCCGGCTACACCCTGTCGGGCGTCCTCGCCGCGTTCCAGCAGCTCGGGTCGCGCGGCCTGGTCGACTACGAGTGCTACCGGGCTGTCGATGCCGTCTTCCCGTGGGTGCTGTGCGCACTGGTCGCCGCCGTGATGCTGCGCCTGGACGCCGCCCGCGCCACGATGTGGCCCTGGCTGGCGGCCATCGCCGACAGCGCGGAAAATGCGCTCCAGTTCGCGATCCTCGCCAGGCGCGGCGACCTGTCGCCCGAGCTGGTGCAATGGGCGAGCGCCGCGACGCAGGTCAAGTTCGTGCTCTACGCGCTGATGCTTCTCATGCTGCTGGCCGTGGGCGCGCGCAGCCTGTGGCGCCAGCATCGCGCGCTGCGATGATCCCTTCTTCGAAAGCGATGGCCATGTCTTCTCAGGTTGCCCGCAACGTCCTCATCGTCGGCGCCTCGCGCGGGCTGGGCCTCGAGTTCGTGCGCCAGTACCGCGCCGATGGCGCCAGGGTGACCGCCACCGCGCGCACCGACGACGGCCTGGCCGCGATCACGGCGCTCGGCGCCAAGCCGCTGAAGCTGGACGTCGCCGACGCCGCGAGCGCCGCCGGCCTGGGCTGGCAGGTCGACGGCGAGGCCCTCGACACCGTGTTCTACGTCGCCGGGGTCTACGGCCCGCGCACGGCCGGGATGGAGCCGCCGTCGCAGGAAGACTTCGATGCGGTCATGCACACCAACGTGCTGGGCGCGATGCGCGTGCTGCCGTCGGTGGCGGACGCCTTGGCGCCGCCGGCGGGCGGCCGGCCCGGTGCGCGCATCGGCGTGATCTCGTCGCGCATGGGCTCGATCGGATTGCGCAACGCGACCGCCGGCTGGACGTATCGTGCCTCCAAGGCCGCCGTCAACTCGGTGATGAAGGACGCGTCGATCGCGCTCGCCGGCCGCGCGCTGTGCGTCGCGCTCCATCCAGGCTGGGTGCGCACCGAGATGGGCGGCTCCAGCGCCGATCTCGATCCATCGGAGTCCGTCGCCGGCATGCGGCGCGCGCTCGCCGAACTCGATGCCTCGCGCAACGGCAGTTTCCTGAACTACGACGGCGCCCCGCTCGCCTGGTGACGGCCGCACATTCCAAGAACGATTGAAGAGACAACCATGTACCTTTCAGAAGACCACCGCGCCGTCCAGGACGCCGTGCGCGCTTTCGTGCGCGATCGCATCGCTCCCAAGGCCGCCGCATGGGATCGCGAGTGCCACTTCCCGCGCGATGAGCTCAAGGGCCTGGCCGAGCTCGGCTGCTACGGCATCGCGGTGCCCGTGGAGTGGGACGGGGCGGGGCTGGACTACCTGTCGGTCTCGCTGATCCTGGAAGAGATCGCGGCCGGC
>JBJMWF010000183.1:0-9700 GCA_045810265.1 Vitreoscilla sp. | reverse complement strand
GCCGACCCGGCCGACCCCCACCGCATCCTGATCAAGCTGGTGCCCGGCGAGCCCGCGACCGTCGGCCGCTTCACGCTGGAATTCGACGGCGAGCTCGCGCGCCAGGCCGAGAGCGGCGACGCCAAGGCGCTCGAGCTCGAGGGCCGGCTGCGCGACGAGTGGGAGCTGCAGCGAGGCCAGGTCTTTCGCAACCGCAACTGGGACGGCGCCAAGGCGCAGACGCTGTCCGCCTTGCGCAACGAGGGCTATGCCGCGGCGATCTGGACCGGCACCGCCGCGCAGGTCGACCCGGCCACCAACCAGGCGCGCCTGTTCCTGGTCGCCGACACGGGCCCGCGCTTCCTGGCCGGCGACCTGGTCGTCGAAGGCATGGAGCGCCAGCCCGAACGCAATGTGCGCCTGCTGGCCGGCTTCGGCCCCGGCACGCCGCTGACGCAGAGGCGCCTGCTCGACTACCAGGACCGGCTCCAGAAGACCGGCCTGTTCGACCAGGTCGCCGTCATCTACGACCCGGATCCGACGCAGGCCGCGCACGCCAAGGTCACGGTGCGGGTGCACGAGCAGTCCCTGCAGCAGGCCACGGTGGCGGTCGGCTACAACTCCCTCAGCAAGGCCCGCATCACCCTGGAGCACACGGATCGCAAGATCTTCGGGCTGCCCGCCACGCTGGGCAACAAGCTGCAGTTGGGCAAGCAGATCAAGGCGTGGGACGCCTCGCTCGCCACGCATCCAGCCGAGAGCTTCCACAGCTGGATCGTCGGCGCGAGCCTGAGCCGCATCCTCACCACCGGCGATGATGTCAAGGCGGGTGCTCTGCGCTTCGGCCGGACGCAGACCAGCAATGCCCTGGACCGTACGACGTTCGCGCAGTTCGAGCGCTCCGTCCAATGCAGCACCGCAGACGCGAAAGCGTTCCCGGAAGTCGGCCGTTACTGCGTCGACGCGCGTGCGCTGTCCTTGAACCAGGCCAACGTCTGGCGCAACGTCGACAGCGTGATCCTGCCCACCGAGGGCTATTCGCTGTCGGGGCAGATCGGCGTGGGCGAAGCCGGCGGACCGCCATCGAAGGAGTTCGACCCCGCCGGCACCTATGGGCCCTACACCCGGCTGTACGGGCGTGTCACCAAGTATTGGCCGTTGCCCGATTCGTTCCATCTGCAGGTACGCCTGGAGCTGGGTCAGATCATCGTCAAGGATCATGTGGCAATGCCTGACGCCGAGCAGTGGCGCGCCGGCGGAGAGGACTCCGTTCGTGGCTACGACTGGCGCTCGCTGGCGCCGCGCGACCGCTTCAACAACATCGTCGGCGGCAACGCGCTGGCCACTGGCAGCATCGAGCTCGCCCACCCGGTCAGCGAGTCCCTGCCCTCGGTCTGGTGGGCGACCTTCGTCGATGCCGGCGGCGCGGCCTCGCGCTTCAACGACTTCTCCGCCGGGCGCGGCTATGGCGCCGGCATCCGCTGGCGCAGCCCGGTCGGGCCCTTGAAGATCGACCTGTCCAAGGGCAAGCACATCCACCACCTGCACCTCGACCTGAGCGTCGGCGTGGTGTTCTGAGCACGCGATGACCGAGCCCGCCGATCGCCCCGCCGCGCCGCCGGCCGCTGCACGCAGGCCCGCCGTGCAACGCGTCGCGCGCATCGCCTCGATGGCCGCGGCGGCCGCCGCGGCGACGGCGGCGGTGTGCGTCGCGATCGGCGGCGCGCTGTGGCGCAGCGAGGGCGGCACGCGCTGGCTGTTGGAGCAGGTGCCGGGGCTCAAGGTCGTCGACGTCCAGGGTTCGTTCGGTGGCGGCGACCTGCGCATCGGCTCGCTGCGCGCGAGCGAACCGCGGGTACAGGTGGACGTCACCAACCTGCATGTCTCAGGCCTGGACCTGCACTGGCACCCGCAGCCGGGCGCCTGGATCGGCGCCTCGTTCACGACATGGACGGCCGACGCGGTGCACATCGTGCCGCTGCCGGCCAGCACGCCGACGGCCGGGCCGGCTTCGCCGCCGACCTCGCTGCGCAGTCCGGTCGCGCTCGATGTGGCGAGCCTGCGCGTGGGCTCGCTCACGATCGGCGACAACCCGCCGCTGCGCGACGTGCAGGCGGCGCTGTCCATCGGCGCGGACGGCGGCAGGCTGCATCGCGTGGATCACCTGCGCTTCGGCTGGGAGCGCGTGCAGGTCGAGGCCAGCGTGGTGGCGCAGACCGACGCGCCGTTGCAGCTGGACGCGACGCTGGCCGCGCACGACGCGCCGCAAGCCGCGCCGCCCACGGCCTCGGCCGCCTCGGCCGCGCCCTTGCCGCACTGGGCCGCGAGCGCGACGCTGCGGGGCCCGATGGCCGGCTTGGACGTCGTCGCCAACCTGCAAGGCGAGGCGCGCGCGGGACGCGCGGCGCCGCATGCGAGCGCGAGCGCGCACGTGACGCCGTTCGCGTCGCTGCCGGTCAGCCAGGTGCTGGTCGACACTGCCGAGCTCGACCTGCGCGCGCTGTCCGAACGCGCGCCGGCCACGCGGTTGCAGGGCCACATGCGCATCGCGACGACCAAGCCGGCGGCGCTCGACGCCGACCTGCGCAACCTGGCGCCGGCCGCGTGGTCGGCCGGCGGCCTGCCGTTCTCGTCGCTGATGGCGCACCTGGAAGCGCCCTGGAGCGGCGCCTTCATCGTGATCCCGTCGCTGCGCCTGGTGCTGAGCGACGACAAGGGCGCGGGCGGCGAGCTGCGCGCGCAAGGTCGCTGGGAGGGCGACAAGGCGCAGCTGCAGCTCGATCTGGACCAGGTGCAGCCCGGCCGCATCGACGCCCACATCGGCGCCTGGCGCGTCAGCGGGCCGCTGCGGGCCGAGCTGGAGCACCTGCCGGCGCCGGCGTCGTTGTGGGGCGGCGGCGCGCCCGCGCCCTCGGCGTCTGCGGCGCCCGCAGCGCCCGCGTCCGCGTCGTTCGCCAACGCGACCGCGCATGTCAGCGGCCGCCTGGCCGGCACCGCGCCGCCGCTGTCGACCGGCAAGGACGCCGTCGCCCCGCCGCCGATGGCGCTGCAGCTCGACGCCCTGCTGCGCGCCGACGCCTTGCAGCTCAAGCAGTTCGAGCTCAAGGCAGGCGCGGCGAACCTGTCGGCCACCGGCGCGCTGCAGCGCGATGCACGCGGCAGCTGGCAAGGCGATGCCCGCGCGCAGTGGGCCCAGCTCGATCCGGGCGCGTGGTGGCGGCTCGCCGCTTCGGGCCCGCTGCGCGACGGCCCCAACGCGCTCAATGGCAGCTTGACGCTGCACCTGGCCAGCGCCGCGTCCGAATGGCAAGGCCTGGCGGGCCTGCACGCCAAGGCCGACCTGGTGCTGGCCGACAGCCTGCTCGCCGGCCTCCCCTTCGAAGCCAAGGCCACGGTCGATGCGCTCGGCGCGCCGTGGGCCGTGTCGGCCGAGGTGCGCAGCGGCGGCAACCAGGCGCACGCCGACGGCGCGATCAGGCCCGGCAAGGCCGGCGACGACGCCTTGGCCGTCATCGACCAGCTGCACCTGAGCGTCGATGCGCCATCCCTGCAGTTGCTCGCCCCGCCCGGCGGCCGCACGCGCACAGCCTCGCCTTCCGCAGCCGCGGCTTCGGGCGTCGCGGCGCTGGCCGAGACGAAGACGATTCCTGGCGACCTGATCGCCCGGGCCGCCACCAAGGTTGCCACCGGCGGCAAGACCGACGACGCCCGCGCCCTGGGGCCCGCGATCGCGGCGTCGGCGGCGGCATCGGCGGCGGCATCGCCCGCGCCGCGCGGCGAGGCCGCCACCGCCCGGGGCAACTGGCCCACGCGCGGTTCGGCCAAGCTGGACGTGCAGATCACCGGAGGCCGGCTGGCGATCGCCGACAGCGCGCGCGGCCACCGGGCCGCCGCGCCGCTGCGCATCGTCACGCAAGGCGAGCTGAGCGACTGGGCCGGGCCGCAGTTCAAGCTGGCCCGGCTGCAATGGAGCGGCCACGCCAGCACCGATCCGCAGGCCGCGCTCGACGCGTCCGTCACGCTGGTCGACGGTCAGATGGGCGTGGCGCGCATCGCGCATGCCCAGGCAACGCTGTCCGGCACGCTGGCGCAGCACCAGTTGCAGTTGCAGGGCGAGGCACCCGTCAGTCCGCCGACCTGGCTGGCCAACCTGGCCAACATCGGCAAGGCCAACGCGACGCGGCTCGATGCGCTGCTGCAGGGCCGCTGGCAGCCGGGCGCCCCCGGCACGCCGGCGTGGCAAGGCCGTGTCGCGCAATTCGACCTGCGCGCCGCCACCGAAGCCAACGCCGCGACGCCGCCCGGTTCGGCCACGCCTGCTTCCGGACCGGCAACCACCGTGGTCAATCCGAACTGGGTGCACGTCAAGCCGTTCGACCTCAGCCTGTCGCGCGATGCCGCAGACCGCTGGCAGACGCTGCGCGTGGGCGCCGGCGGCGCCGAATTCGCAGGCCTGGCGCTGAACTGGCAACCCTCGTTCTGGACCGCGCCGGCCGCGCCCGGGGCGAGCGCGCACTGGTCGTTCGACGCGGCGCTGGCGCCTTTCTCGGTGGCGCAGCTGATGGCGCGCGCACAGCCCGACCTGGGCTGGCACGGCGACCTGCAGATGACTGCCCAGGCGCACGCGGCGTTCGACGGCCAGTGGCACGTGGCGGCCCAGCTGGCGCGCAGCAGCGGCGATCTGGGCGTGTCCGATCTCGCACAGGATCCGACCAGCACGAAGCAGGCGCTCGGCCTGACCAAGGCCCTGCTTCAGGTGCGGGCCGAGGGCATGAACTGGTCGGCCGCCGCCGACATCGCCGGCAGCCGCCTGGGCGAACTGACGGGCCGCTGGACGGCCGAGGCGCCCTCGCCTGCGGCGCTGCCGACGGCCGAATCGCCGCTGCACGGCAACGTCCGGGCGCACGTGGCCGACATGAACGTCTGGGGCGCCTGGCTGCCGCCCGGCTGGCGCCTGGGCGGCGAACTGCGCACCGACCTCGCGCTGTCGGGGCGCTGGGGCGATCCCAAGCTGACCGGCGACATCAACATCACCCGGCTGGCGATCCGCAACGCGCTCGAAGGCGTCTATGGCCACGACGGCGAAGCCGCGATCCGGCTGACGGGCGACCAGGCGCGCATCGAGCGCTTCCACCTGGTCGGCGGCAACGGCACGCTGGACCTGAGCGGCAGCGCCAGCCTGGGCGCCGTGCCGCTCGCCAAACTGCAGTTGCAGGCCACGCAGTTCCAGTTGCTGGGCCGCATCGACCGCAAGATCGTCACCAGCGGCAAGCTCGCGCTGCAACTGGGGGCCGACGCGATCAAGGTGGACGGCAAGCTGGGCATCGACGAGGGGCTGTTCGACCTGAGCAAGGGCGGCGCGCCCACCCTGGACAGCGACGTCGAGGTGGTCAACGCCAGCGCCCCCGCCGACGACACCGGCGCCGACGCCGCCGGCGCGGGCGTCCCCAAGACCAGCCGCAGCACCCGCATCGACCTCGCCGTCGACCTCGGCGATCATCTGGCGCTGCGCGGCCGCGGCATCGACACCACGCTCAAGGGCGCGCTGCAGATCACGTCGCCCAACGGCCTGCTGGCGGTGCGCGGCGCCGTGCGCACCGCGGGCGGCCAGTACGTCGCCTACGGCCAGAAGCTGGACGTCACGCGCGGCGAGATCACCTTCACCGGGCCGGTCAACGACCCCCGGCTGGACATCCTCGCCACCCGACCCAACCTCGACATCACCGTCGGCGTCGCCATCACCGGCACCGCGCTCGCGCCGCATGTCAAGCTGGTGAGCGAGCCCGACATGAGCGACAGCGACAAGCTCTCGTGGCTGATGCTGGGCCGCGCGCCCGAGACCGTCGGCGGCGCCGACACCGCGTTGCTGCAGCAGGCGGCGATGGCGCTGCTGGCCGGCGAGGGCGAGGCGCCCAGCGACCAGGTGCTCAGGCGCCTGGGCCTGACCGACTTCGCGGTCGGCCAGAAGACCGACGCCGACAACGCCAAGCAGACCGTGGTGACGCTGGGCCGCCAGATCTCCAAGCGCGTCTACGTGGGCTACGAGCGCAGCATCACCACTGCCAGCGGCAACTGGCAGCTGATCTACCGCATCGCCCAGCGCCTGACGGTGCGCGCCCAGGCCGGCGTCGACACGGCCACCGCCACGGCGACGACGGCCACGCAGTCGGAGTCGCTCGACGTGATCTACACCTGGCACTGGAACTGAGCGCAGGGCGCATCTTCGTGCAACAAGTCACACTTGCGCCACCCGGCGAACCTGCTCCTGCGCGACGATTGAACCGTTGACCCCGCCGGCGGCATGCACGAGGGACGAAGCCTTCAAAGCCATGAACACCGCCCCGACACCCCAGCCATCGACACGATCCGCCTCGGCGCCGGGCGGCCTGCACGACGACGCCGAGGACAGGCGCCTGGTCGCCTGCGTCTGCGCGCACGAGCTGGCCGCCTTCGAGGCGCTCTACCGGCGCTACCACCCGCGGCTGTGCCGCTTCCTGCATCGGATGCTGCGGCCCGAGCACCTGGTCGAGGAAGTGCTCAACGACACGCTGTACGTCGTCTGGAACCAGGCCGAGCGCTTCAACGGCACCAGCAAGGTGTCGACCTGGATCTTCGCCATCGCCTATCGCAAGGCACTCAAGGCGCTGTCCCGGCATGACGACCCGCTGCCCGATGCCGACGAGGACGACCAGCCGCACGCCGACGCCGCCGAGCGGCCCGAGGCGCGCATGAGCCTGGCGCAGGCACGCGCCGCGATCGACTCGGCGCTGCGCGCGCTGTCCGTCGACCAGCGCGCGGCCGTCGAGCTGACCTACTTCCACGGCTTCAGCTACCCGGAGATCGCGGCGATCGTCGATTGCCCCACCGACACCGTCAAGACCCGCATGTTCCATGCACGCAAGCGGCTGCGGACGGCGTTCGGCGGCCAACTGGACGACTGGCTATGAACCGCGCGTCCCTGAAATCGTCGATGATCCCGTCCGGGCGCCGGCCCGCCTCGTTCCGGGCACTGGCCGGCGCCGCCCAGCGGCCCGCAGACGCCGACAGCGCAGCCCAAAGGCGAAGGAAATCCCGATGAGCGGTCAGATCCTGCACCTCGAACCCGACCCGCACGTGGCCGTGCAGCGGTTGCTGCCCTGGTATCTCACGGGCCGACTGGAGACCGCCGAACACGATGCGGTCGAGACGCATCTGGCGCAGTGCCCGGAATGCCGCGCCGAACTCGAGACCGAGCGCCAGTGGCAGTTGCTGCAGCCTGGCCACGGCGCGCAAATGGACGTCGAAGACGGCTGGGCGCGCATGCGGGCGCGCCTGGGCGGGGACGTCGCACGGCCGCCCATGGTGGCGCCCCGAGTCGCCGCCGCGCCGGCCCCGCGTCGCCGCGGCTGGCTGCCGCCGACCTGGCAACGCGTGCCCGCCCGGGCCTGGGCCGCGCCGGCGATGCTGTCGGTCGCGCTCGTCGCTGCCCTCGGCTACACGCTGCGACCGGTCGTCGGCGAGTACCACGCGCTGTCCGCACCCGCCGAGAGCGGCGCCACCGCGGTCGTGCGCTTCCGACCCGACGCCACCGAGGCCCAGATCCGTCACGGCCTGACCGACAGCGGTGCGCGCCTGGTCGACGGTCCGACCGTCAGCGACGCCTACGTCGTGCGGCTGCCGCGCGAGCATTACGCCGCGGCGATCGAGAAGCTGCGCCAGCAGCCGGGCGTGGCGCTGGTCGAGGCGCTGGAGAGCGCATCGCCATGACCCCCTGGCAGACATGGCGCCGCCTCGCACTGGCCGTGGCGCTGGCCGCGACCGCGCTGGCCGCGGCGGCGGCCGACGGCGATGCGCCGGTGGTGGCGGCCGCGACGCCACCCCCGCCGGCCGCCTCGGCGCCGCGCGAAGTGCTCGTGATGCTGCGTTCGCCGCCACCGCATGCGCGCGTGGATGGCAGCTACGGCGCAGCCGGCTACAGCGACGCGGCCCGCGCGCAGTCGCAGGCGCGCGTGGGCGCACGCCTGGCGGCCGCGCACGGGCTCACCGTCGTCACGCTGTGGGCGATGCCGGCGCTGGGCATGGACTGCGTGGTGCTGGCGCTGCCGCCGCAGGCCGACCTGCAGGCCAGCATCGCCGCACTGCAGGCCCATTCCGAAGTGGCGTGGGCACAGCCGATGAACGAGTTCCACGCCCAGGGGCATGCCGATCCGCTCTACCCGCTGCAGCCGGTCGCCGCGCAGTGGCACCTGGACGACCTGCATGCGATCGCCACGGGCCGCCACGTGCGCGTGGCCATCATCGACAGCGGCATCGACGACAGCCATCCCGACCTCGCGCAAGCGGTGCAGGCCCGGGCCAACTTCGTCGACGACCGCGCCTGGGTCGCGGAGCTGCACGGCACGGCGGTGGCCGGCCTGGTGGCCGCCCGCGCCGACAACGGCATCGGCATGGTGGGCATCGCGCCTGAGGCGCAGCTGTACGCGCTGCGCGCGTGCTGGGAGGTCAGCGCCAGCCAGACCCTGTGCAACTCGCTGAGCCTGGCCAAGGCCCTGAGCTTCGCGATCGAGCGCAAGGCCGAGGTCATCAACATGAGCCTGTCCGGCCCGGTCGACCTGCTGCTGGGCCGGCTGATCGACGTCGCGCTGGCGCACCGGCAGCAGGTCGTCGCGGCCATCGACGAGCGCGCCGCCGGCGGCGGCTTCCCGGCGGCCCATCCCGGCGTCATCGCGGTGGCGGACGTGCAATCCGAAGGGCCGCTGGCCGGCCTTGGCGGTGCATGGTCGGCTCCGGCGCGCGACCTGCCCACCACGGTTCCAGGCGGCGGCTGGCGCATGGTCTCGGGCACCTCGTTCGCGGCGGGCGAGGTGTCGGGCCTGCTGGCCGTGATGGACCAGGCCGAGGCCGAATCCGACAACCGCAGCACACCCCCGTCGCTGCGGCTGGTGCGCCTGCCCGGCGGCGGCATCGACGCCTGCGCCTCGCTGCTGCGCGCCGCGCAGACCTCCTCCTCGCACACCGCCGCCGCACCCGGCTGCCGGGCCGTGCTCGCCACGGCCGGCGCCTCCGTGGGCCGCTCTCCATGACGTCTTGCTGAAGGACGCGCGCGATTGAAGGACCAGGCCCGCAGCGCGACACACACCACGGCAGTCGCCGGCGCTTGCCGACAGGCGGCGTCGTGCGCGCTCGCCTGCGTTGCGGCGCTGCTGCCGTGCACGTCGCACGCACAGTTCGCCGGCACGCTGGGCATCGACAGCGTCAATCGTTATCGCGGCATGGGCACCTGGGACGTGGGGCCGGTGCTGCGCGCCAGCGCGATGGCCGACACGAGCTGGGGCGGCTACGTCGGCCTGTCCGGCCTCTGGCGCACGCATGACCCCGGTCTGGCGAGCGCGGACGCGCTGGTCGGCTGGAGCACGCGCCTGAATGCACTGCCCGGCCTGGCGGCGCTGTCGCCCGACTGGGGCTGGGATGCGGCGCTGCATCGCACCCACTACGGCCGCGACGACCGCCACGACTTCTCGGAGCTGATGCTCGGCCTGCTCGGGCCCGACTGGACGCTGCGCAGCTGGTTCTCGCCGCACTACTTCGGCGGCGACATGCACGCGCTGTATACCGAGCTCAACGCCAGCCATGCGTTCGACCAGCGCTGGCACGCGTTCGGCCACGTCGGCTGGCTGCACTATGGCGGCGGTTCGTACTACGAGCGGCGGATCCCGGATCGCTCGGATACCCTGGTGGGTAT
>JBJMWF010000182.1:0-4913 GCA_045810265.1 Vitreoscilla sp. | reverse complement strand
GTTCAGCGCGATCAGCACGCAGACCGTGACCACCGTCGTCAGCGCCAGCACGAACAGCCCGTTGATCGGGATGTCCAGGCCGGGCGATGGCGACCACGAGCCGAGCAGCCAGTCGGGCAGCGTCGGGCTGACCTCCTTGGGTCCGATGAAGGTGCGGAAGGCCTGCTGCATCGCCAGGCTCACGCCCCAGGTGGCCAGCAGCGTGTCCAGCGGCCGCTTGTACAGGTGGCGGATCAGCAGCCATTCGACCATCCAGCCGCCGGCGAACGCGAAGCCGAAGGCCAGCAGGATGGCGACCGGAAAATAGATCGGCACCAGCGACGGCGCATACGCGCTGGTCAGGTGGGAGCCCAGGTAGATCGTGTAGGCACCCACCGTCATGAACTCGCCGTGCGCCATGTTGATGACGCCCATCTGGCCGAAGATGATCGCCAGGCCCAGGCCCATCAGCAGCAGCACCGCGAACAGGCTCAGGCCGGCAAAGCCCTGCATCAGGCCGATGTTCATCATGTCGGAAAAGCTCATGCGCGCGGCTCCGGTGGGATCGAGGGCGTGGGTCGTCGGGCTTACTGGTAGCCCTTGGGGAAGGGATCCGGCCTGATCAGGTCCGGCGAGGCCGAGACGATCTTGAAGCTGCTGTCAGGCTGTCCCTGCGCGATCAGCGACTTGCTCCACAGATGGTGGTTCGCATCCACCTTGACGTAGCCCTCGGGCGCGTCCTTCAGCTCGATGCCCGGGGAAGCGGCGACCACCTTGTCGACGTCGAAGCTCTTGGCGCGCTCGACGCCCGCCTTCCAGATCCACGGACCGAGATAGGCCGCCTGCGTCACGTCGCCGATCACGGCGTCCTTGCCGTACTTGCCCTTGAAGGCGGTGACGAACTTGCGGTTCTCGTCCGAGGGAATCGACTGGAAGTACTTCATCGACGAATAGAAGCCGGCGAAGTTCTCGCCGCCGACCCCGGTCATCTCGTCCTCGGTCACGGCCAGCGTCACCAGCAGCTGCTTGTCGCCGGTGATGCCCGCGGCCTTGAGCGCCTTGTAGAACGCGACGTTGGAGCCGCCCACCACCGCGGCGAAGATGCAGTCGGGCTTCTGCAGCTTGATCTTGTTCATCAGCGAGCCGAAGCTGGTGCTGCCCAGCGGGTAGTACTCCTCGCCGACCACCTTGCCATGCTGGAAGTTCTCGATGTGCTTGCGCGCGATCTTCATCGAGGTGCGCGGCCAGATGTAGTCCGAGCCGATCAGGAAGAAGGTCTTGGCCTTCTTCTCGTTCCTGGCCCAGTCCAGGCTGTACAGGATCTGCTGCGTGGCCTCCTGGCCCGTGTAGAAGACGTTCTTGGACTGCTCCAGGCCTTCGTAGAAGGTCGGGTAGTACAGCAGCCCGTTCTCCTTCTCGAAGATGGGAAGCACGGCCTTGCGCGAGGCGGAGGTCCAGCAGCCGAAGACGGCGGCGCAGTGGTCGTTGATCAGCAGCTTCTTCGATTTCTCGGCGAAGGTCGGCCAATCGGAGGCGCCGTCCTCCTTGATCACCTTGATCTTGCGACCGAGCACGCCGCCCATCGCGTTGATCTGGTCGATGGCCAGCTGTTCGGCCTGGATCGAACCGGTCTCGGAGATGGCCATGGTGCCGGTGGACGAGTGCAGCTGGCCCACGGTGACCTCGGTGTCGGTGACCGCCAGCCTGGTGGTATTGACCGAGGCCGTGGTCTGGCCGAAGGCCAGGCCGGAGACCCCGACCAGCGGCAGCGCGGCGGCTCCCTGCAACAGACGGCGGCGGCTTGAATCGGGCGAAGTCGGATCGTTGTCGCGGGACATGTGTGGGGCTCTCCAGGCGGGTGTGGGCAAGCGGGGGCCGAGCGCCGCTGCCTTGATCTGGTGCGGCGTTGGCGTCGGGCTGGATGCATGTTGGAAGCGATGGTGCGTGCGGCAAATACGTCAATCGACGTAGCGCCCGGGCGACCGGGCGCGGACCGCTAGCGCTCGCATCACGAAGACGGCGGTGCGCTTCTTGCTTCAGTGAGTCCACCTGTCAGGAGTTCGCTCGCCGTGCTGACGCCGCCTCCCAAGCCTCGCCCGCAGAAGATCTTTCGCATCCGGCGCGACTACAACTCGTGGGTCGCCAACGAGTCGATGGAGGACTACGCGCTGCGCTACACGCCGCGCAGCTTCCGCAAGTGGAGCGAGTTCAGGGTGGCCAACACCGCCTTCGGCGCCACGTCCTTCCTGGCGCTGGAGGCCATCGGCGGAGCCATCGCGCTGAGCTACGGCTTCACCAACGCCTTGTGGGCGATCCTCGTGGTCGGGCTCATCACCTTCCTGACGGGACTGCCGATCAGCTACTACGCGGCCAAGTACGGCCTGGACATGGATCTGCTGACCCGAGGTGCCGGCTTCGGCTACCTGGGCTCGACCATCACCTCGCTGGTCTATGCGAGTTTCACCTTCATCTTCTTCGCGCTGGAGGCGGCGATCCTGGCGCTGGCCTTGCAGATGTACTTTGGCTGGCCGCTGCCTGCGTGCTACCTGGTGGCGTCGCTGGGCGTGGTGCCGTTGGCCATGCACGGGGTCACGCTGATCCAGCGCCTGCAGTGGTGGACTCAGCCGCTCTGGCTGGTGCTGTTCGTGCTGCCCTTCGTGTGCGTGGCGATCCGCCAGCCCGAGACCTACGCGCAGTTCACCACCCTGGTGGGCGGCATCTCGCACAGCAGCGGCTTCGACGCGGCGATGTTCGGAGCGGCCACCGCGGTCGCGTTCTCGCTGGTGGTGCAGATCGGCGAGCAGGTCGACTACCTGCGCTTCCTTCCCGAGAAGACGGCCTTGAACCACCGGCGCTGGTGGGCGGCAGTGCTGGTGGCCGGGCCGGGCTGGATCGTGCCCGGCATGCTGAAGATGGCCGGCGGCGCCTTCCTCGCGTTCCTGGCCCTGCAGCACGAGATCCCGGTGGCACGCGCCGGCGAGCCCACGCAGATGTACCTCGCCGGCTACGGCTACGTGTTCTCGTCGCCGGCACTGGTGTTGGGGGCAACGACGCTGTTCGTGCTGGTGTCGCAGATCAAGATCAACGTGACCAATGCTTATGCGGGCTCGCTGGCCTGGTCCAACTTCTTCGCGCGGCTGACCCATAGCCACCCGGGCCGCGTGGTTTGGCTGGTCTTCAACGTGCTCATCGCGGTGCTGCTGATGACGCTGGGCGTGTTCGACGCGCTCGAGGGCGTGCTCGGGCTGTACGGCAACGTGGCGATCGCCTGGGTGGGCGCGCTGGTCGCCGACCTCGTGGTCAACAAGCCGCTGGGCTGGAGTCCGCGCCACATCGAGTTCAAGCGCGCCCATCTGTATGACCTCAACCCGGTCGGTCCTGGCGCGATGCTGGTCGCCACGACACTGGGCATGGCCGCCTACACCGGCGCCATGGGCGAGCTGGCCAAGGCCTTCGCGCCCTTCATCGCCTTGTTCACATCCATGGCCGTCTCGCCGCTCGTGGCGTGGTGGACACGCGGCCGCTACTACGTCGCCCGGCCGCATCTGGCGCCGTGGGCGCCGGGCGAACCGGTGACGTGCTCGGTCTGCGACAACGCCTTCGAGTCCGAGGACATGGCGCAGTGCCCGGCCTACGACGCCCCCATCTGCTCGCTGTGCTGCACGCTCGAGTCACGCTGCCACGATCGCTGCAAGACCGACGCCCGCATCAGCGAGCAGGTGCATCTGGCGGTCGCCGCCCTGCTGCCCGGCTCGCTCGCTCGGCGCTTCAATTTTCGCGTCGCCCACTACCTGGTCGTCGCGCTGTCGCTGGTGACGCTGTTCGCCCTCATCCTGGGCGCCGTCTATGCGCGGCAGGGGCCGCTGAGCGGCGCCCCCGAGTCGCTGCGCGTCCCGCTGCTGAAGGTGTTCGCCCTGCTCTCGCTGGTGGCGGCGGTCGGGGCCTGGTGGATGGTGCTGGGCCGCGAGAGCCGGCTCATGGCCGAGGACGAATCGATGCGGCACAACGAGTTGCTGCTGCGCGAGATCGACGCCCACAAACGCACTGACGACGCCCTGCAGGCCGCCAAGGATCTGGCCGAGGCGGCCAACCTGGCCAAGACGCGTTACGTGACCGGCATGACCCACGAGCTGCGCACCCCGCTCAACGGCATCCTGGGCTACGCCCAGATCCTGCTCAAGGACGACCGCATCCAGGGTTCCCACCGCACCGCCGTCGACACCATCCACCACAGCGGCGAGCACCTGCACGGCCTGATCGACGGCCTGCTGGACCTGGCGCGCATCGAGGCCGGCAAGTTGCGGCTGGACATCGCGCCGCTGCCCGTGCGCGACTTCCTCGACGACGTGGTGCGCATGGTCGCGCCGCAAGCCGCGGCCAAAGGCCTGCGCTTCGAACTGCGCATGCTGGGCCGCATCCCGACCTTCGTGCGCGCCGACGCGCGCCGGCTGCGCCAGATCCTCATCAACCTGCTGGCCAACGCGGTGCGCTTCACCGACACGGGCAGCGTGACCTTGCTGCTCGATCACACTCGGGAGGTCGCCTGCTTCCACGTCATCGACACCGGCATCGGCATCGCGCCGCAGGACCTGGTGCGCATCTTCCTGCCCTTCGAGCGCGGCAGCGCCGGCCGGCGCACCGGCGACCCGGGCACCGGCCTGGGCCTGACCATCACGCACCTGCTGACCGAGCTGATGGGCGGCGAGATCACGGTGGAGAGCACGCCCGGCGCCGGCAGCACCTTCAAGGTTCGCCTGTACCTGAGCGAGACGGCGGAACCGGGCCATGCGCGCCTGCCGCGCCACCGGCCGGTCAGCGGCTACATCGGCGCGCGCCGCTGCCTGCTGGTGGTGGACGACCAGCCGACGCAGCGGCAGATGCTGGCCGGCATGCTGCTGCCGCTGGGCTTCCGGATCCGCGAGGCGGCGAGCGGT
>JBJMWF010000181.1:0-5660 GCA_045810265.1 Vitreoscilla sp. | reverse complement strand
CTGCTGGCCGCCAAGGCCCTGGGCCTGCCGGTGTGCTCCGAGTTCCGCACCAATTTCCACGCGTATAGCCAGCACTACGGCCTGGGCTTCCTGCGCGGGCCCATCATCGGCTACCTGCGCCGCTTTCACAACGCGACGCAGTGCACGATGGTGCCCACGCAGGCGCTGCACGACGACCTGCGCAAGGAAGGCTTCGACAACCTGCTGACGGTGCCGCGCGGCGTGGACGTGCGCCGCTTCGACAGCGCCCATCGCAGCGAGCCGCTGCGCGCGCAATGGGGCGCCGCGCCGGACGACCTCGTGGTCACCTGCGTCGGCCGCCTCGCGCCCGAGAAGAACCTGGACACGCTGCTCGCCGCCTTCGAGGCCATCCGCCGCCAGCAGCCCCGCGCGCGCCTGGTGCTGGTGGGCGACGGCCCGATGCGCAAGGAGTTGCAGGGGCGTTGTCCGGGCGCGATCTTCGCCGGACAGCGCATCGGCGAGGGCCTGGCCGCCCACTATGCGTCGGCCGACCTGTTCCTGTTCCCCAGCGTCACCGAGACCTTCGGCAACGTCACCACCGAGGCGATGGCCAGCGGCCTGGCCGTCGTCGCCTTCGACTACGCCGCCGCGCATCGGCTCATCGAAGACGGCGTCAACGGCGCGCTCGTGCCCTTCAACGACAACGCCGCGTTCGCGGCCCAGGCGGCGCGCACCGCTGCCGACCTCGCCCACTGCCGCACGCTCGGGGCCCGGGCGCGCGCCAGTGTGATGGCACTGGACTGGGACAGCATCGCCGTGCAGGTCGAGGGCGTGATGACCTCGGTGATGCGTGCAGCTCCGGCGGTGGCCGACTACGCCTTGGCCTCGGCCCGCCACTCGTCCGTCTGAACGGCGACCTGGCGTTCACGGGCGCGTCGCCGCGCCAGGAGCATCAGCAGCGCGCCCGCGACGGCCACGCCCAGCCCCGCCATCAAGGCCACCAGCGGCACCCCCAGGGCCACCAGCAGCGAGTACAGGCCCAGGCAGACCAGCACGCCGGCGTTCTCGTTGCCGCCCTGCACGGCGATCGAGCGCCCGGCGCTGAGCAGCGCGTTGCCGCGGTCCTGCAGCAGCGCGTTCAGCGGCACCACCATCAACCCGCCCACGCCGCCGACGACGATCAGCAGCACGCTCGCCAGGACGAGGTCGTCGACGAACGGAACGGCCACCATCAGTGCGCCGAACAACACGCCTGCGTAGAGCATGCGTCCGGCCCGCGCCAGCGGCACCCACCGGCCCGCCGCCACGGCGCCCCCGATCACGCCCACCGCCACGGCAGCCTGCAGGAACGCGGCCTGCGCCAGCGACAGGTGCATGCTCTCGCGCGCCCAGCGCAGCAGCGCGAATTGCAGCGTCGCGCCCACGCCCCAGAAGATCGTCGTGACCGCCAGCGACAGTCCACCCTCCGGATCCGTCCACAGCTTGCGGTTGGCCCGCACGAAGTCGACCAGCATCGCGCGCGGGCGCAGCGACACCTCGTGGCGCACGCCGCTGTCAGGCACGCCCAGGTTGAGCGCACCGGCCAGCAGGTAGACACCCAGCAGGACCAGCAGCGAGGGCAGCGCCGGGTCGAGCAGGTGCCGGGCCACGGCAGGCAACCACGGGGTGACGAGGAAGCCACCCAGGCCGGTGCCCAGCAGCACGGCGGTCACCGCCGCGGTCTCGATCCACGCATTGGCTTCGACGAGCTGGTCGGACCGCACGAGCTCGGTCGCCAGGCCGTACTTGGCGGGCGCATAGGCCGCGGCGCCCAGGCCGACGATGAGGAAGGCCGTGACCGGATGAGCCCCGGCGACCAGCGCGAGCACGCCGCAGATCTTGACCGCGTTCATGCAGGTCATCAGCCTGGCCTTGCGGAACGCATCGGCCAGCGGCCCCACGAACGGTGCCAGCAACACGTAGGCCGCGATGAAGGCCACCTTGAGCAGCGGCGCCAGCCAGCCGGGCATCGCCCGCTGCTGCAGCAGGTCGATCGTGACGATCAGCAACGCGTTGTCCGCGAGCGCCGAGGCGAACTGGGCGGCCAGCAGCAACAGGAAGGCGGCGGGCATCAGGCGGACGGTGCGAGGAAGGCGGGCATCGCGTGCTGGAAGTCAGGGACAAGACAGCTCGCGAGCGTGGGCGATGCGCATGAAGCGGTCGTGACGCCGGCATGACAGCGCCAAGACGGACGGACGCCGCGGCGCCGCTACTGCCGTCCGCGCAGGATCTTGTCGCTCGCGCGCTGCAGCGCCGAACTTGCGTCGGCGCTGCGCAGCAAGCCCTGCGCGACCATCTTGTCCAGCGCCTTGCGCGTGAAGCTGCGCGACGCCTCGCCGCTGCCGGCGAACAAGAGGAAGTAGCCGTTCTCGCTGGTCCAGAGCAGCTGCAGGTCGGTCCATTCGCCGTCCAGCTGCATGGAGACGCTGTCGCCGACCTGCAGGGCCGCGATCGGCGACGCCGCATCGGGCGGCGGGTTCACGGCCGGCGGCGGCGGTGCGGGCGGCAGCTCGTCCTCCAGCTGGAGATCGACCGTGACCGGGCCGGCCGCCGCCTCGGCGCCCAGCGGACGACGCATCGCGTGCAGGTGGATCGCGGCGATCTGCTCGAGCCAGGCCTTCTTCATCGCGTCGGACAGCTGCACCGTGGCCATGCCCGCCGTCAGGCGCTCGACCAGCCCCGGCATCATCGCGACCAGCGTGGGCGCATCCGCACGGGACCGCGTCGCATCGGTCGACCAGATCAGGTCGACGGCGGTGTCCATCGCGGGCGAATCGCGCTGCGCGTCCGGTGCGAGCGCCGTCCACTCCTGCGCGACGACAAGCGACCACAGCGTGAGCACGAAGCGCTTGATCTGCGATGGCGGCTGCGCCGAATCGAGCTTGCGTTGCAGCCGCGCCTTCGCCTGCCCGACCAGCTCCTCGAGCGAGGCGTTGCGGCGCAGCAGATCGAGCGCGCCTTCGACCGAGGTCAGCCGGCGCTGGGCCTGCTTGCGCTGCCATTGCGCCAGGCGGTCGACGGCGGCCTGGAAGGTGGCGGTCGACGGATCGGCGCAGACCTGCGCCACCGCCTCCGCCAGCCACTGCGTGAACCCGGGCGCCGGCGGGCCCTTGTCGGCGCGCATGTGCGTGACGATGCGGTTGACCAACGTCCAAGCCGGGTGCCGATGCGACTGCAGCAGCGTGGCGTCCTGCGTGGCCAGCCGCACGACGCTGGGCTGCAGGCGGGCGATCCATTCGCGCGCCTCGTTCGACAGCGCCGGGTCGGCAACGATCTGGACGAACAGGTGGCCGATCAGCGCGACGCCCAGGCGCGCGCTGGTCGCCTCCTTGAGCGCCGCCAGTTCCTCGCGGTGGCTGTGGATCAGGCCAGGGATGCGCGCATCGTCGCCGTCCAGCGGCATCGGCAGCGTGTCGGCGACCGGCGCGAACGGCAGCGCGGCGGTCGACGCCTCGAACACCGGGCGCTGCTCATCCAGATCGAGCAGCTCGAACAACGCGCCGGGCCGCGTGACGTCGAAGCCCGTGGCCGGCACGACACTGGCGGCATCTTCCGGCATCTCGCAAGCGCGGTCGGCCGCCTCCAGCTGCGACGCGTCGGTAAAGCCGGCCTGTCGCAGCGCGGCGTAGATCTCGTTCAACCGAGGGGCCAGCCAGCGCGCCATGCTGCGCACCAGCTCGGCTCGCACCGGCTCGAGCAGGCCCAGCGCCTCGGACGCCGTCCACAGCGCACGAGCCAGGCAAGGCGGCCCGATCGGCGAGGCCGCGGCGCGCACCAGCTCGTCCCGATGCAGCGCCGCCTCGAACTTGATCAGGCGCCGCAACTCGACCGCGCAATGCTCGTCCAGGATGCGCACCACCTGGGCGACCTCGATCTCGTCCTGGATGCGCGACTCGTCCATGATCTCGAAGGCGCCCAGATCCAGCCACTGTCCCGGTGCCTTGGCAGCCGGCGGGCGCGTGAACTCGGCGAATGCCTGCAGCAGCGCCTCGGCGAAGGCGACGGAAAACCGGGCGTGCTGGCGTGCGAATGCGGTCGCCACGTCGCCGCGCAGCGCCCTCAGCGTCGGGTGCGACACCGGTGCGCTGGCGATCTCGCCGCTGAGCGCGGCGGCACCGCTGCGCACGCGGCGCGACATCAGCGAATGCGCGCGTTCCAGATGGCGTTCATAGGCGGTCTCGGTCACACGGCGATCTTACAAGCCTCGCTGCAGGCCTCAAGGCAGCGTGTAGTCGAAGCGATACGAATGGGCGCCGCCCGCTGCGATGTCGATGACCATGCGGCCCGCCAGCCCGATTAGCGCGTCGGTGCCCGAGTCCGGCACCACCGTGACCGACAGCGCCGGCTCGCCGCGCGTCAGCGTGGCGCTGTGCTGCAGCACGAAGCTGCCGGGGCGGCCGTCGAGCGTGCCGCGCACCGTCTCCATGGCGACGTAGCCGGCCGAGCCGGGCGTTGCACTGCGAAACGAGAGCATCTCGCCGGTGCTGGTCGCCTCGAGCGCGCCGTGGAATCGCTTGTCCAGCGACATGCGCCCGAGGCCGCTATGCTCGGCGACGCCGCTGAGCGTCTGCGGCGCGAGCTGGACGTCGAACGGGCCGGCGGCGCTGTGGGAAGTCATCGGGTGCTCCTTGGAGATCGGGATCGTGTCGGCGGCGCAGGTGAGCGCGATGAGCGACAGGAACAGGGCGGTGGCAACAAGGCTCTGCGGTCGCATCATGGCATCATGAAATCAGCGCGGCCGCACGCTGGCCACGCAGTCATTGAAGCAGCGAAACCCCGATGGCGATTGGAAAAACGCGACGCCCGTCGAGCCCTGAACCGCGCGGCGTGCTGCACCGGCTCGCGGCCGGTGAATTCACGCATGGCCGCTTCGAAGCGCCGGCCGACCTTGCCGACCGGATCGAGCACTTCTGGAGCGTGCGCTGGAACCTGGACGGCCTGCCGCCGCAGGTGCAGGAGACGCTGCCGCACCCCAACGTGCACCTCGTGGTCGAGCCCGGCACGATGGACGCCTGGGGCGTGCACACCGGGCGCTGGACGCGGACGCTGCAAGGTCGCTCGTCGGCCTTCGGCATCAAGTTCCGGCCGGGCGCGTTTCGTCCGCTGCTGGGCCGGGCCGTCTCCAGCATCGCGGACCGTTCCATCGCGGCGACGGCGCTGTTCGGCGAAGACGCGGCCAGGCTGGACGGCGTCCTGGGCCTGGACGACGCGTCCGCGGCGCAGTTCGCGGCGGATTTCCTGCGCCCTCGCCTGCCACCCATCGACCAGGCCGCATCGCTGGCCGCACGCATCGTCGACAGGGTCGCCGACGATCTGGAGCTGCACTCCGCCGATGAACTCGCGCGCCGCTTCGGCATGAGCCTGCGCGCGTTGCAGCGGCTGTTCAACGAGCAGGTCGGCGTCGGCCCGAAGTGGGTGATCAACCGCTACCGCATGCACGAGGCGGTCGCTCGCGTGCAGGCCGGCCAGCCCGTCTCGTGGGCCGCGCTGGCGCAGGACCTGGGCTACTTCGACCAGGCGCACTTCATCGCCGACTTCCGCAAGCTGGTGGGCCGCACGCCCGGCGACTACGCGCAGGCCATGCGCCGCCGCTGAGCGGCCGCGAACGTCACAGCGCCGTCCGTCGTGCCAGCAGGCTGGCCCGCACGACGGCGATGTGG
>JBJMWF010000180.1:0-7100 GCA_045810265.1 Vitreoscilla sp. | reverse complement strand
TGGGCCGCACGGGTCTGCCTGATGACGTCGGCAACGCCGTCGCGGCGCTGCTGACCGAGCCCAACGGGTGGATCAACGCGCAGCGCATCGAGGTTTCGGGCGGCATGTTCATCTGAAAGGCGCCTGGCGCGATCGAAGACGCGGGCCGCGCGCCCGCGTCCCATCGTCAATGCGGGCGCACGTGCCCGTGCTCGCCCATCTTGGGCGGCTTGCCGGTGACGGCGGCCTCGGCCTGCCGGTACAGCTGGACCAGCTTGCTTTCCTTCACGTCCCAGTAGTCGGCGTGTTCGATCTTCACGCGCACCAGCGCCAGGTCGGGATCGTCGATGCCGCCCTTGAACCAGGCCTCGGCGGCCGTGTTCCAGAGCGCCTTCTTGCGAGCCGGGTCCTCGACGACCTGCGCGATGCCGGATACGGAGACATAGGTGTCCGAACCGGGATCCGCATAGGAGACGTTGACCTGGTCGTCGCCTTCGAACTCGGCCACCGGATCGCCCGAGCGGGACATGAAGAACCACAGCGAGTCGTCGTCGATGCGCTTGTTCTGCGTCGTCATCGGCCGCGAGTGCAGGTGGCCTTGCTGCTTGTGGGTGGTGAACATCGCGAACTTGATGTCCTTGATCAAGTCGGCGAGCTTGTCCTGGCCCTGGGCCGTCTGGTCGTGCGTGTCGTACATCGCTTGAACTCCTGTAAGGTGTCGCGTTCCGGCTATCGCAGCAAGGCCGGGGCCTGCACCTTCGATGTCCGAGACACCGCCTTTTTCGTTCCCACGCGCGCGCTGCGCGGCTTGCGGCCTGCCCGCGCGCACCTGCGTCTGCGCGCTCGTCGTGCGGGTGGGCAACCAGGTCGAGGTCCTGGTGCTCCAGCACCCTGGGGAGACGGACGAGGCCAAGAACAGCGTCCGGCTGCTGGGCTTGAGCCTGGCGCGCTGTCGCGTGGTGGTGGGTGAGGCTTTCGAGCCCGCCGTGTTGCTGGCGCTGCTCGGCGGTGGTGTATCAGGAAACGCACTCCTTTACCCAACCGAGCCGTCCGCAGCGCCGCAGGAGCTCGGTTCGACCGCTCGACCGAAGCGCCTGGTGGTACTGGATGGCACCTGGCGCAAGACCCTGCGCATGCTGCACGCGAATCCTTTGCTGCAGTCCTTGCCGAGATGGTCGATCGCCCCGTCCGGGCCGGCGCGTTACGCGGCGCTGCGCAAGGCGCGTCTGCCGTCTCAACTGAGCACGCTGGAGGCCACGTGCGCGGCACTCGCGCAGATCGAGCAGGCCCCTGCGCGCTACGAATCCTTGCTGCAGGCGTTCGAGCGCTTCGTCAGGCAGGGGGCCGAGCGCGTGTCGCACGCACAAGCCCGGATGTGAAGATCGCCGCCGTGCCGGACGGACACGGCGGCGATCGAGCCGCGCTCCGAAGGTCCGCCCTTGCGAACGGACAGGGAGCCCCGGTCACTCGGAGAGCGCGCCGCATGGGGCAGTCGCGCGGGGAAGATGATCGCCGCCACGCCGGAGGGTCATGGCGGCGATCGGCCCGGGCCCGGGGTTCCGCCCGCAGCTGCGGGCGGCGAGCGCGGGTCACTCGGTGGTCGCGCGCTCTTAGTTGCGGTCGGAGCGCGGTGCGGGCGTGGTGACGGTGGACGACGTGTCCGTGCTGGACGCCGCCGACGAGGTGTCGTTGGTGGCGGCGGGCGCGGCCGACGAGGTGTCCGCGGCGGGCGTGGTCGACGTCGTCGCGGCGGTCGGGGCAGCCGACGTGTCCGTCGTGGTCGTCGTCGTGGTGTCGGTGGGCGCGGTGCTGTTCAGGGTGGCCGACGGATCAGCGGGGGTGGTCGTCGTGGCGGCGCCGTTCGAGGTGGCGCTGGTGTCGGTCGACGTGGCCGGAGCCGCCTGCGAGGACTGCGTCGTGGTCGTCGTGGTGGTGGTGTCGGTCGACTGCGCGATGGCGGCGCCGATGCCGGCCAGCAGGGCGGCAGCGGCGGCCACGGCGGACAACTTCTTCTGATAGCTTTGCATGAGATCTCTCCGAGAGGTTGATGTGAGTTGCTGAAAGCTCGGCACGCGCCGGTTTCCTGGCGGAGGCAAACCCGGCAATGCGGATGCCGCGGATGTAAGCAAACGCTGCGCTCGTAACGCGAAGACCGATTTGCGGTCGAGTTGCCGTGCGCATCGCGCAGGGATTCAAACTCTGCGAGCATGGAGCCCCCGAAGGGCGCCGCCTTTCGTTTTCCTTCAAGAGCAAGCGCGGAGAGCTTCATGGAAATGACCCACGACCTGATCGTGATCGGCGGTGGCTCGGGCGGCGTGGCCGGCTCGCGGCGGGCCGCGGCGCATGGCGCCCGGGTCGCGATCGTCGAGGCCGATCGCTTCGGCGGCACCTGCGTGATCCGCGGCTGCGTGCCCAAGAAGCTGATGATGTACGCGGCCGGCTTCGCGCACCAATTCAAGGATGCCCAGGGCTTCGGCTGGAGCGACGTGCAGGCGCGCTTCGAGATGCCGCGCTGGGCCGATGCGAAGAAGCGCGAGATCGATCGCCTGGAGAAGATCTACGACGAGATGCTGCTCAATGCCGGCGTCGAGACCGTGCGCGGGCGCGGGCGGCTGAAGTCGGACTGCGAAGTCGATGTCGGCGGCCGGCGCCTGGCCGCGCCGCGCATCCTGATCGCGACCGGCGGCGCGCCGTCCGCCGACGCCTTCCCGGGTCTGGCTGCGGCGATGACATCGAACGAAGTGCTGGACCTGCGCGAGGTGCCCGAGTCGCTGCTGGTCATCGGCGGCGGCTACATCGCGGTCGAATTCGCCAGCATCCTGGCCGGACTCGGCGCGAAGGTGACGCTGGCCTATCGCGACAACTATCCGCTGCGCGGTTTCGACGCGGAGCTGCGCGGGCGTCTCGCGCTCGCGCTCGGCGAACGCGGCATCACGCTGGCCTGCGGGGTGGCCTTGCAGCGCCTGGAGCGCGAGGACGCCGGCTTCGCCTTGCACCGCGCCGACGGCAGCGTGCTGCGTGCCCGTGCCGCGCTCAATGCCACCGGCCGCCGGCCCAACACCGCGGGCCTGGGGCTGGCGCAGGTCGGCGTGCAGCTGAACGCCAAGGGCGCGATCGCGGTCGACACCGAGAGCCGCACGGCGGTGCCCACGATCTGGGCCGTGGGCGACGTCACGGACCGCGTCAACCTGACGCCCGTGGCGATTGCCGAGGCGCGCGCCTTCGCCGACACCGAATTCGGCAAGGATCCCAAGCGCGTCGACCACCGCGTGGTGGCCAGTGCCGTGTTCACCGATCCGCCGATCGGCACCGTCGGCCTGACCGAGCAGCAGGCTGCGCTGCGCGGGCCGGTCGACGTCTATGCGGCCGACTTCCGCCCGATGAAGACGGCTTTCGTCGGCGGCACCCAGCGCAGCTTCATGAAGCTGGTGGTCGACGGCCTGGACCAGCGCGTGCTGGGGGTGCAGATGATCGGCCCCGAGGCGCCCGAGATCGTGCAAGGCCTGGCCGTGGCGGTGACCTGCGGCGCCAGGAAGAGCGACTTCGACCAGACGATCGCCGTGCATCCGACGCTGGCCGAGGAATTCATGCTGATGCGCACGCCGGTGCGGCGCGTGGCACAGGCGGTGCAGCCGCCGGCCGCCCCGGTTGCGGCCTAGAAGGAGGCACCATGGACAGGCTGACTGGCGGATGTCTTTGCGGCGATGTGCGATTCGCGGCGTCAGGGCCGCCGTACCGCGTCGGCATCTGTCACTGCCTCGACTGCCGCAAGCACCACGGCGCGATCTTCTTCGCGGCGGCGATCTTTCCGCGCGACGCCGTGACCATCGAAGGCGAGACGCACCACTATCGCGGCCGCCATTTCTGCCCGCGCTGCGGCTCGTCGGTCTTCGCAGGCTTCGGCGACGAGATCGAGCTGCACCTGGGCGCGCTCGATGCGCCCGACCAGCTGGTGCCGACCTACGAATGCTGGAGCGTCCGGCGCGAGTCGTGGCTGCCGCCGCTGCCGACCGCCCACCGCTACCAGCACGACCGCCAGAGCACGGGCCGCTCGGACGACTAGACCGCGGCGCGGGCGCGCGCGTCTCAGGCCTGGGCGCGCGGCGTGACCAGGCGTTCGACCAGCGCGAACAGTCCTTGCACGACCAGTGCCAATGCCGCCGCCGGCACCGCGCCGGCCAGCAGCATCGCGTGGTCGTTCAACGCCAGCCCCGTGACGATGCGGTCGCCCAGCCCGCCGGCGCCGACGAAGGCGGCGATCGTCGCGGTGCCCACCGTGATGACGGCCGCGGTGCCGATGCCCGCCATGATGGTGGGCAGCGCCAGCGGCAGGTCGACGGCGCGCCAGCGCTGCGACGGGGTCAGGCCCAGTGCGGTGCCGGCCTCGCGCAAGCCGGCGGACACGCCCAGTAGGCCGGTGGCGGTGTTGCGTGCGATGGGCAGCAGCGCGTACAGGGTCAGTGCGACCAGCGCCGGTGCGGTGCCGATGCGGCCCAGCGCGGGGATCAGCATCGCCAGCAGGGCGAGGGCGGGAATGGTCTGCAGCACGCCCACGGTGGCCATCACCGGGCCTTCGCTGCGCGGATACGCCGCGGCCGCGGCCCCCAGCGGCACGCCCAGCAGCGTCGCGCAGACCACCGCCACGGCCACGAGCAGCAGGTGCTGGCCCAGCAGCGGCGCGAGGTCGGCGGCGAACAGGCGCGCGAGGAAGCGATGGCCGGCGCTGCTGTCGCGGGAATCGTCCGCAGCCGTGGTGGCGTCGAGATGGCCGCCGAGGAAGTCCTTGGCGATGTCGGCAAACGGCTGGTGGCGCAGTTCGGCGCGGCCGTTCATCGCAATCATGGACGCGGCCGGAATGCGGCCGGCCAGGCCTTGCAGCGCGTGCCATTGCGCGGGATGGCGCGTGGCGGCGTCCAGCCGATAGAGCAGCACGGCGTCGTAGTGCGGGAAGTAGTCCTTGTCGTCGGCCAGCACGCGCAGGTGGCGCGGCGCGATCTGGGCGTCGGTGGTGTAGATGTCGGTCACGGCGATCTTGCCGCTGGCCATCGCGTCGTACGACAGGCCGTGGTCGATGCCCAGCGGCCGCACCGTCAGGCCATAGCGCCTGGCCAAGCCGGGCCAGCCGTCACCGCGGCCCAGGAATTCGTGCGACAGGCCCAGCACGACGTCGGGGTGGTCGGCCAGATCGCTGATCCTGGTGATGTGCAGGCGCTCGGCCTCCTCGTCCGGCATCGCGAGTGCGTAGCCGTTGGCAAAGCCCAGCGGCACGCCCAGGCCAAGCCCTTGCTCGGCCAGCTCCTTGGCGATGAGCTCGCGCGAGGCGGGCGTGCGGTGGCCCAGGATCTCGGCGTCGATCGTGCCCAGGTACTCGGGATAGACGTCGATCGCGCCGGCCTTCAAAGCGGCCAGCACGACCGCCGTGTTGCCCAGGCCTTGGCGGTGTTCGGCTGGGCCGGCGGTGGCGGCGGTCTGGCGCAGGATCTCGCCGAGGATGTACGACTCGGTGAAGCGCTTGGAGCCGACGATCAACGCGCCGCCGGTGCTGGCGGAGGGCGCCGAGGCGGGCGCCAGCGCCAGCACGCGCGGCACGGCGTTGATCTGGTCTGCGGCGCGGGCCGGGTTGGCGGCCAGCAGCGCGGTGGCGGCGGCGAAGGCCAGCCGTACGAGCAGGCGTGCAGCCGCCAGAAGGTGGGCCAGTCTCATGCGGCCAGCTCCGCGCCGCGTGCTGCGGTCGATGCGCCTTTCGGGCGGCCATGCAGACTCATGCCGGATCCACTGCAGTTGAAAAGGAGGGCTATCGTCGCACGGCCGTGGCTGCAAAGCGCGGGCTGCGGGAAAATGCAGCATTCGCTTACCTGACGCCGCACCGACGCGGCGCGTGCCGTGTCCCCTGAATCCGTTGAAACCGCGGTTGACTCGTCGCCCTTGAACGCCGGCGCCGCGTCGCTGGCCGACCTCGCGCAGCGCGAGCGCTTTCTGCAGTCGCTGGCGCAAGGCGTGGCCGACGGCAGCGTCACTCGCATCCTGCTCAGCAAGCCGGTGGCCAAGGGCGACGAACTCGATCGCGTCACCGCGCGGCCCCTGGTGCTGCGCGGCGAGCGCTGCCTGTCGTTCGTCTTCAGGCACCGCACCAAGGACATCACGAAGAACGAGCCGGTCGAGGCCGGGCTCGAGACCATCGCCGGCCTCGTCGGCGCGCGTTTCGCGCACGCGCACCTGTTCGCGCGCGACGCCGAGCTGCAGCTGATGATGAGTCGCAAGGGGCGCTACACCCTGCATCGCGCCAAGCCGAATGCGGATGACGCGACGCGTGGCGCGGTGGCGGCCGCCAGCGACGAGGACGGCGCCTTGCACGATCGCCAGAAGCACCGCTTCCTCAGCCTGGATGCGCCCTTCCTCGTCGAGTTGGGCGTCACCACCGCGCGGCACGAACTGGTGCCGGCGATGGCGCGCAAGTGGAAGCAGATCAACAAGTTCGTCGAGGTGATGTCGCACGCGCTGGAATCAGCCGGTATCGGTGCGACCGCGCCGCTCAACGTGGTCGACTTCGGCGCCGGCAAGGGCTACCTCACGTTCGCGCTGCACGACTACCTGCGGCGCCAGGCCGCCGGCTCGGCGCGGGCGCTGGACATCGTCGGCGTCGAACTGCGGCCCGACCTGGTCAAGCTGTGCAACGACGCCGTCGCCAAATGCCGTCTCGAGGGCCTGCGCTTCGAGGCCGGCGACGTCAGCAGCTTCGTGCCCGAGCGCCTGGACGTGATGATCGCGCTGCACGCCTGCGACACCGCCACCGACCACGCGCTGCACACCGGTATCCGCGCCGGCGCGTCCATCATCATGTGCTCGCCGTGCTGCCACAAGCAGATCCGGCCGCAGATGCAGATGCCCTCGCTGCTCAAGCCGATGCTGCAGCATGGCATCCACCTGGGCCAGCAGGCCGAGATGGTCACCGACGGCCTGCGCGCGCTGTTGCTGGAGGCACATGGCTACGACGCGCAGGTGTTCGAGTTCGTCGCGCTGGAGCACACCAGCAAGAACAAGATGATCCTGGCGGTGCGGCGCCAGGGCCGCCAGGACACGCCACAGGCCCAGCGCCGACGCGCCGACGTGCTGGCGCAGGT
>JBJMWF010000179.1:0-14613 GCA_045810265.1 Vitreoscilla sp. | reverse complement strand
CGCCTTCACGCCACCGCCGTGTGGCGCGCCGCAGCCGGCGGCCTCGTTGCCGTCGGGCGCCGGCGCGGACGCGGTCAGTTCGTCACGGCCTTGATGTAGATCGACGCGCTGCTCTTGCAGAGCTGGCTCGATGACGCCGGCCGCAGCGGCTTGGCCATGTACGACGATTGCACCGTCGTCGGCAGCGGGTTGGGCAGGCGCATGTGGAACCGCACTTCCTCGAGGTAGGACTTGCCGCCGGAGCTGATGCACAGGTACTCGATGTCGGTGCTGGCGTAGGTGCCGTAGTCGAGCTTGGCCGCTGCCTGCAGCTGGGCCAGCGTCACGTGGCCGCCGACATTGGCGCTCACGGTCGAGCCCAGGTTGCTGGCGTTGATGCTGTCGAGCATGGCCAGCGTGGGCGCGAAGAAGTTCTGCTGCGACAGCCCCGAGCAGGTGCCGTGCTCCGTCCACTCGTGGCGTTCGAGATAGGACTGGGTGCCGGGCTCCTCGACCTTGAGTGCCGCCTCGGTGTCCGGCTGCAGCACGACGGCGGGCAGCGTCGACCACTTGCCGGCCTGGTCCGCCGACTGCTGCGCGGCGGAGACGCCGCAATAGGAGCCGCTTTGCGGCCACAGCCCGTGCAGCGAGAACGCGTGCGCGTCCTGGCGGCTCGGCGTCTCGCTGGCGCACTCGGGCTTGCCCGACACCGTGAGGCAGAACGCCGGCTCCCAGCTGATGGCCAGGGCGTAGTTCTCGACGGGCGAGGCGGCGCGGGCGGCTGGTGCTGAAGCGAATGCGAAGGCGGCGAGGGCGCCGCAGATCGCGGGACGGAGGGTCAGGGACGAATGCATGCTCGAATCTCCAGGGGTTTGTGTTGGATCGAGCGCTCGTGGCGCCCGACCGGCCCGGATTCCAGCATGGCAATATGACAAATCACAGGGGGAAAGGCCGGCCCTGGCAATCCCTCTCGTCGCGTCGGAAAGCGGCTCGCTACCTATGAAGAAGCCGTCGGCGAACCATCGCCAGCGGCGTTCCGGTGGCATACCCCGTACCGTGTTCGCGGTATGGCGCGGAGCCGCCGTTCAGCTTCACGACGGCTCGGGCATCGCCATCAACTGCTTCTTGCGCTGGGCCATCTGCTCGCCCATCGCCTCCAGGTCCAGCGGCGTCTGGCGCAGCTTGGGGAAGAACTGCGATTCCTCTTCCTTGACGTGATGGTCGATGTACTCGCCCAGGACCTTCACCTTGGCGTCGAACAGCGGCTGGTCGCTGGTCATCGTCTTGAGCTGCGAGATCAGGTTCTTTGCGCCCGCGTGCTCGACGTAGGCCTCGTCGACGATGTCCTCGTCACGCGTCAACACCTCGCGTGCGGCGGGGTAGAGGAGCTCCTCCTCGAGCTGCGTGTGGAGCGTCAGCGCCACGCAGATCTGGCTGGCCAGCAGCATGCGCTCGTCGCCCTTGCCGCCGGCGTCGGCCAGCTTCTGGTACTGCTGGAACATCGCCTTGACCTCGCGATGCTCGGCCATCAGCAGTTGCAGCGCGTCGGCAGACGATTCCTGCGACGCGGCGCCCGCGGTCGTGGCTGGCTGGGTGGTGGGCATGGCTCTCTCCTGGCTGGGGCTTGTGGTGCCCAAGGTTGGGCAACCCGCATACCCAGCCAGGAAGGGGCGGGCGTCAGGCCGCCTTGGCCGCCCCCGGCCGCCTGATCAGGAAGATCGCCACGGCCGCCACGATGCAGGTGAGTCCGGCGGCGTACAGCGCCGGGGTGTACGACTGCATCACCGTGCGGGTCAGGCCCGCGCCGTACGCCGCGACGGCACCGCCAAGCTGGTGGCCGGCGAAGATCCAGCCGAAGATCATCGGCGCGCGCTGCTTGTCGAAGGCGGCGCTGGTCAGGCGCACGGTCGGCGGGACGGTGGCCACCCAGTCGAGCCCGTAAAAGACGGCGAACAGCGACAGGCCGACGATGGTGAACGTGGAGTGCGGCAGCCACAGCAGCGACAGCCCGCGCAGCCCGTAGTACCAGAACAGCAGCTTGCGCACGTCGTAGCGGTCGGACAGCCAGCCCGAGGCGATGGTGCCGATGAAATCGCAGGCGCCGATGGTGGCCAGCACCGAGGCGGCCGGCACCGGACCCAGGCCGTAGTCGCCGCACAGCGTGATGAAGTGCGTCTGGATCAGGCCGCTGGTGCTCAGTCCGCAGACGAAGAAGGTGCCGAACAGGACCCAGAACGCGCCACTGCGCGAGGCCATGAACAGCGTGCGGATGGGCTCGGCGAAGTCCGGCCGCCATGCCGCAGTCACCGGCTCGACGTGGGCCGGGTCGGCGCCGAACGGCCGCAGGCCAAGCTCTTTGGGCCGGTCGCGCAGCAGGCAGAACGCCAGCCCCGCGACCACCAGGCAGCTGGTGAAGACCGGGATCACCGCCATGCGCCAGCCGTGGCTCTGGATCAGCGACGCGGCGATCGGCAGGAAGATCAGCTGGCCGGTGGCGGAGCTGGCGGTCAGCATGCCCATCACCAGGCCGCGCCGCTGCTCGAACCAGCGGTTGGCCACGGTCGCGCCCAGCACCAGCGCGGTCAGGCCCGAGCCGACGCCCAGCACCAGGCCCCACAGCACCACCAGTTGCCACAGCGCGGTCATGCGGGTCGCGAGCACCATGCCGGTGGCGATCAGCAGCAGCGCGCTGCAGATGATGCGGCGCAGCCCGTAGCGCTCCATCAGCACCGCGGCGAACGGGCCGATCAGCCCGTACAGCGCGAAGCGCAGCGCGATCGCGCCGGAGATCGCGTCGGTGCTCCAGCCGAACTCCTTGCTGAGCGGCAGCAGGAAGGCGCCCGGCAGGCCGAGGGCGGCGGACGAAGTGAGCATGGTCAGGAAGGCGATGCCCATCACGATCCACGAGAAGTGGATGCCGCGGCGGCCGAACCAGTGGGCGACGGGGGTGGCGAACATGGCTCAGGCTTCCTTGGTCTTGTGGCGTGCGGACAACTGCGAGGCCGGCGCGGACACGAGACGTGCACGCGCGGCGGCCAGGATCTCGGCCGACAGGGGCGCGCCCTCGGTCGCGCGCGCCAGCATCATCGCGCCCGCCAACGTCGCGAAGTCGGCCAGCGCGGCGGCGCGCCGGCTCGCCGCGTCCGGTCCTGGTTCGACGCTGGCCAGGATCTGCAGCAGCGACTCCAGGCCGTCCAGGTAGGCCGTGCGGATCGGCGCGCCGGCCGGCTCGCGTGCGACATCGGAGGCCAGCGCGACCGACGGGCAGCCGGTGCCGACGTCCTTCAGGCTCTGCGGGGTCAGGAACTTGTCGACCAGCACGGCGCGGCGCCCGGGGCCGTCTTGCTTGGCGGCGATGCGCTTGCGCCAGCGCTCGGCCGACTGGTCGAATGCGCGCGCCACCGCCACGCCGGCCAGGGCGTCCTTGGATTCGAAGTGTCCGTAGAAGCCGCCGTGCGTGAGGCCCGCGGCGCCCATCAGGTCGGCGACGCTGACGCCCTTGATGCCGCGTTCGCGGAACAGGCGCGAGGACGCCTCGGTGATCTGTTCGCGGTGGCTTTCGGCCTCGGCCCGGGAAACGCGCGGCATGGTTGCTCCAGCAGGAGATTCGATATTTAGAGTTTAGCCATCATGAATAATGGATGTCAATCATCATGAATAAGGCCTGGCCGGCGCGGGCCCATCCGACGCCTGCCGCGCCCGGGCAAGCACGTTGCTCCAGCAACAGGCATCATCACTGCACCAGCCCAACAGGAGACAGCGATGCGCACGATTCCCCGACTCCTTCTTGCGTCCGGCGCCCTGATGCTGGCCACCCTGGCCGGCGGCTGCGCCGCGCCGCTGTCCGGCCGCGACGCCTACGAACAGGCGCTGGGCCAGTGGCAGGGGGCGCCCGAGGAGACGCTGCGCGCCCGCTGGGGCCAGCCCGCGTCCGAAGAGCAGATCGACCATGGCAAGTGGCTGACGTACGTCGTCCACAGCGGCGACGTCCCGCCCCCGACGGTCAGCTTCAGCATCGGCGGCTTCGGTTTTGGCGGCGGGCACACGCAGGTGGGCGGGGGCGTCGGCGTCACGACGCCGGTCGGTCAGCCGACGCCGATCACGTGCACGACGCGCTTTCTGGTCGAGAACGGCAAGGTCACCACCTGGACTTTCGAGGGTCCTGGCTGCGGCAGCCGCTAGCAAGGCGACCGCAAGCGCCGATCAGAGCGGCACGCGCTCGGTGTCGCCGCCCTCGTCGTCGCCGTCATCGAGCGGCAGCTCCACCAGCGTCGGGTGGTCTTCGGACGAGTCTTCGCCCGGTAGGTCGATGTGGATATCGGCCAGCGGCGCCGGCGGGACGGTGCCGTCGGCGCTGACGCCGAAGGCGGCCAGCAGCGCCGGGGCGATGCGTTGCAAGGGCTCGGTGCGAGCCGGCGGGAATTGGGGCGCCGCCGGCGCGATCGGGGCGAACAGGTCGATCAACGCGGCGAACGTCCGCCTTGCACTCTGGCCAGCGCTCACGGCGTTGCGCGGGGACTCGCCGATCTCGAGCGCCGCCAGCACGCCGAAGCTGGTCCACATCGCATCGGTCTCGCCGCCGAAGCCGTGCAAGAAGCTGGCACCACGGCCTTGCCCCAGCCCCAACGTGCGCTTGAGCTGGGGAGTGATCGCGCGGCCGGCCAGCATCGAGCTCTCGATGGCGTAGAGCGAGCCCATGGTTTCGGCCAGGTCGCCCAGCGGCAGGGTCGCCGCCAGCCTGGCGCTCATCGGGACGGGGGCCAGGCCCGCGACGGCGCGCAGCCATTCGACGTCGGCGCTGGCCAGGCCGCCGCGCCGGCGCGCACGGAACCAGGACTGCAGGCGCTCGGGCAAGGCGGCGTGGATGCGCGGCTCCCACACGCGCAGGAAGGCATCGAAGCCGCACAGGATGGTGCCGTAGCGTTCCAGCGTCATCGGCTCGGCCAGGCGCAGGAGGTGCTCCAGCCGGTCGTGCTCGGCGCGGGTCGTCAGGCGCAGTTCTTCGAGGGCCATTTCGCAGTTCAGGGGCGGTTCGTCGCGGTGGACGGACGGCCCATCGCTGAGCTGGATCGTAGCGGACAACCGCAGCGGGAGCAGCCGGCAAGCGTGAGGTCGTCACGCTTGGGCCGGTGCATACAAACCGTTTCAGTTGAAGGTCGACGGCGTGGCGTGCCCGTGGCCGGCCGCGCGCGCGGAGATCACGTTGTGGATCGTGCGATACGAGCCGGGCAGCACGGGCAGCAGCAGCGCTGCCAGCAGGCCCGCGGCCAGTCCGGCCTTGGCCAGCTTGTAGGCCGTGCGGTTCCAAGCCTTGAAGCGGCGCCGGTACTGGCCGGCGCGGTCGGACAGGAAGAACAGGCGGTTGATCAGGCCCGTGCGGTCGTCAGGCTCGTTGGGCGAGCTGGCCGCCGCGACCACGTGGCGCCCGAACCAGAGATTGAAACTGCGTGCGAAGCGATATCGCATGGGACGGGCGACGTCGCAAAAGAGTATCAGCCGCTCCACATTGGTGCGATTCTCGGCCTTGTGGATGAAGGTTTCGTCGAATATCACACCTTCGCCGTCGCGCCAACTGTAGGGTTGTCCGTCGACCTCGATATAACAACGATCGTCGTTGGGCGTGACAAGGCCCAGGTGGTATCTCAGCGAGCCCGCGTAGGGATCCTTGTGGGGATTGAGCACGGCGCCGGGCGGCAAGGTGGCGAACATCGCGGCGCTGACGCTGGGAATGCCGCGCAGCAGTTCAGTGGTTCGCGGACACAAGCGCTCGGCTGAAGGGTGAGCGTCGCCATACCACTTCAGGTAGAAGCGCTTCCAGCCTGACTTGGCGAATGAATTGAAGCCGGCGTCGTCCTTCTGGTCCGGCGCCTTCATCCGGGCGTGGGCCATCAGCGCCAGGCCTTCCTCGCGGATGACGGCGGCGTTCTGGCGCAACGCCTCCAGCTCGGGGAACTGCGCCGTGCAAGCGTAGGGCTTGTTGGGCACGCCCGAGAACGCGTAGAGGAACACGTTGACCGGGGCGAGCAGGCCGGAGTGGTCGAATACCTGCCCCCAGAAGCTGTGGCGCACGCGTCCGCGATAGTGCACGGCGAGTATGCAGGCCAGATAGAGGACGATGACAGTCCAGATGATCATCGGGAGTATCCCTGTTGTGATTCTTGTCGGACCGCAAGCATGGATCAGCTCGCGACTTCCTGGCCGGCGATACGCCGTTACCGCTGCTGTTCAGTATGGGATTGAAGCCGGGTCAGCGAGTATTCAGGCGACTCGTGATATTGCGCGGCGCAAACGGCGCTCTCGGCAAATGGCACGCCAGATACTCGGCGGTACAGGCCTTGCTTGCCGTCGCCGGAACTTTCCCCGTCGCCCAGAAAGGCTCCCATGAACCGTTTGCTCGCCGCCGTCCTGGCGGCCTTCCTGCTGGCCTTGAGCGCCGCATCCCAGGCCGCCGACGCCCGCCGGCTGGTCATCGTCGACCAGGACATGTTCGGACCAGGCGGCAGCAACATGAACTCGGTGCTCATGCTGCTGCAGGCGCCGGACGTGGACGTGCTGGGCATCGTCGTCAGCAGCGGTGACGGCTGGCGCGACGAGGAGATCGCGCAGACCCTGCGGATGCTCGAATTGGTGGGGCGGCCAGACGTGCCCGTCTACGCGGGCTCCGCGCTGCCGCTCCTGAACAGCGCCGCGCGCATGCAGGCCTGGGAGCGCCGCTACGGGCCGCTGGTGTGGAAAGGCGCCTGGACGGAATCGTTCGGCGGCCGGCCGCGCGCCGAATACCACGCCGATCCGTTCCTGGTGCCGGCGCTGGCGGCCGGGGCGCCGTCGCTGAAGGTGCAGACCGAAAGCGGCGTGGACTTCATGCTGCGCGCGGTGCGCGCGCATCCCGGCAAGGTGACGCTCTGGATGGGTGGCGCCTTGACCGATCTCGCGCTGGCCGCGCGCCAGGACCCCGGCTTTGCCGCGGCTGCGCGCGAGCTCGTGTTCATGGGCGGCAGCTTCAATCCGGTCGCCGCCGACAACAGCTTCGCCGACGAGTACGCGCATTCGCCGCGGCGCGAGTTCAACATGCTGTGGGACGCCGAGGCCGCGTCGGCCGTGTTGCACGAGGCGTGGCCGCGGGTCGTGCAGATTCCGGTCGATCCGACGACGCGGACCTTCTTTCGCAAGGAGCTCTATGCCGAGATCGCCCACGCGGCGACGCCGGTGGCGACCTACGTCGCGCGCTTCGGCGAGGGCTTCCCGATGTGGGACGAGCTCGCCGCGGCGGTCTGGCTGGATCCCTCGCTCGTCAAACGCAGCCAGAAGATGCTGGTGGACGTGGCGGCCGGCGATGGCGCCGACTACGGCAGCACGCTCAGCTGGCCGCTGGGACGCGGGCCGGGGCTGGGCGAGCGCGCCGTCGAAGTCGTGCAGGACGTGGACGTGCCGCGCTTCGAGCGCCTGACGGTCCGGCTCCTGAGCGCGGGCAGGGCCCCCGCGCGCTGAGGCGCGTCACGCGCGCGCGTGACGCGGTCGTCTTCAGCTCAGGTGCTTGCCGACCAGGCCGGTCATCTCGAACATCGTGACTTCGTCCTTGCCCATCACCGCCTTGAGCTTGGCATCGCACAGGATGTTGCGCTTGTTGGCCGGGTTCTGCAGGTTGTGGGCCTTGATGTAGTCCCACAGGGCCTTGGTGACCGCAGTGCGCGGCAAGGGTTCGCTGCCGACGATGGCGGCGAGGGCGGGGCTCGGCTTGAGGGCCTTCATGAAGGCGGAAGTCTTGGCGGGTGCAGCGGTAGCCATCGGGAACCTCTCGAAAACGGGAAAGGGCGCGAGCATACGCCGTCGCGGCGAGCTTGGTGTGGCGTCATGGCCGCATCAACCTGTGGTAGCAGCCTTGCCGAGGTCATCCGGGTAGGCGATGAGAATCGTTCTCAATTGCCCGCCGGGCGCCCTGTAGACGGGCCGCAACTGCCAGGTGCGGGCGCTCAGGCGAGGGCGGCGGCGGACTGCTCGGCGCCCGATTCGGCCCCATTGGCGGCCTCCGGACGCCACAAGGCGATGCCGCCAGCCAGGCTCCAGGCGTTGTCATGTCCCAGCCGGCGCAGCGCCCCCGCGGCCTGCGCGCTGCGATTGCCGCTGCGGCAATAGAACACCACCGGCGTGGCGACGGGCAGCGCCAGCCAGTCCGGCAGCGCCTGCACCAGTTGCGACAGCGCGATCGCCTGGTGCCGCACGCGCGGCGCGTCCAGCGCCGGCGCGTGGCCCAGGCGCTGCTCGTAGCCCTCGCGCACGTCGACGAACAGCAGGTCCGGGTGCGCCTGCAGCAGCGCCTGCAGCGCCGCCGGCGCGAGCTCCTGCGACAGCGAGTCGTCGCGCGGCTCGACGCGCGCGCCACAGGCCAGCGTCTGGTAGCCGGTCAGGCCCAGGCCGCGTTCGAGCTCGGCCTTGGCGGCGGCGAAGCCGGCGGCGTCCAGGCCCCCGCCCAGCACCCGTGCCACCAGCGGCTGCGCGCGGCGCTCGCTGGCCAGCGTGCTGGCGAAGCGATCGTCGTAGTCATGGCCCGGCAGCAGCAGCGTGGCCGGGCCGACGACCTGCGCCAGCTTGACCAGCGAGGCCCCGAACGACAGCGGCGCACTCTGCTCGAAGTCGCTGCGGCCGAGGGCGCCGGGCATCACGGTGTCGCCGACGAAGGCCAGGCGCAGGCCGCGCGGATCGTGCAGCAGGTAGGCGGTCGAATCCAGCGTGTGGCCGGGAATGGCCATCCGCGTCAACGTCATCGCACCCAGCGCGATCGCGCGGGCGCCCTGCGGCCAGCCGAGCGGCTCCAGCGGGCCTGTGTCGTCCATCCGGTCGGCCAGGGCAGCGCGCAGCTCGCCGGCGGACGACACGTGATCGCCATGGCTGTGGGTGTCGAGCACCGCCGCCAGCGTGTAGCCCTGGCAGCGCAGCAGGTCGCCCAGGCGCGCGCCGAGCTCGGGCAGCGGATCGATCACGACGCAGCGCCGGCTGGCGGCGTCGGCCAGCAGGTAGCAACAGGCGCCGTCGACGATGAAGCGCGTCAGGCCGTCGGCGGCCAGGGTGCGCGGCTGGCTGGGCACCAGGCAGCACTCGCGCAGTGAGACGCCGCAGGCGCGGATGCGCTCGCAGGCCTGCGCGATGAAGTCGTCGTCGGCGGCCGGCCCGAACGACAGGCGCACGGCCGACGCCGTCTGCCACGCGGGCAATCCCATCGCCTCCAACACGTAGCTGGGCTGCGCCTTGGCGGCGCTGCAGGCCGAGCCGCCGCTGACGCGCACGTCGGCGGCGTCGAACAGGTCCAGCAAGAGCTTGGAGGCCAGGCCGGGCACGGAGAAATTGAGCGTCGTGGGCAGGCACAGCGCCGGTGGCGCGTTGAAGACCAGGGTCGGGAAGGCCTCGACCAGCGCCTCGGACAGACGGTCGCGCCAGGCCATGAGCGTGGCGCCGCCGCGGAAGGTGCCGCCGTCCTCGAGCGCCGCCAGCACCGCGCCCAGCGCGGCCACGCCGGCCATGTTCTCGGTGCCCGAGCGCTGGGCCGCCTCCTGGCCGCCGCCGGCCATCAGCGGCGTGAAGGGGGCGCCGTCGCGCACGTACAGCAGGCCGATGCCCTTGGGTGCGTAGAGCTTGTGGCCCGAGAACGGCGCGTAGTCGATGCGGCGCTCGCACAGGCGCAAGGGCAGCTTGCCGAGCGCCTGCACGCCGTCCACCAGCCACAGGGCAGGGCTGGAGGCCAGGGCGTCGGCGATACCGTCCAGATCGCTGATCACGCCCGTCTCGTTGTTGGCGGCCATCGTGCAGACCAGGCCCGCGAGTGGCGCGCGTTCGCGCAGCCAGGCCAGATCGTGACGGCCGTCGCCGCCGACCGGGATCGCCTCGACCTGCAGGCCCAGTCCAAGCAGCGCGTTCCAGTGGCGCAGCGACTCGGGAACGGCCTTGTGCTCGGTCGCGCCATGCAGCAGCAGCTGCGGAATCGCGTCGCCGCGCGCGCGGCGCTCGCGCAGCCCGACCAGCGCCGACAACACCGCGGTCTGGATGCCTTCGGTGGCGCCGCTGGTGAACAGCAGCCGCCCGGTCGGCGCGCCCAGCACGCGGCGCGCACGGGCGCGCACCTCGTCGATCAGCGAACGTGCGCGCAGGCCGGTGCTGTGGATGCTGCTCGGGTTGCCGTAGTCCTCGGCCATGGCCGCGAGAGCCGCCTGGCGTGCCTGGGGCAGCACCGGGGTGGTGGCGTTGGCGTCGAGATAGATTTCCATGACAAGCGGTTCCGCGGTGGATGCCGGTGTGGCATGGGCATCCATCCTATCGGCGTGGCGCCGAAATCTGCTTCTGAAAAACTTGAATATTCTGGAATGAAATACCATATTCGTGGCGATAGTCTTGCCGCTTTGGAAAGTCCTTCCCCTGCGGGCCGCCGCCTGCTGGCCAGGCGCACCAGCCCGGCGCCGGCCAACCGCATTCCGGTCGAAGATTCCGGCGATCCGTCCCCTGGTGTCCCGCGTCGCGCGGCCGCTACGTACCATGGCGCCATGTCCGAGAACCTTGCCCCGCCTGTCACCGACGCCGTCAGCCGCCGCTCGATGTGGATTGCCTACGGCTGCGCCTGCGCCGTCGCCTGGCTGCTGTACGTGCTGGCAGGCGCCGAATTCCAGCGCGGCCTGTGGCAGCTGTGGCAGGCCGTCTACCAGGCGACGCTGAGCCTGTGGCCGCCGATGGTGCTGGGCGTGGCCGTCTTCCCCTGGGTGCGCCGGATGCAGGACGGTCAGCGCGGCACGGCCATCGAGGTGCTGCTGCACATCGCCGGCGCGATCGCGTTCGGCGTCGCCTGGCAGGCCTGCGACTACGCCGTCTCGTCGATGCTGTACGGATATGTCTACGCCAACGTGATGCTGGCGCAGACGGTGCTCTGGCGCGCGATCTGGGGCGTGATCGCCTATGCGGCGATCGCGACGGCCTTCACGGCCTGGCTGCAGGGCCGCCGGGCGCGCGCCGCCTCGCTGGCGGCCGCGCACGCCGAATCGGCGCTGGCGCGCGCCGAGCTGGCGGTGATCAGCGGCAAGCTCAATCCGCATTTCCTGTTCAACACGCTCAATTCGCTGATTGCGCTGACTCGCAAGGACGCCCAGGCCGCGGAGGCGGCGCTGATGCGCTTCGCCGGCATGCTGCGTTACGTCCTCGACACCAAGCGCAGTGCGGCGGATCGCGTGCCGCTGGCCGACGAGATCGAGTTCGTGCGCGACTACCTGGCGCTCGAGAGCCTGCGCCTGGGCAAGCGCCTGCGCGTGGAGTGGGAGCTCGATCCGGCCACCTTCGCCGACGAGATCCCGCCGCTGAGCCTGCAGCCGCTGGTCGAGAACGCCATCCAGCACGGCATCGCGCCGCGCGTGGACGGCGGCCGCGTGGGCATCCGCAGCGCGCGCAACGTGATGAACCAGGGCCTGGAGCTGAGCGTGGAAGACGACGGCGACGGCTGCGAACCGGCCCGGCTCGACGACCCGGCGCCCGCGCGCTCGGGCATCGGCCTGACCGCACTGCGACGGCGTTTCGCGCTCGACTATGACGGCCGCGCCCGCCTGCAGATTCGAACCCAACCCGGCGCGGGTTTCCGCGTCGATCTCTGGATACCGCAATGACGACACTCACCCGAGTCCTGATCGCCGAAGACGAACCGCTCGCTGCCGAGGCGCTGGCCGACTGGGTCGCGCAGATGCCCGCGCTTGAACTCGTGGCCACCTGCGGCGACGGCGCGAGTGCGCTGGCGCAGATCCGCGCGCTGCGGCCCGACCTGGTGCTGATGGACATCCAGATGCCCGTGCTGACCGGCCTGCAGGTGTTGCAGGCGCTGGCCGGCGACGCCCACCAGCCGTCGGTGATCTTCACCACCGCCTACGACGAGCACGCGCTGACCGCCTTCGAGCTGCACGCCGTCGACTACCTGCTCAAGCCGTTCACGCACGAGCGCTTCGTCGAGGCGATCAACCACGTGCAGCGCGACGCGCCTGCGGCGCTGGCCGGCGCGGTCGATGCGCTGCAGACGCCCGACGGCGCGCCGCTCACGCGCGTGCTGGTGCGCGACCAGGGCCGCATCTTCCCGATCAGCGTCGACGCGATCGAGCACCTGCGTTCCGACACCAAGTACACCGCGCTGGCCGTCAAGGGCAAGAGCTACCTGGTGCGGCTGCCCATCGTCACCTTCGAGCAGAAGCTCGATCCGGCCAGGTTCGTCAAGCTGCACCGCAGCTGCATCGTCAACCTCGACTTCGTCGAGTCGCTGACGCCCGACGAGAACTCGCAGCTCGTCGCGCGCATGACCGACGGCACGCTGATCACCGCCAACCGCGACGTTTCAAGGAAGCTCAGGGAGCAATCGATATGAACCGCCACTTCTCTTCATGGATGCTCGCCGCGCTCGTGCTCGCACCGGCCTTCGCGCACGCGCAGGCGCCCGAGGGCAGGATCTACGCGCCGGGCGCATTCGACAGCGTGGTGCTGGACGGGGCCGGCCAGGTGCGCCTGGTGCAGGGCGATCGCGACGAGGTCTTCGTCGCGGGCGACGCCCAGGCGCAGGAGGCCGTCGACATCCATCTGGCCGGCAGCCGCCTGCACGTCGACCTGCCGGGCAGCTGGAAGTTCTGGAACAACGGCAGCGGTGCGCAGGTGGAGGTCAGGGTGCGCCACCTGAGCCGCTTGACGCTGTCCGGCGCCAACGACGTGGTCGCGCCCGGACCCATCAGCGGCGACCAGTTGACGGTGAGCATGGCCGGTTCGGGCGTCGCGCGCTTCGACCAGTTGCAGGTGGGCAAGCTCAATTTCGAGATCTCCGGCGCCGGCGAAGGGCAACTGGCGGGCAAGGTCGAGCATCTGCGGCTGTCGGTTTCGGGCAAGGGAAAGATCGGCGCCGAACAGCTGCGCTCGGACACGGCCAACGTGTCGATCAGCGGCGTGGGCAACGCGGTGTTGTGGCCGGTGCAGTCGCTGGTCGTGCAGATCTCGGGCGCGGGGCACGTGGAGTACTGGGGGCAGCCGACGGTGCGCAAGTCGATCTCGGGCTTCGGGTCAGTTGATGCGCGGGGTGACAAGTAGAAAACTCTTATGGATCAGTGCTTTGCGAAAAATGCTTAAAGTAAATGACGACGCGGCGTCAATGGCTTGAAGGTAATTGTTGAAGTAAAGCATCAGGATCGATGTCAGGCACTTGAGACGTATATCTCATGTAATACCTGAGGTGGAAAGGTCGGTTGGGGCGCCGGCCCTGCGGGGGAGCGCGAGGGGATGCGGCCGAGCACGCACAATGACGGAAAGACTCCAAGGGGAATCCGTCTTGTCACGTCCATCTTCGACCCTGCGCCGCGCCGCCGTCGCCGCCTCCACCCTGGCCGCGCTGCTGATCGCGGCAGCGCCGCGTGCCGCCGCGGCCAAGCCCCCCGCGGCGCGTCCGGTCAAGGTCATGATCATCACGCTGTTCGGGCCCGAGGCCGCACCGTGGCTGGCCCAACTGCCGCTCAAGCAGTCCGTTCGCGTGGCCGGCCTGTCGGCGCAGTACCCGGATGTCCGGTGCACCGACAGCGGCATCTGCCTGATGACCACCGGCATGGGCCATGCAAACGCGGCCGCGTCGACCATGGCACTGGCGCTGAGCCCCAAGTTCGACCTCTCGCACGCGTACTTCGTCGTCACGGGCATCGCCGGCATCGACCCGAACGTCGGCACGCTGGGCACTGCGGCCTGGGCGCGCTACCTGGTCGACTTCGGCCTGCAGCAGGAATTCGACGTCACCGAGGCGCCGCCGCAATGGGAGGGCGGCTATGTCGGCATCGGGGCGGCGGATCCGTCGACCAGGCCCAAGCTTGAATATGGCACCGAGGTGTTCCAGCTCGACGAAGCGCTGCTGCAGCGGGCGCTGGCGCTCTCCGCCGGCGCCCGCCTGGAGGACAACGACACCGCCGCGGCCTACCGCCGGCAGTATCCGCAGGCTGCCGCCCAGGCGGCCCCATCGGTGCTGCAATGCGACACGCTGGCCGGCGACACCTGGTGGCACGGCACGCGGCTGGGCGAGCGCGCATCGAGCTGGACCCGGCTGCTGACCGACGGCAAGGGCACCTATTGCACGACGCAGCAGGAAGACAACGCCACCTACGAGGCGCTGCGCCGCGGCGCGGCGGCCGGACGCCTGGACCTGCATCGCGTGGCGGTGCTGCGCACGGGCGCGAACTTCGATCGCCCGCATCCGGGGCAGACGGCGCAGGAGTCGCTGAACGCGCAATCGGGCGGCTTTCCGATCGCCACGGCCAACCTCCACCGGGCGGCCTGGCCGCTGGTGTCCGACATCGTCACGCGCTGGCCGCGGTGGCGCGAGGGCGTGCCGGCGCAGTGAGGATGGTTGCCGGGAGGCAAGCATCGCGGGCATCGCGAGGTTGGCACGATTGCGGGCGCACGGCGCACCCTGACGGTGCAGGGCTCGCGCGGCGCAATGCAGACATCGCCGCGAGACTTCAGGCGCAAGCCGAATCGGGAGCGCCTGGGGCATCGCGTTGCCGCGGACAGGCGCCGGGACTCAAGGGATCGGAGCCGGCGGCACGCCATGTTGCCGAACAAGACGCGCATCGCCCATCTCTGGATTCGTATAACGGATAT
>JBJMWF010000178.1:0-4534 GCA_045810265.1 Vitreoscilla sp. | reverse complement strand
GGCCGACTACGTGGCCTTCGAAGGCACCTCGGTGCATGCGCGCTTTGCCAACACCGATACCCAGATCCATGCCCGCGACGTGCTGGCCGCCGGCCTGAACGGCGCCAATGCCGATCCGGACGCCGCGCCCTATGCCGTCTCGCTGAACCTGGTGGCGCGCGCGCCGCGCTGGATGGCCTCGCTGCACGCCTTGCCCATGTACCTGGGCCTGGACCTGCGCGGCGGCGTGCACTTCCTGCTGCAGGTCGACCTGAAGGCGGCCCTGGACAAGAAGATCGCCACGCTGTACTCCGACACCCGCACGCTGATGCGCGAGAAGTCGCTGCACCCGTCGGTCACGCGTGACGGCAACACCGTCGCCGTCACCTTCCACGAACGGGACGCGGCCACGCAGGGCCTGAACGCGCTGAACGACGCCTTCCCGTACGTGCAGTGGAACTCCACGCCCGACGGCACCGACGTGAAGATCATCGGCTCGCTCAAGCCGGCCGAACTGGTCAAGGCGCAGGACGAGGCGATCCAGCAGAACATGACGACGCTGGCCAATCGCGTCGCCGGTCTGGGCACCTCGGAGCCCGTGATCCAGAAGCAGGGCGCCGACCGCATCGTGGTCGAACTGCCAGGCATCCAGGACACCGCCAAGGCGCGCGACCTGATCGGGCGCACCGCGACGCTCGAGATCCACATGCTCGACGAGAGCGCCGAGGCCAGCGCCGCCACGGCCGGCACCGGCCCGGTTCCCTTCGGCGATTCGAAGTACCCGTACCGCGACGGCGGCGACATCGTCGTCAAGAGCGACGTGGTCGTCAGCGGCGACGATCTTTCCGATGCGCAGCCCGGCCAGGACCAGCAGAACGCCGGCGCGGTGGTCAACCTGACGATGAATTCCAAGGGCGCCAACATCATCCACACGGTGTCGGGCGACAACATCGGCAAGCGCATGGCCATCGTCCTGTTCGAGAAGGGCAAGGGCCAGGTCATCACGGCGCCGACGATCCGCAGCCAGCTGGACAAGCGCTTCGAGATCACCGGCATGCGCAACATCTCGGAGGCCAACGACCTGTCGCTGCTGCTGCGCTCGGGCGCGCTGGCGGCGCCGATGGAGTTCATCGAGGAAACGGCCATCGGCCCCAGCCTGGGCGCCGACAACATCGCCAAGGGCCTGCACAGCGTCGCGTGGGGCTTCGCCGCCATCCTCGTGTTCATGTGCGCGTACTACCTGCTGTTCGGGGTCATCTCCACGCTGTCGCTGGGCGTCAACCTGCTGATGCTGGTGGCGGTGCTGTCGTTGATCCAGACCACGCTGACCTTGCCGGGCATCGCCGCCATCGCGCTGACGCTGGGCATGGCCATCGACGCCAACGTGCTGGTCAACGAGCGCATCCGCGAGGAGCTGCGCGCGGGCAGCGCGCCGCAGACGGCGATCTCCGCCGGCTACGAGCGCGCCTGGGCGACCATCCTGGACTCCAACATCACCACGCTGATCGCCGGCCTGTCGCTGTTCGGCTTCGGCTCGGGCGCGGTGCGCAGCTTCGCCATCGTGCACTGCCTGGGCATCCTGACGTCGATGTTCTCGGCGGTGTTCTTCTCGCGCGGCCTGGTCAACCTCTGGTACGGTCGCCAGAAGAAGCTCAAGTCGGTGCTGATCGGGCAGGTGTGGAAGGGTGGCGCCAAGCAGCCGGGCGACCAGGTGCCGCAGCCGGATGACCTCGTCGTCCAGGACGGGGGCGCGGCCAAGGCCGTCGCGACCAAGCAGCGCGGCGCGGCGCGCTGATCCGCCCAGATCTCCAAGGAAACTCACATGGAATTCTTCCGTATCCGGCGCGACATCCCGTTCATGCGGCACGCGCTGGTGTTCAACATCATCTCGCTGCTGACCTTCCTGGCGGCGGTGTTCTTCTTGGTCACGCGCGGCCTGAACTTCTCGATCGAGTTCACCGGCGGCACCGCCGTCGAGGCCACGTACGTGCAGACCGCCGACCTCGAGCGCTTGCGCGGCGTCGTCAGCCACCTGGGCTACGGCGACGTGCAGGTGCAGAACTACGGCACCTCGCACGACGTCATCATCCGCGTGCCGACCAAGGCCGGCATCGACCAGAAGCAGGTGCCGGGCCACGTGTTCGACGCGCTGTGCAAGGCCGAAGCGGGCACCGTGGCCACCAAGACCGAGACCACCGCCAAGGGCGAGGTGGTGACGCGGCCGTCCTGCGTCGACGCTGCCAAGGCAGAGCCCGTGGTGCTCAAGCGCAGCGAGCTGGTGGGCCCCTCGGTGGGGGACGAGCTCAAGCGCGACGGCGCCTACGCGATGATCAGCGTGGTCGTGGGCATCATGCTGTACCTCGCGTTCCGCTTCGAATGGAAGTTCTCGATCGCGGCCATCGTGGCCAACCTGCACGACGTCGTCATCATCCTGGGCTTCTTCGCGTTCTTCCAGTGGGAGTTCGGCCTGTCGGTGCTGGCCGGCGTGCTCGCGGTGCTGGGCTACTCCGTCAACGAGTCGGTGGTCATCTTCGACCGCATCCGCGAAACCTTCCGCCGTTTCCGCAAGCTCACGACGATGCAGGTGATCGACCACGCGATCACCAGCACCATCAGCCGCACCATCATCACCCACTTCTGCACGCAGATGATGGTGCTGTCGATGCTCATCTTCGGCGGGCCCACGCTGCACTATTTCGCCATGGCGCTGACCATCGGCATCTGCTTCGGCATCTATTCGTCGGTGTTCGTCGCAGCGGCCATCGCCATGTGGCTGGGCGTCAAGCGAGAGGACCTCGTGCACACGGGCAACAAGACCGAGATCGACCCGAATGACCCGAATGCGGGCGCCGTGGTGTAGATTGCACAGGTAGACACCCCCAGGGAAGCGAAGCAACCGGATGGTCGAGGGCAAATCGTCGCCAGATATCGCACGCAGGGCTCGCACGATGTTCGCCGAGCAGCTCGCCGAGGCGGGCGCGCGCCTGCTGGCCGGCGTGCTGGAGGCTGCCCGCCTGGCGCTGGACAAGCCGGCCGAGCGCTCGGTGGCCCAGCAGCGGCGCGACACGCTGCAGCTGCTGATGACGCACGGCCAGGAGTGGATCGAGCGCCAGAACGAGATGCTGCGCGACGCGGCCGCCGCGGAACAGCCCTCGACGAGCTCGGGCGCGCTCATCGCGTCGATGACCGGCCACACGCAGAAGCTGATGCTGGTCGACGACGAGACGGTGCAAAAGGAGATCTTCATCTCCCGGCTGTCGCAGGCGATCGTCGATGTCGCCGTCTGGGAGCTGAATGACCTGAAGACTCGCGTGGCCGCGCTGGAAGGGCTGGATGAACTCGCGGACCATGACCTATTCCGGCCGCAGCAGCTGGCCAAGGTCATCGTGCGTTCATTCATCGACAGCGACTTCGGCCCCAACGCCTGGGCCGATGTCGAGAACACGATGAAGGTCGAGATCTCGGCGCTCGCCACCGAGGCGTACCACGAGGCCAACCGCTTCCTGATCGAGAAGGGCGTGCTGCCCGAGGTCAACCTGCGCACCTTGATCCGCCGCAGCGTCGATCGCGCGCCAGTGGTCGCCTCGCGCCAGATGCCGCTGGAGGATTTCCGCAGCACCAGCGGCGGCGGCGTCACCACCGGTGGTGGCGGCACCCAGTTCGCACCCACCAGCTATGGTGGGCCGGGCGGCCAGGGCGGCAGCCAAGGCGGGGGCCAGGGTGGCTACGGTGGACAGGGCGGTGGCGGGCAGAGCGGCTACGGCCAGCAAGGCGGCGGCGGCGCGGGCGGATACGGCGGCGGACAAGCAGGGTACGGCGGCCAGGGGGGCGGCCAGACGAGTCCTGGCAGCCAGAACGGTGGCGGTGGCCAGGGTGGTCATGGCGGCGGCGGCCAGGGCGGTGGCTCTGGTGATGCCGGTTACAACGGCGGCGGTGCGGCGGGCGCGTCCGGCTACGCCGGTGGCAACGGCCAGGGCGGCAACGGCAGTTCCGCAGGCGGCAGCACCGGCACCGGCGGCGGCAGCATGGCCGACTTCATGCGCAACACGACGCTGCGCCCGATGGGCGATGGCGGTGGACCGGCGGGTGCCGCAGCACCCAACGTGGGCATCAGCGTCACCGGCAACGTCAAGGCGCCGGCCGGCGGCGGCGGCGGCGGCGGCCAGTTCGTGTCGCCGCAACAGGTGCAGGTCGACGCCACGCTGAGGCGTTTCGGCCGCACGATGGAGCGCCACGTCCAGGGCTTCATGAACACCCAGCGCGTCTCGATGCCCTCGGGCGAGATGACCGGGGCGATCGCCGCCGCGCAGCAGGTGTTCGTCCAGCACGTCGAGGCGCGCCGCAACGAAGGCAGCAACCTCGCCCCGACCGAGATGATCGAGGCCCTGCGCCAGCAGAAGCAGGAACTCAAGAGCACGGCCAACACGCAGGAGGAGCGCGCCACGATCGAGGTCGTCGCGCTGCTGTTCCAGAGCATCCTCACCGAGGATCGGATCCCGAGCGCCGTGCGGGTCTGGTTCGCGCGCCTGCAGATGCCCACGCTGCGCGTGGCGAT